>JAZKEE010000255.1:0-22772 GCA_040387235.1 Pseudomonadota bacterium
ACAAGGAGTTCGACGGCTTCGTGCGCAAGCTGGTCACCTACATGATGGAAGACCCCCGCACCATCTCGCCAAGCCTGGATCTCTTGTTCCTGGCCAAGGCCATCGAACGCATCGGCGACCATTCGAAGAATGTGGCCGAACTCATCATCTATCTGGTCAAGGGCAAGGACGTGCGCCACACGGCCCTCGATGAGATCGAATCGGCCGTACTGTAGGCCCGCGAACGCTGTATGAGAAAGCTCCCCCGTGTTCTGATTGTCGAAGACGAGCCCGCGATCGCCGAACTGATCGCAGTGAACCTGCGGCACAACGGATTCCAGCCTTTCTGGGCGGAAGATGGCGATTCGGCCCAGCGCGAGCTCGACGCCGTGCTGCCCGACGTCATCCTGCTCGACTGGATGCTGCCCGGCCAGAGTGGCCTGTCGCTGGCGCGCAAATGGCGCGCAGATGCGCGTACCAAGCCCATCCCCATCCTCATGCTCACGGCCCGTGGCGACGAGCCTGACAAGGTGGCTGGCCTGGACGCTGGCGCAGACGACTACATCACCAAGCCGTTTTCCACCCAGGAACTGCTGGCGCGCATCCGTGCCGTGCTGCGCCGCCGGGCGCCCGAACAGGTCAGTGACAGCGTGACCATCGGCGACCTGGTGCTCGATGCCGGCACCTACCGCGTGGCCTTCCAGGGCCAGCAGCTCAAGGTCGGCCCCACCGAGTTCAAGCTGCTGCACTACCTCATGAAGCATGCCGAGCGCGTGCACAGCCGCTCGCAGCTGCTGGACAAGGTCTGGGGCGACCATGTCTTCATCGAGGAGCGTACAGTGGACGTGCACGTCAAGCGCCTGCGCGAAGCGCTGGGTGCCGCATCGGTGATGGTGGAGACAGTGCGCGGCGCCGGCTACCGGCTCACGGCGCAATCGCAACCCCAGGCGCAGCAGCTGCAGGCCTGATGGTTCACGGGGCGCCGCATGGCGCCCCTGGTTTTCTGAGAAGGCTTTGCAACCTGCATGCTCTGGCGATTCACGTATTTTCTGCTCTGGCAAATCGCCGGCGGTGGGCTCGGTTGGTGGCAGGGTGGGCCCTGGGGTGCGGCCCTGGGAGCGGCGATAGCGGCCTGGGCATGGTTCGTTTGGGACCTGCTGCGCGGCGCGCGCGTGCTGCGCTGGCTGCGTACCGGCGAGCTGTCGCGCGCACCGGTGATGCGCGGCATGTGGGGCGAGGCGGCCGACCGGTCGCGGCGCCTGCTTCGCCTGCAGGCCCAGGAGGTGCAAAGCAGCCAGAACCGCCTGCAGGAGATCCTGGCCGCGCTGCAGGCCACGCCCAACGGCGTGGTGCTGCTCGATGCAAAAGGGCACATCGAGTGGTGCAACCAGATGGCCGCCGCCCAGTTCGGCTTCGACGCGCAGCGCGACGTCATGCAGTCCATCGGCAACCTGGTGCGCGACCCCGAGTTCACGGCCTACTACACGGCCCAGGATTTCACGCACGACGTGGTGCTGGAGGGGCGCAACAGCACACCTTCGCGGCCAGTGCGCATCTCGGTGCACCTGCACCCCTACGGTGATGGACGCACGCTGCTGCTGTCACGCGATGTGACGGCGCTGGAGCAGGCCGAGGCCATGCGCCGCGACTTCGTGGCCAACGTCTCGCACGAGATCCGCACGCCGCTCACGGTACTCATGGGTTTTGTCGAAACGCTGCAGACCCTGCCGCTGGCGCAGGACGAGCGTGCCCGCTACCTGGGCATGATGTCCCAGCAGGCCGCGCGCATGCAGAGCGTGGTGCAGGACCTGCTCACGCTGTCGCGCCTGGAAGGCAGCCCACCCCCCGGCATGGCCGAGTGGATGCCGGTGCAGGGCCTGCTGCAGCGCTGCGAGGAGGAAAGCCGCGCCCTGTCGACCCTGCTGACGCAGGCCCAGCAGCGCCCCCATGCGCTGCAGTTCCCCACCAAGGCGGAACTGCTGGCCCAGGGTGATATTGCCGGGGTGCCGGCAGAGCTGCAAAGCGCGCTGTCCAACATCATCAACAACGCCGTGCGCTACACGCCTGCGGGCGGCACGATCACGGTGAACTGGGCGCGCAAGGACGATGGCTCGGCCACGTTCTCGGTCAAGGACACGGGCCCGGGCATCGCGCCCGAGCACATTCCGCGGCTGACCGAGCGCTTCTACCGGGTGGACCGCAGCCGCTCGCGCGAGACCGGCGGCACGGGCCTGGGCCTGGCCATCGTCAAGCATGTGCTGCAGCGCCATGGCGCCACGCTCAGCATTCAAAGCACACTGGGCAAGGGCTCGACCTTCTGCGTCACGTTTCCGGTCAACCGGCTGCGCTTGCCAGTACCGCAGGCGCTGGCAGCCTGATCGCGCGCCAGAGCATGGCCGCAAACAGGGCCGCCGTCACCACCAGGGCAGCTGCGCTGGCGGCCCAGAAGGTGGCGGGCGTGGCCACTGCCTGCCAGTGGCCCAGGCCTTGGTAGGCCAGCAGGTAGCCGCCGCCCAGGCCGGCACCCCACAGCAAGGTGCAGTACACCACCAGCGGCGCCACGGTGATGCGGTAGCAGCGCAGCACGAACACGCACAGGGTCTGCAGGGCGTCGGCCACGTGGTAGGCGGCCACCCAGGCCAGCAACCCGCCCGTGACTGCCACCACCTGCGCATTCGATGAATACAGCGCACCCAGGTGGTTGCGTGCGAGGAACATCAGTCCCGCCAGGGCCAGGCCGATGGTGCAGGCCAGGCGCACCCCCAGCAATGCCACCTGGCGTGCGCGCCGTGGCTCACGCGCACCCAGCCAGTAACTCACGCGGGCGCTTGTGGCAATGGCCAGCGACAGCGGCACCATGTACAGCACGGCCGCCAGGTTGGACGCTATCTGGTGTGCGGCCGAGGCAATCGTGCCCTGGCGCGCGATAAACAGGGCCATCAGCGTGAACGAGGTCACTTCCACCATCACCGCCAGTCCGGCCGGCACGCCCAGCCGCGCAAAACCCGCGATGGTGGGCCAGTGCGGGCGCTCCAGCGGTTTCCAGATGGCCAGCGGCTCGTACAGCGCCTGGCTGCGCAGCAGCCAGACGGCGAGAGCGAGCATGCTGCAGTTGACCACCAGCGTGGCCCAGGCGCAGCCCACGGCGCCCTGTGCAGGCAGGCCGGCACCGCCAAAGGTGAACCAGATGGACAGCGGCACCTTGATGAACAGCGAGCCCACCTGCAGCCAGGTGACCAGCTGCGGGCGGCCCAGCGCCTGGTTCAGCGTGCTGTAGATGCGAAACAGCAGGGCTGGGGGCAGCGCAAGCGCGAGCACGGCCAGGTAGTTCTCGACCTCGGTGCGCAGCGCGTCGGGCACCTCGGTCCAGCGCAGCACGGCGCCGGGCGACAGCAGCACGGCCATGCCCAGGGCGCTGGCCACGGCGCACAGGTACAGCGACTGGCGCAACGAGCGGCCCACCTGCTCCTGCTGCCCGGCGCCACGCTGCTCGGCCCATACCGGCAGCAGTGCCTGCAGCACGCCGATGAGCGCCACGTAGACGCTGATGAAGATGGCCGAGCCCACCGAGAGTGCGGCCAGCGAGGACTCGCTGTAGCGGCCCGCGACGATGGTGTCGGCCACGCCGAAGGCCATCACGGCCAGTTGCCCGGCCAGCACCGTCACGGCGTGGCGGGAAATGGTCGACAGCTCGCTCATCAGGGCTTGGATTCGGTTTCGATGCGGCGGAACACCAGCAGGAAGTCGGTCTTGTCGGTGGGGCGTGCCACGGTGGCCACACGCTCCCACTGCAGCCCATCCACGGTGGAGGCAGGCGCCGGCCAGGAGGCGATGTCCGAGACCAGCCACTCGCAGCCGGTCACCGAGAGGCTGGCCGGGCGCAGCGTGAGTCCCGCGTGGTACTGCAGCGCGGCCACCTGGGCACGGCTCAGGCCCACGGTCTGCACGCAGCCCGGGCTCTCACCCACGACGGCGCTGATGGCGCGCATCTGCGGCACGTAGCTGCGGGCGAAGTCCAGCAGCGGCAACCAGATGCTCATGAGCAGCAGCCAGCTCAGGGTCGCGCCGCTGGCGGGCAGCACCAGGCTCTTCCAGATGGGCGCGCGGTTGCGCGAAGCGCGCCACCACACCAGCGCGCACCAGCCCACCGAGGCTGCCAGTGCCACCACCAGGGCCAGCAGCGAAAACTCGGGCACGAAGCCGGGTGCCAGCTTGGCCACGTTGGCAGCTGGCTTGGCGGGCACGCCGGTCTGCATGGCGATCCAGATCACCCAGATCGCCAGTGCCGAGACGCTGAAGAAGATCAGCGTGAACCAGTCGATCAGCGCCCCCATGCTGCGGCTGAGCGTGGGCAGCGCAAAGGCCGCCAGCGCCGCCAGTGCGGGCAGGCCCAGCAGCAGCGCGCGGTCGGCCGGCTGGGTGGTGATGGTGGCGCCGATGGAGACGGCCGTGAACCACAGCGGCAGCAAGAGATGGCGGTGCCACTGGCGGCTGGCGATCTGCTTGCGCCAGCGCCACAGCGTCCACAGCGCCAGGGGCCAGGCCGGCCAGCCGAACCAGATCAACAGGCGCGCCAGGCTCGCCCATTCCTTGCCGCCGCCCTCGGTGCTCACGATGCGCCAGCGCCACAGGTCGAGCTGCCAGGCCAGCACGGCAGCGGCCACGATGACCAATGCGGTGGCCACTGCCCAGGATTTGCACTGGCGCTCATCCTTCTCGGGAAGGCGCAGGGCCAGCAGCACGCCGCTGGCGCCCAGCAGCACCGTGAGCGCAGGTGCCCCGGCGAGCGTGAGGCCAAAGGCCCCCACCAGCATGGCGCCCAGCGCCTTGCTGGCGTGGTAGGGCAGGGCGGCAAAAGCGAAGAACAGAAAGGAGGTGCAACTGAGCTGCACCAGGTAGCTCGTCACCTCATGCGAAAGCTGGGCCAGCCCCAGGCAGGCGATCAGGGCGAGCAGGGCGCCATCGGCAACGGCGCGGGCGTAGTCGAGGGGGGATGCCTCGCCGCCGAAGGCAAAGGCCACGGGCTGCGCGCCCGGGCTGCGTGCCAGGTAGTACACACCGTACCAGGTGGCCATGAGCGTGAGTGCCAGCAGTGCGGCAAAGGGAATGCGCACCGCCAATTCGGGCGACAACCAGGACGGCGCCCACTGGATGGCCAGGGCACCGATCCAGTAGGGCAGCAGGCCCTCGGTCTCGGGCGCCATGCCACCCAGCAGCGGGTTGAGCCACGAGGTGCGGCCCTGCGCCAGTTCCTGCATGTAGCCGAAGGCGGTGATGTCTGCGCTCTTCCACGCAGCACGCCCCACGAAGCCGGGGATCACATAGGCAATGCACAGCAGCATCAGGGCCCAGCGCGGCAGCGGCCGCACGGCATTCTGGGTAACGATGGCTGGGGTCGGTGGATTCACGCGTTGGGCAGTGGCTTCAGGGAGCCGCAAGAATAAGGGATAAGCGCCAGGGTTTCGCCCTGGGGCGACGGGAGAAAGGGTAAATCCGGTAACCCGGTTCACGCCTGGCTAAAAGCAAGTGAGGAAGGGAGAAAGGGACAGCGCGCGGCCAAAGAAAAAGGCAGCACGGTTGCCCGGGCTGCCTCTTGGCGCATTGCGTGCAGATTACTTGTCGGCAGCAGCAGGCGCGGCGGTCGTCGACGTGGTCTTGCCGAAACGGTTGCGGAACTTCTCCACGCGGCCGCCCATGTTGTCCACGGACTTTTGCGTGCCCGTGTAGAAGGGGTGCGATTCGCTGGAGGTATCGAGCTTGAACAGGGGCAGCTCACGGCCGTCTTCGGTCTTGCCCATTTCCTTGGTGTTCACGCACGAACGGGTCACGAACTTGAAACCGTTGGACAGGTCCACGAACAGAACTTCGCGGTAGTTGGGGTGAATGCCTTCTTTCATGATCAATCCTTGTCAAGTGCGGGAGCCGTGCTGGACCCGGAGCAACCTTTGCGCCGTGGAGCATCCAGCGTACTTTCCGCAGAAAAAGCCCTCCATTATAACCCGAGTGTCGAGATCTCCAAACTCAGGTGGGCCGCGGCCCCGTGTAGGCGGCCCGCGGCCGTATCAATGCCTCGCCGTTGCGCTGCTCCAGCGCATGCGCGATCCAGCCCAGCGAGCGGCCCAGCGCAAACAGCCCGTAGGCGGCACCCTGCGGCAGGGCCAGGTGGCGGCGCACGGCCACCAGCGCGAAGTCGAGCGAAGGGGGCTGCCCCACCAGAGCCTGGGCTTCGCTGATCCCGGGGGCCCAAGCGGGCCGCCGAAGCAGGATGCGCGCCAGCAGCAGGCGGGCGCGCACGTCGCCCTCGGGGTACAGGTGGTGGCCAAAGCCGGGCAAGGCCTCGCCGCGGGCCAGCCGCTGCTGCAGGCCTGCGGTGGGCAAGGATTCGCCCAGTTCGTCCCACAGGGCCTCCACCCGGGCCGTGGCCCCTCCGTGGCGACCGCCGGTCAACGCCGCCAGCCCACCCACCACGGCGGCGCGCAGGCTGGCGCCGGTGGAAGCCACGCAGCGCGCCGTGAAGCCCGAGGCATTGAGCTCATGGTCGGCGCAGAGCACCAGGGCCATGCGCACCAGGTCGGCGCCGTCTGCATCGAGCTGCCAGGCGCTGGCGCACTGTTCGTGGATGGGGGCCGCGCTTGGCGCGGTGCCCAGCAGGCAGGCGGCCAGCAGCCGCACCAGGGCCCCACAGCCCTCGGCCAGGCGCTCGGGCGCGGCCTGCCAGCGGGCGGTGGGCGCATCGTCACTGGCGATGGTGAAGAGCGGCAGCAGGGCTTCCTCCGGTCGGCGGCCGGCCAGATGCGATTGGACCGTGGCCAGCACGGGGGAGGCCATCGGGGCCGTGCTGCCAAAGGCGGCGGATTCTGCGCACTGCCAGAGCCGGGCCGCCACGGCCTCCACCGTGTCCGATTCCGCCAGGTCCTCGATGTCGGCACCGCGCAGGTACAGCCGGCCGTCCTCGATCAGCGTGATCGCCGACTCCAGCACCGGCAGCCCCCAGCTCAGCGTGGCCTTGGCCACCTCGCGTGGCTTGCGGCCGCGCTTGCGCTGGCCGGCCAGCATGTCCACGTCTGCCTGCGCATAGCGGCTCTCGCGTGGCGTAGGGCCGGGGTGGGCATGCAGCAGGCCGCGGCTTACGTAGGCATACAGCGTGGCGCGCGAAATGCCCAGGCGCTCGGCGGTTTCGGCGGCAGTGAGGTAGCTGGACATGGGCGGATCAAGGAAAAGTATGTTGAAAATATAAATCAATATTGACAATAAATGGCGCCAACCTATTCTGGGAAGCCTCTTTCCCAGGAGGTTTTCATGTCCGCCCACCCGATTCCCATTTCCACAGGCGCCCTGGCGCTGGCTGGCGAAGCATGGAGCGCGTTGAATGGTCCCGCATCGGCGCTGGACCACCTGTGCCTTGCAGGCCGGGGTGATCTGCCCTCGGTGTTTCCGGTCACGGACCTGGCCACCGCCTCGGTTGGCGTGGCGGGATTGGCGCTGGCCGAGCTCCTTGCGCAGTCGGGTGGCGCCTGGCCGGCCGTGCAGGTGGATCGGCGCCTCGCGTCTTTCTGGTTCGGCATGTCGCTGCGCCCACAGGGCTGGGCCCTGCCGCCGGTCTGGGATGCTGTGGCCGGTGACTACCGGGCCGCCGATGGCTGGGTGCGGTTGCACACCAATGCGCCGCAGCACCGGGCCGCGGCCCTGGCGATACTGGGGGTGCAGGCCGAGAGGGAGGCTGTCGTGCGCGCGGTGGCCGGCTGGAATGCCGACGCGCTGGAGGCCGCCGTGGTGGAGCGGGGCGGTTGCGCAGCCACCATGCGCAGCGTGGCGCAGTGGGATGCCCACCCGCAGGGCCGGACGGTGCAGGCCGAACCCCTGGTGCATTGGAATATTGAAAACCCGGTGACCCAGCCCGACTGGCGAAGCGATCCTGCGCGGCCCCTGCGCGGTGTGCGGGTGCTCGACCTCACGCGCATCCTGGCCGGGCCCACGGCCACGCGTTTCATGGCGGGCTTCGGGGCGGATGTGCTGCGCATCGACCCGCCCGGTTGGGAGGAGCCCGTCACCGTGCCCGAGGTGGTACTGGGCAAGCGCTGTGCGCGGCTGGACCTGCAGGTGCCCGATGATCGGTCCGTGTTCGAGGACCTGCTGCGCCAGGCCGATGTGCTGGTGCATGGCCTGCGGCCCGGCGCGCTGGAGCGGCTCGGGCTTGGCGCGCAGAGACGGCGCGAACTCAACCCGGGCCTGGTCGACGTGTCGCTCAATGCCTATGGCTGGAGCGGCCCGTGGCAGGACCGGCGCGGCTTCGACAGCCTGGTGCAGATGAGCACCGGCATCGCCGAGGCGGGCATGCGTTGCTCGGGCCAGGGCCGGCCCGTGCCGCTACCCGTGCAGGCCATCGACCACGCCACGGGCTACCTGATGGCGGCGGCTGCCGTGCGCGGCCTGGTGCTTCGCAGGGCTACCGGCTCCGGCTGCACGGTACGGACTTCTCTTGCGCGGACGGCCCATTGGCTGGCGGCCGCCGAGCGGCAGGCGGCAGAGCCGCTGGCCCCCGAGCAGTCCAGCGACTGGGGCGAGGCGTTGGAGCCCACCTCCTGGGGCCCGGCCCGGCGGGTGCTGCCGCCGCTGCAGGTGCAGGGCGCAGCCATGCGCTGGGACCGGCCGGCGCTGGCCCTGGGGTCTGCGCTGGCGCATTGGTAGGCGGCCTTCACGCAACAACGCCCCGCAGGCCGTGGAGCCTGCGGGGCGTTGTAGGGGTCAAGGCGCGCAACGCCTTGGGGAGTTAACCTCCCCGGCGCATCATGTCGAAGAAGTCGACGTTGGTCTTCGTGGCCTTCATGTTCTTGATCATGAGCTCCATCGACTCGATCTCGTCCATGTTGTACATGAACTGGCGCAGGATGCGGGTCTTTTGCAGGATCTCGGGCACCAGCAGCAGCTCTTCGCGGCGCGTGCCGCTCTTGTTGAGCTCGATGGCGGGGAACACGCGCTTTTCGTACAGGCGGCGGTTCAGGTGGATTTCGCAGTTGCCCGTGCCCTTGAATTCTTCAAAGATCACTTCGTCCATGCGGCTGCCGGTGTCGACCAGCGCGGTGGCGATGATGGTCAGCGAGCCGCCTTCCTCGACCTTGCGCGCTGCGCCGAAGAAGCGCTTGGGGCGCTGCAGCGCGGCCGCGTCCACACCACCCGACAGCACCTTGCCGCTGGAGGGCACGACGTTGTTGTAGGCGCGGGCCAGGCGGGTGATGGAGTCCAGCAGGATCACCACGTCCTTCTTGAGTTCGACCAGGCGCTTGGCGCGCTCGATCACCATCTCGGCCACGTGCACGTGGCGTGCGGCGGGCTCGTCGAAGGTGGAGGCGATGATTTCGCCCTTGACCGTGCGCTGCATTTCGGTCACTTCTTCGGGGCGCTCGTCCACCAGCAGCACCATCAGGTGCACGTCGGGATTGTTGGCCGTGATGGCGTGGGCGATGTGCTGCATCATCACCGTCTTGCCGCTCTTGGGCGGGGCGACGATCAGGGCGCGCTGGCCGCGGCCGATGGGCGCGATGATGTCGATGATGCGGCCGGTGATGTTCTCTTCGCTCTTGACGTCCCGCTCCAGGCGCATCTGTTCCTTGGGGAACAGCGGCGTCAGGTTCTCGAACATCACCTTGTGCTTGTTCTGCTCCGGCGGGCCGTCGTTGACCTTGTCGAGCTTGGTCAGGGCAAAGTAGCGCTCGCCGTCCTTCGGGGTGCGCACTTCGCCTTCGATCATGTCGCCCGTGTGCAGGTTGAAGCGGCGCACCTGGCTGGGAGAGATGTAGATGTCGTCCGTGCTCGCGGTGAAGCTCGTGTCCGGGCTGCGCAGGAAGCCGAAGCCGTCGGGCAGGATTTCCAGCACCCCATCCGCAAACACCTGCTCTCCTGCCTTGGCGCGCTTCTTGATGATGGCAAACATCAGCTCCTGCTTGCGCATCCGGCCCGTGTTTTCGATTTCGAGTTCTTCGGCCTGCTTCAGGACTTCAGACACGTGCAGTGCCTTGAGTTCGTTTAAGTGCATGGAATGACTCCTTGGCGGAGTAGGTAGGTGTCTCGGGGGAGGTGGGCTGTTCGCCGGTGGTCTGCTGATGGCAGTCACGGCGCGCCTGAGGATCTCTCGAACCGGCAGCCAATGCGTGCAAGCCGGTGATCTGCTGGAATTATGACAGGAAAAAATCCGGGAAGGCCGGGCCGCCGCCCTCGGGCATGTGAAGAGATGCAAGCGGCGGGGAAATATGGGGCTGTGGCGCCCCGGCCCGGGGTGCCACAGCCAGCAAGGCCTTATGCCAGTTGCTGGTCGACGAAGGCCGTCAGTTGCTCCTTGCGCATGGAGCCGATCTTGGTGGCCGACAGCTGGCCGTCCTTGAAGAACATCAGCGTTGGGATGCCGCGGATGCCGAACTTGGCGGGGGTCTCGCGGTTCTCGTCGATGTTCAGCTTGGCGATCTGCAGCTTGCCTTCATAGGCCTTGGCCAGGTCGTCGAGGTGGGGGGCGATGTCCTTGCAGGGGCCGCACCACTCGGCCCAGTAGTCCACCAGCACGGGGGTGGTGGACTGCAGTACGTCGGCTTCAAAGCTGGCGTCGGTGAGGTGCTTGATGAGTTCGCTGGCCATGGCGTATTCCTTGTGTCTGGGCGGGTTGGGACCGGGGTACGTATAAAGTTGGGTCATTGTGACAGAAACCAATCCCACGTTCACCGGTGTGGCCGGGCCCTCCGATGCTATGACTGTCATAGCTAAAACCGATCACGCCGCCCCTTGTTGGGCGCGGGTGCTGGGCGAAGTGGCCAGGCACCTCTGCGCGCACGGCGCGCATCCGGCCCGCACCGTGGTGCTGGTGCCGTACGCGCAGCTCATGCCCTGGGGCCAGCGCCTGTGGGCGCGCCGGCATCCGGACAGCTTCGTTCCGCGCTTCGAGACCACGCGCAACTGGGCGCACCAGTTGGCGGTCTTCGTGCCCGAGGGCCGTGACCTGGCGGGCGATGTGGCGCGCGACACGCTCACCGCGCGCACCCTGCTCGACCAGGCGGGCCTGTCGGCGCAGCGCGACGTGCTGGCCACGCCGCTGCAGGAGGCCGCCGCCCAACTGGCCCTGGCCGTGGCGGCCGTGTCACCCGCGCAGCGCGATGCCTGGGGCGCGCAGGCGCGCGGCCTGCTGCCCGTGGCTGACGAGGGCAGCGCCCTGCGCTTCGAGGCCGTGGTGGCGCGCATCGCGCTCGAATGGGCGCTGGCCTCGCGCTATGCGACCGACGTGCTGTTCGAGCCGGGTGTGCGCGCCGCCACCGACGCACTGGTGGTGCTTGAGGGCTTCCAGGCCGAGCCCATGGCCGCAGCGCTGCTGGCCCACTGGGGCGCGCGTGCCCTGGTGTTGCCGCTGTATGCGCCGCAAGGGGATGGCGGGAGGCAGGGGCAGGTGGCCCTGCATGCTGCGAGCGACGCCGAGGACGAGGCGCAGCGTGCCGCCGCCTGCGTGCTGGCGCACTTGGCCGCGGGCCGCGCACCTGTGGTGCTGGCCGCCACCGACCGGGCGCTGACCCGCCGCGTGCGTGCCCACCTGGGCAGCAGCGGCGTGGACGTGCGCGATGAGAGCGGCTGGACCCTGTCGACCACGCGCGCGGCCGCGCAGCTCATGGCCGCACTGAAAGCCTGCGCCTGGGATGCCGACGCAGACGCCGTGCTCGCCTGGCTCAAGCAGGTGCCGGCCTGGCAGGCCGGCAACCTCAATGCACTGGAAAAAGCCCTGCGCAAGGCATCGCTGGCGCGCTGGAGTGCGGTTGCCGAGCGCGACTGGACCGCCCACCCGCCACTGGCCGCCGCCGTGGCGCAGACCGAGGCCTGGCGTGCCGGCCTGGGTGGGGCACGCCCCTTGGTGCAGTGGCTCGCGGCACTGCGCGGCCTGCTGGAAGCCACAGGCCAGTGGGCCTTGCTGCAGGCCGATGAGGCCGGCGAGCGCGTGCTGGCCGTGCTGCGCCTGCCCGAGGGCCAGCAGGCCGAACTCGAAGCCTGGGACGGCGTGGGCCGGCGCATGGCGCTGGCCGAGTTCACGCGCTGGGCGGACGAGGTGCTGGAGGCCGCGCGCTTCGTGCCGCCACCGCCACCCGGCGCACCGGTCGTGATCCTGCCGCTGCCGCAGCTGCTGGCACGGCCCTTTGCGGCGCTGGTGCTGC
This sequence comes from Pseudomonadota bacterium, assembly GCA_040387235.1. Classification (GTDB taxonomy): domain Bacteria; phylum Pseudomonadota; class Gammaproteobacteria; order Burkholderiales; family Burkholderiaceae_C; genus Acidovorax. Next base: position 12,159 of record JAZKEE010000255.1, read on the forward strand.
CCGGCTGCGACGAAAAGCGCCTGCAGCCCGCACCCGAGCCGCCGGGCGAATGGACGCAGGCCCAGCGCGAGGCCTGGGGCCTGCCCACCCGCGAAGCGATGGAGGCCGCACTGCGCCTGGCCTGGCGCAGTGCCCTGCAGACCCCGGTGGTGGACGTGCTGTGGCGCACCGGCGACGAAGGGGGCGAGCCGCTGCTGGCCAGCGCCCTGGTGCTGGCATTGCACCTCGATGGTGGGGCGCACGAAGGCGAGGACCTGCGTCTCGCGCGCAGCGTGGCCGGCGCACCCACGGCCCGACCGCTGCCCAGCGGCCAGGCACTGCCGGTACACAAGCTCTCGTCCACTGCCTACTCGGACCTGCGCCACTGCCCCTACCGCTTCTTCGCCCTGCGCCAGCTCGGTCTGCAGGACGCGGAGGAACTGGGCAGCGAGGTGGACAAGCGCGACTTCGGCAACTGGCTGCACGAGGTGTTGCAGCATTTCCACGAAGGCCTGCTCGACGCCCCGCTCGATGCGGGGCCCGCACGCGTGCGCCGGCTCGATGAATCGGCCCAGGCCGTCACCGCCCGCCAGGGCCTCTCGGGCGGCGACTTCCTGCCCTTTGCCGCCGGCTGGCCGCAGGTGCGCGATGGCTACCTGCGCTGGCTGGCGCAGCACGAGCAACTGGGCGCGGGCTTTCGCCAGGCCGAGTTCCGAACCACGCAGCCGCTGGGCGGCATGGAGCTGATCGGCACCATCGACCGCATCGATGGCGTGTCGGGTACCGGCGAGGTGACCACCCTGGTGATCGACTACAAGACCGAGAACGACACCGTCACCCGCCAGCGCATAGGCGCGGGCGCTGAGGACACGCAGCTGGCCTTCTACGCCGCCCTGCTCAGCCACGACACCCTGCGCGCCGCCTACGTCAATGTGGGCGAGCGCGGCGAGACGCAGATGCACGAGCAGGAGGACGTGGTGGCCCTGCGCGACCTGCTGGTGGAGGGCATACAGCACGACTTCGAGCGCATCGCCGCGGGCGACCCCATGCCCGCGCTGGGCGAGGGCATGGTCTGCGAATACTGCGCTGCGCGCGGCCTGTGCCGCAAGGATTTCTGGTCATGACGAATCTTGGAATGAAGGGTGCCGCCTACGAACACAACGGCCGGCCCATCTCGCGCGAGGGCTTCTACGCGATTGCCTGCGATCCGCAGCGCAGCGTGGCCGTGGAGGCCTGTGCCGGTGCGGGCAAGACCTGGATGCTGGTCTCGCGCATGCTGCGCGCGCTGCTCGACGGCGCCGCGCCGCACGAGATCCTGGCCATCACCTTCACCAAGAAGGCCGCAGGCGAAATGCGCCAGCGCCTGCAGGAATGGCTGGAGGAATTTGCCGATGCGCCGCTGGAGCGGCTCACGGGGGAGCTCGTGGCGCGTGGCATCCACCCCGATCGGGCTTTGGAGCAGCGCGATGCCTTGCGCGGCCTGTACCGGCAGATCCTGGGCAGCGGCCGCCCGGTGCAGATCCGCACCTTCCACAGCTGGTTTGCCGCACTGCTCGGCACGGCGCCGCTGGCACTGCTGCAGGCCCAGGGCCTGCCCGCCAACTTCGAGCTGCTGGAGGACGATGCCGAGGCCGTGCGCGAGGTGTGGCAGCCCTTTCTGCACGAGGTGGACAGCCACGCCGGCCTGCGCGCCGATTACGAGGCGGCGGTGTTCCGCCATGGTCGCTCGCAGACGCACAAGGCGCTGGCGGCGGCCCTGTCCAAGCGTGTGGAATTCGACCTGGCGGACGAGGCCGGGGTGGTCGATGCCTCGGTGCCCCCGTTTACGGAGCACTGCCCCGAGCTGGCCGGCATGGACAACCCTGCCGATGCGTTGCGCGGCGACCTTGTGCGTCGCCGCTGGCTCGACCGCGCCCAGGCCCTGGGGGCAGAGTCGGCCAAGACCCCGCAGAAGGCGGCGGATGCCATCGTCGACGCCTTTGCCTGCGATGACCTCGACCTGCGCCTGGACCTGTTGCGCAAGGCCATGTTCGTGGCCAAGGAAGACCGGCTCTCGAAGAACCTCGAAAAGTTCGCCGCCGCGCAGGAGGCCGAGCCCGAGCTGCAGCGCCTGCTGCTGGCGCGCCGCCAGCATGACGCCTGGCTGCACCAGCAGCGCATGGCACGGCTGGCGCGCTGCCTGATCGCGCAGTTCGCCGCCGTCAAGAACCAGCATGGCTGGGTGGACATGAACGACGTGGAGCGCACGGCCCTGGTCATGCTGGCCGACCCGGTGCTCAGCGGCTGGGTGCAGGAGCGCCTCGATGCGCGCATCCGCCACCTGCTGGTCGACGAGTTCCAGGACACCAACCCCCTGCAGTGGCAGGCCCTGCATGCCTGGCTGTCGGGCTACGCGGGCTCGGGCGGTGGCGCCACGGCGCCCAGCGTGTTCATCGTGGGCGATCCCAAGCAGAGCATCTACCGCTTTCGCCGGGCCGAGCCGCAGGTGTTCCTGGCGGCGCAGGCCTTCGTGCGCAACGGCCTCTCGGGCGACCTGCTCAGCTGTGACCACACGCGCCGCAACGCCACGGGCGTGATCGCGGCCGTGAACGATGCCCTGGGCACGGCGCAGGCGCAGGGCGAGACCAGCGGCTTTCGCGACCACACCACCGAGTCGACCGACCCCGGCGAACTGCTGCGCCTGCCGGCCATTGGACCGCTTGAATCCGACGATGGCCCGACGGGCCGGGGCGCAGCCCTGGCCTGGCGCGACAGCCTGACCGAGCCGCGCCACGAGGCCGAGGAAACCCAGCGCATGCGCGAGTGCGAGCAGGCTGCGCGCTGGGTGGCGGCGCAGATCGCGGACGGTGTGCCGCCCAAGGAGGTGCTGGTGCTGGCGCGCAAGCGTGACCGCCTCGCCTCCATGCAGGACGCGCTGCGCGCCCTGCACCTGCCCTGCGTGCAGCCCGAGAAGGCCGACCTGTTCGACGCCCCCGAGGTGCAGGACATGGTGGCCCTGCTCGATGCCCTGGTCTCCACGGGGCACGACCTGTCCCTGGCGCGCGCGCTCAAGTCGCCGCTGTTCGGCTTGGGCGACGATGCGCTGGTGGCATTGGCCCTGCTGCGCCGCCAGCCCGAGAACGCGGGCTGCAGCTGGTTCGAACTTCTGCAGCGGCCTGAACTGGTGGATGCCACGCCGGCCGCTGCCGCGGGCCCTGTGCTTGCGCAGTACAAGGCCTGGGTGGACAGCTTGCCCCCGCACGATGCGCTGCACGCCATCTATGCCCATGGCGACGTGCTGGCCCGCTTTGCAGCGGCGGCCCCGGCCACCCAGCGCGCAGCGGTGCAGGCCAACCTGCGCGCGCTGCTGGCCGCGGCGCTGCAGCACGATGGCGGGCGCTACCTCACGCCCTATGCCTTCGTGCGCGCCATGAAGAAGGGCGGGGTGCGCGCGCCCGGCCGGGTGGATGCGCAGGCCATCCGCCTGCTCACCGTGCACGGCGCCAAGGGGCTGGAGGCGCAGTGCGTGCTGCTGCTCGACACCGACACCCGGCCGCAGAAGGCCGAGACCATGGGGGTGCTGGTCGATTGGCCCGGCGAGCAGCCCGTGCCCACGGGCTTCGTCTTTTTGGCCAGCGAGTCGAGCCCGCCCCCCAGCGCGGTCGACGCCCTGGCCGCGGAGCAGCAGGCGCGCCAGCGCGAAGAACTCAACATGCTCTACGTGGCCATGACGCGGGCCAAGCACTGCCTGGCCCTGTCGTCCGTGCAGCCCGCCAGTTCGTCCCCTGGCAGCTGGTGGAACCGCCTGGCCACGCTGGTGGGCGATGCGGCCGTGCCAGGGGGCGAGGGGGGCGATTCCCTGGCCGCCGAGGCCGGCGGCGACGGGGCTGCCTGCTTTGTGGTGCCCGAGCTGCCGGTGCTGCCGCCTGAACTGGGGCAGGGCCGCAAGGGCGAGTCCGGCGCGGGCCTGGTCGAAGGCTTCGGCGCGTCGAAAGGCGCCGCCAGCCCCGGCACATTGGCGCCCGTGCAGTCCACCCCCGAATCCCGGTTGGGCGATGCCATGCACCAGTTGCTGGAGCAGGCTGGCGTGGCGGGCATGCCGCTGGCGGGCCTGCGCGCCCACGGCTGGCCGTCAGCGCGCCTGGCGCGCCTGGCGCAGGACCACGAGATCACCGCCGCCGCCGCCGCGCGCGCGGCGCAACTGGCCCAGCGCATCCTGGCGGGCGAGGGCGCCTGGGCCTGGGACCCTTCCGAGATGGACAGCGCCATGAACGAAGCCCCCTTGAACCACCAGGGCCAGAGCCTCAGGCTCGACCGGCTGGTGCGCCGACCGCAAGGGCCCCGAGGCCTGGGCCCCGCGCAGGGTTGGTGGGTGCTGGATTACAAGAGTGCCGCCCAGCCCGAGCGCCAGCCCGGCCTGATGGCGCAACTGCAGCGCTACCGCGAAGCCGTGCGCGCGCTGATGCCGGGTGAGCCCGTGCACGCCGCCTTCCTGACCGGCGATGGGCGCATGGTGGTGCTGCCTGCGGATTCCAGCGCAGCGGATGCGGCCGCCGCACTGGGGCATACTCTCGCCCCCGCTGTGCCCGTGGCCATGGCCCAGGCAACCCCCGCTTCTTCTTCGTCCCGAAAGCCGCGCCAGGCACCGCCCGGCACCGATGATTCCCCGCAGGGCTCGCTGTTCTGATCCCCGCTGTTGTTGTTCTCCCGATTTCCGAAAGCCCTCCACCATGAATGCAAGCACCCCCATCGCGCAGGACGCAGCCATCCCCGGCCTGGCCTGCGATGTCGCCATCGTGGGCGGCGGCCCAGCGGGCCTTATGGCGGCCGAGGTCCTCGCCCAGGCGGGCGTGGCCGTGCACCTGTTCGATGCCATGCCCTCGGTGGGGCGCAAGTTCCTGCTGGCGGGCAAGGGCGGGCTCAACCTCACGCACTCCGAGCCTCACGAGACCTTTGCCACGCGCTTTGCGGGCCGGCAAGCACAGGTCGAGCCGCTGATCACCGCCTTCGGCGGGCCGGCCATCCGCGACTGGGCGCAGGGCCTGGGTGTGGAGACCTTCGTCGGTACCTCGGGCCGGGTCTTCCCGGCCGACATGAAGGCCGCGCCGCTCCTGCGCGCCTGGCTGCAGCGCCTGCGCGGCCAGGGTGTGCAGTTCCACATGCGCCACCGCTGGCTGGGCTGGGCCGATGGGGGCCAGGGCGGCGCCCTGCGCTTTGCCTCGCCTGCAGGCGAGGTGGCCGTGACCGCTCGCGCCACGGTGCTGGCACTGGGTGGTGGCAGCTGGGCGCGGCTGGGCTCCGACGGCGCCTGGGTGCCGCTGCTGGCCGCGCGCGGCGTGGCCGTGGCACCGCTGCGCCCGGCCAACTGCGGTTTCGACGTGGTGCGTGGCGATGTGCCCGCTGGCGAGACGCGGCGTGATTTCTTCCGCGAGCTGATCGGCCGCGCGCCCGCGCCCGCCGTGGGCTGGACCCCGCACTTCACCGAGCGCTTTGGCGGCCAGCCGTTCAAGACAGTGGCCATCAGCTTCACTGACAGCGAAGGGCGCAGCTTCAGCCGCCGCGGCGAGTTCGTGGCCACGGCCACGGGTGTGGAGGGCAGCCTCGTTTACGCTGTCTCGCAGCTGTTGCGCGATGAGATCGAGGCCCATGGCCATGCCACCTTCCACCTCGACCTGCTGCCCGACCACACGCCCGAGCGTGTGCTGGTGGAGGTGCGCCACCCGCGCGGTTCGCGCTCGTTGTCCAGTCACCTCAAAAGCCGCCTGGGGCTCGATGGCATCAAGGCCGGCATCCTCTACGAGCACCTGGGCAAGGACGGCATGGCCGACCCCGTGGCACTGGCCCATGCCATCAAGGCGCTGCCCGTGACGGTGGTGGCCACCCGGCCGCTCGACGAAGCCATCAGCACGGCTGGCGGCGTCAGCTTCGAGGCGCTTGACGGCGACCTCATGGCCACCCGTGCGCCGGGCGTGTTCTGTGCGGGGGAAATGCTTGACTGGGAGGCGCCGACCGGTGGCTACCTGCTCACGGCCAGCATGGCCAGCGGCGTGCGGGCGGGGCAGGGTGTGCTGAAGTTCCTGCGCGGTGGTGGTATCTGACGATTGCCCGGCAGGGCGTGCACTGTTGTCTGCACCACAGCGGTGCCATGCGGATGCGGGCCTTCAGAATCTCGACCGGTAGTACAGCATGGGCCCGCCCTTCCTGGCGCGCAACAGCAGGCGCGATCCGCCCTGCAACTGCACGCCGACCGCGCCGAATTCGGGCACGAGGCCCCGGGTCTTGGACGATTCCCATTGCAGCTCGAAGCGGGTTCCGTACAGGGGCTGCTGTGCGTCCCGGATCATGCTCAGGGCATCGGACGAGGGGGCCATCTGCGGAGCCCGTGCCCACGCGGATATGTCGAACTGCGGCCCGCTCTCGCGCTGCGAACGCCAGCGCACACCCAGGTCCACGCTGGCGGGGTTGGCCGCGTCTGTCGCCAGGGGCGCGGCACCGGCTGCCGGCGCGCTCATGCCCACTGACAGCCCGAACTTGCCGTAGGACTCCCGTGTGATGAGCCAGCCTGTGAGATCGATGGACTGGGTGCTGTTGAAATGGTAGCCCGAACTGCCGGGCAGTGCATTGATGCGAGCGGAGTAGTCGCCGAAGTCCGGCAGCACTACGCTGTTGATTTCGTAGAACGAGGATGGCCTGGCGGTTTTCTCGTGCAGGCTCGCCATGGCGTCATCGGCGAAGGTCGCACCCGCCGCCGTTGCCAGACCGGTCGTGAACCAAAGGAAGCCTGCGGTGCAGAGATTCCTGCTTCTCAGGCGGGCCGCATGCCCCTTTGTCGTTGCAATGGCGTGGCCATCGGGATGCCCGGTTGCGTGGCTGTGGGCGGTGAACACTTGCACTGTCATGGCGGTAGACATGGCGGCACCCGATAGGAAGAAGAGGACTGTGCGATGCTGCAAAGTGTGCGCTTCTCCATCGGGTAGGGGAAGCTCCGAATGCCGCGAAACTGTGTCGGACGTCACCGACAAGAATCGTTTGCGGCGGGCGAGCCAGCCCTTGGTCCGCGGTGCGCCTGGCCGCCGAGGTTCCGCGATGCACGCAGCGCCAGCCGCTGGCTGGCGGGTATTGGCAATCGCTTGGGAAGTGCCGCGCGCAATGCATGCACGGCCACACAGGGCATTCTTGCAGGGCGCAAGAAAGAAGGAAGAAGTTGACGAGCCTTACCCCCGGCACTGACTCCACAGTTAGGGCTGCTTGGTTCCCCACCTGACCCGGTTGGCCGCTTTACCATGCGGGGAGGCCCGTCACTGGTTATTGTAGCGGGTGCGCGGGAGGCCTCCGGCTTCGATGGCCAGTTTGTCCTTTCAGCGATGGGCTTTTTTTGCTTGGGCGTGGCCTGTGCCGCGCAAGGGATCATCGCCCACCCCGGGGTGCTCGCGCCACGTGGCGCTGCCAGGCAATGAAGGCCGGGGCCCCCACCAGCTCCAGCACGGTAAAGCCGATGAACGGCACGGGCGGCAGGCCCAGCCAGGCCATCGACAGGGCACGCCCTACACCGCCCAGAAAAACGGCTCCCCAGAGCACTCTGAACAGGCGCCCCTCGCGCTCGATCTGCGCCACCAGCGACAGCATGGCCAGCCCGAACGCCAGCCAGACACCACCGAAGAAGCGCAGGTTGCCATCGAGCAGCGCATCGCGTGGCAGGCCGCTGGCGCGGTACAGCGGGTCGTCGATTCCCATCATCGTCAGCACGCCGGTGGCGACCGGAATGAGTGCCATCGCGACAGTGGCAGCTTGGAGCAGGCGTCGGGACATGGTAAATCTTTACGGTGTCAAGATTTCCCATTCTCAAGATGAATCTTGACTGTGTCAAGATTGCCGCCATGACCGATCCGCAAACTTCCCGCGCCTCCTACCACCACGGCGATCTGCATGCAGCCCTGGTGGCGGCTGCCGAGGCCCTGCTGGCCTCGGGCGCCGCACTCAGCCTGCGTTCGGTGGCCAAGGCGGCGGGTGTATCGCATGCGGCGCCGTACCACCACTTCGCCAACCTGGAAGCCTTGCTGGCTGCGGTGGCTGCGCGGGGTTTCGACGACCTGGCTGCGGCGATGCGCGGCGCGCAGCAGGGAGGCGACACGGCTGCCACCCTGGTAGGGCACTGCACGGCTTACGTGGCGTTTGCGTTGGCGCGCCCCGCGGTGTTCCGGCTCATGTTCAGCCCCTTGCTGCAGAAAAAGGCCGACCATCCGGCGTTGCGGGAGGCTGCAGACGGTTCGTTCCTGGTGCTGTTGCACGCGGCCCGCGCCCATGGGCCCGAGGGCGCCGACGAGCTCGCCCTGGCGGGGTGGAGTCTGGCCCATGGCCTGGCCAGCCTGGCGATCGACGGGGCCCTGTCCACCGCGCCGGTGGCTGTGCCCTCGGCGCACGCACTGGCGTCCTTGCTGGCGAAGCGGCTGCTGCCGCCCCGGAGCGCAAGTGGAGGCGGAGGGCCTTCTACGCCAGCCTGAACACGCTGACCAGCTGTTCGAGCTTGGCCGCCTGCACGTTCAGCGACTCGGCGGCCGAGGCCGCTTCTTCGACCAGGGCCGCATTCTGCTGCGTGACCTGGTCCATGTTGGTGATGGCCACGTTCACCTGGTCGATGCCCGACGACTGCTCCTGGCTCGCAGAGGCGATCTCGCTGATGATCTGAGTGACCTGCTGCACGCTGCGCACCACCTCGTTCATGGTGCTGCCGGCCTCGTCCACCAGGCGGGTGCTCTCGCCCACCTTGGTCACCGAGGTGTCGATCAACTGCTTGATCTCCTTGGCGGCGGCGGCACTGCGCTGCGCCAGCGCCCGTACCTCGCTGGCCACCACGGCAAAGCCGCGGCCCTGCTCGCCCGCCCGGGCAGCCTCCACCGCGGCGTTCAGGGCCAGGATGTTGGTCTGGAAGGCGATGCCGTCGATCACGCCGATGATGTCGACGATCTTCTTCGACGAGGTGTTCACCTCGCCCATGGTGCTTACCACCTGGTTCACCACGGCACCGCCGCGCACGGCCACCTCGGAGGCGGTGGCCGCCAGCTGGCTGGCGTGGCGGGCGTTGTCGGCGTTCTGGCGCACGGTGCTGGTGAGCTCCTCCATGGAGGCCGCCGTTTCCTGCAGCGCGCTGGCCTGCTGCTCGGTGCGTGCCGAGAGGTCGTTGTTGCCCGCAGCGATCTCGGTCGATGCGGTGGCGATGGATTGCGTGCCCGAGCGCACTTCGTTCACGATGTTGGCGATGCTGGTGCGCATGTCCTGCATGCCGTGCAGCAGGCTGGAGCTGTCGCCCGCCTTCAGGGCGATCTCCATCGACAGGTCGCCCTGCGCCATCTGTTCGGTGATGCGGGCCGCATAGTCAGGCTCCCCGCCCAGTTGGCGCAGGATGCCGCGCGAGATCAGCATGCCCACGCCCAAGAGCAGGGCGGCCAGCACCACGGCGCCCAGGCCGAACTTGACGATGCGCTCGTTGACGGCCGAATTCACCGTGTCCACGTACACGCCCGAGCCCACCACCCAGCCCCAGGGGGCAAAGCCCTTGACGTAGGAGGCCTTGAGCACCGGGTCGGTGCTGCCGGGTTTGGGCCACAGGTAGAGCACGAAGCCCGCCTCGCGCGCCTTGACCACGTTCACGAATTCAACGAACAGGCGCATGCCTGTGGGGTCCTTGTTGTCCGAGAGGTCCTTGCCATCGAGCTCGGGGCGGATCGGGTGCATCACCATCACGGGCTGCATGTCGTTGATCCAGAAATACTCGTTGCCGCTGTAGCGCATGGCGCGCAGGCTGTCCTTGGCCATCTGCTGGGCCTGGGCTTCGGGCATCTTGCCGGCCTTGGCCTGTGCGTGGTAGTGGACGATGAGGCTGTGCGCCGACTCGACGTTCTGGCGCACGCTGCTCTTGCGCTCCTCCATGATGAGGCTGCGCTCCGATGCGAGCAGGATGGCGGTGATGACCGCGATGCCGGCGAGTGCGCAGGCAATCAGAAGGCCCATGCGCCTGGCGATGCCCATGGGCCGCCGCTGGGAGGTATCCACCATATACAGCCACCTTCCGTCGTGCGTTGGCGGCAGGCCGCGCACCGGCAACCTGCCTTGGCCCATGCTAGGCAAGGTGTTGCCAGATGTATATAGGAACTGCCCGCAGTGTTTTCCCGGGTTGCCAGCAGCGGGTTTTGGAAGGTGTAAGCGGGCGTGGATGGCGGTGACTGCTGCGCAGGGGCATCCGCAGACCCCCTTAGAATCAAGCCATGTCCTATCTCGTGCTCGCCCGCAAGTACCGCCCCCGCAATTTCACGGAAATGGTGGGGCAGGAGCACGTGGTGCAGGCGCTGACCAATGCGCTCACCCAGCAGCGCCTGCACCATGCCTACCTGTTCACCGGGACGCGGGGCGTGGGCAAGACCACGGTGTCGCGCATCCTGGCCAAGTCGCTCAACTGCCAGGGGCCGGACGGCACGGGGGGGATCACCGCCACGCCCTGCGGCGTGTGCCAGGCCTGCACCGACATCGACAGCGGCCGGTTCGTCGACTACACCGAGCTTGACGCCGCCTCCAACCGCGGGGTGGACGAGGTGCAGAGCCTGCTCGAGCAGGCGGTCTACAAGCCGGTGCAGGGGCGCTTCAAGGTCTTCATGATCGACG
>JAZKEE010000256.1:0-8116 GCA_040387235.1 Pseudomonadota bacterium
CGCAAGAGAAAGTTACTGCGCCGCCGGGCGCACATCCCGGCCTCCGCCCTCAACACACAACAGAAGCAACAACCAACCACGAAAGCTAACGCCGCGCGCGCAAAACCTTCACCGCCGGCCCCTTGATCAACGGATCCTCCAACACCTTCAAAAGACATTCCCTCAACCACCGGTGCGCCGCATCCGCGCTGTACCGCGGATGCCACGCCATGCGCGTGGTGTCACTCGACAAAGGCAACGGCAGAGCAAAGACCTCGAGCTTGAGCGAGGGCGCCATGCCCCGCGCCACCCGCTCAGGCACACAGGCCACCAGGTCCGACCGCGAAGCCGCAATCAGCGCCGCAAAGGCACTGGGCACCTGCAGCGCCACCAAGCGCGCGAGCCCCAGGGAAGCCAGCGCATCATCGAGCGTGCTGGGCTCACCCGGCCGCAGCGTCACGCCCACATGCCGCACGGCAGCCAGGCGCGCCGGGGTCAGCGGTTTGGCCAGCAGCGGGTGGCCCGCGCGCGCCGCACCCACCAGTGGCTGCTGTGACAGCTCCTGCCACTCCACCTCCGGGTCGCGGCTGCGGAACACGCCCACGTCCAGGTCCACCCGGCCCTCGCGCAGCGCAGCGGGGTCGCTGTGGCTCTCGGCCAGGAACTGCAGGCTGGCCAAGGGCATCTCCTGCGCGAGCGCCTGCGACAGCGCGGCACCGTAGACCACGGCCATGCCCTCGGGCGCGCGCACCACGAAGTGCCGGCGCACCTGCGCCAGGCCGCCCGGCCCCTCACCCGGCGACTGCAGCGCGCGTGCCTGGGCCAACAGTTGGCGCACGGGCTCGGCCAGCGCCAGGGCGCGCGGCGTGGGCACCAGCTGGCGGCCCGCGCGCACCAGGATGGCGTCGCCGAACACCTCGCGGATGCGGGCCAGCGCATGGCTCATGGCCGGGGTGCTCAGGTGCACGCGCTCGGCCGCCGCCGTCACGCTGCCGGTGGCCAGCAGCGCGTCAAGCGCGACCAGCAGGTTGAGGTCATACATTTTCATTCTGTGCAACTGTATGTTCAGATCATTGCACTGTACAGAACCATGCAGTGCCGTGACACTGCCGGCCATGACGACATCCAACCCCATGCCTGCCACGCAGCCGCCTGAACTGGCCCAACCCCGCTCCACTGCCTTGCCCCTGCTCGCGCTGATGCTCATGCTGGTGCTGGCCGCGCTGGACCAGACCATCCTCTCCACCGCCCTGCCCTCCATCGCCCGCGACATGCCAGGCAGCCTGCCGCCGGCATGGACCTTCTCGGCCTACCTGCTGGCCGCCACAGTGGTGATTGCGCTGTATGGCCGCCTGGCCGACGTGCATGGCCGCAAGCCCATGCTGCTGCTGGCCATCGGCCTGTTCCTTTTGGGCTCGCTGGCCTGCGCGGCCAGCCAGAGCATGCTGCAGCTGGTGCTGGCCCGCGCGCTGCAGGGCGCGGGCGGCGGCGGGCTGATGACGCTGACCATGCTCACCGTGGCCGCCATGTTCCCGCTGGCAGAGCGCGGACGCTACCAATCCCTGCTGGGCGCGGTGTACGGCGTGGCCACCATGTTCGGCCCGCTCACAGGGGGCTGGCTGACCGAGCACCTCTCCTGGCGCTGGGCCTTCGGGCTGAACGTGCCGCTGGCGCTGGTGGCCTTCGGCATCCTGGCGGCCACGCTGCGCGGCCAGGCCAGGGGCCCGCGCACGCCCATCGACCACCTGGGCGCGGTGCTGCTCACCGGTGCGCTGTGCAGCGCCCTGCTGATGACGCAGCATGAACGCCTGCAGTTGCCCGACTGGTTATCGGCCGCCGTGCTGGGCACCCTGTGCGCGCTGTGCACTGTGGCCTTCGTGCTGCGCCAGCGCCGGGCCGCGCACCCGCTCGTGCCACTGTCGCTGTTCGGCCGGCCGGTGTATGCGGCGGCGTCCGTGATCGGGCTGGTCACCGGCGTGGCGCTGTATGCCGCCGTGGTGTTCATGCCCGCCTACCTGCAGACCGCTCTGCACCTGGCGCCCACCACGGCCGCCTGGCACCTGCTGCCGCTGATGGCGGGGGTGACGGCGGCCGCCATCGGCAGCGGCCGCCTGCTGCGCGCCCGCATGCCGGCGCGCAACCTGGGCACAGGCGCCAGCGCGCTGGTGGTGCTGGGCTTCGTGCTGCTGGCCGCCGCCATGCAGTGGGCGCCCGCGCAGCCACTGGTGCTGTCGGCCTGCCTGCTGCCGCTGGGCATGGGCATCGGCCTGCTGTTCCCCATCATCACCATGGTGTCGCAGCGCGCATCGCCGGTGCAGCTCATGGGCATCGCCACCGCCGTGCCGGTCATGCTGCGCAGCCTGGGTGGTGCCGTGGGCGTGGCGCTGCTGACCACGCTGTTCGCCGAGGTGCTGCACACCCTGGTGGCCGGGCACCCTGAAGCCATGGCCAGTGCCGGACCGCATGCGCTGCAGGCCGTGTGGGCCTGCTCCGCCGCTGTGGCGCTGCTGGGCGTGGTGGCCTGCCGCTGGCTGCCCGATGCGCCCATGGAGCAACAGGCGCAGCAGCCAGCGGTGAACGCGGTCCCCGCCAGTGGCCGCGTTGCAGCCTGAGCCAGCAAGGATCAGAGCGAGCGCGTCAGCCCGCCATCCACCCGCAGGTTCTGGCCGGTGATATAGGCCCCGCCCTCCGACGCCAGGAAGGCAATGGTGGCGGCGATCTCCGCGCTCTTGCCGTAGCGGCCGAGCGGCACGGTCTGGCGGCGTTCTTCCGTGGCAGGCAGGCTGTCGATCCAGCCGGGCAGCACGTTGTTCATGCGGATGTTGTCCTTGGCGTAGCTGTCGGTGAAGAGCTTGGTGAACGCCGCCAGCCCGGCGCGGAACACCGCCGAGGTCGGGAACATCGCGCTGGGCTCGAACGCCCAGGCGGTAGAGATGTTGATGATGCTGCCCCCGCCCTGCTTTTGCATGTGGGGCACGACCAGGCGCGTCGGGCGGATCACGTTGAGCAGGTAGACGTCCATGCCCGTGTGCCATTGCTCGTCGGTCAGCTCCAGCACCGGCGCGCGCGGGCCATGGCCGGCACTGTTGACCAGCACGTCCACACGGCCCCAGCAGGCCACGGCCTGGTCCACCAGCCGACCCAGGTCCTCCACCGACTGGTTGGAGCCGGTCACGCCCAGGCCGCCCAGCTCGGCGGCCAGCGCCTCGCCCTTGCCCGACGAGGACAGGATGCCCACGCGGTAACCATCTGCCGCCAGCTTGCGCGCCGCGGCTGCGCCCATGCCGCTGCCACCAGCGGTGATGAGGGCCACTTTTTCTACTGCCATGTTGGGTTCTCCAGAAGGTGCTCGCTGATAGAAATTGCTCCATCAAAGAATAGCACTCGGGACACGCCGCAGGCTGTAGCCCCCATGGCATTTGCCTGTAGATTGGCTACACCACGGAAGACCTGTTTCAGCGCGGCGCCTGCGCCAGCGCCACCGCATCCGCCCCAGCGGGAAAGCGCAGTTGCGCCCCCGCGTCCGTGGCGGCGCGCCACACGGCCTCGGCCACATCGGCCTCCCTCGTCACGGCGCCGATCTGCCCGAGCGACGCGAACACGCTTTGCGCAAAGGGCATGTAGGCCTCACGGCCGGCCCCATGCCGGCCCCGCGCAAGAGGCAGGCCCGGAACGAAGCCTGGGCAAGGGCCTGGCCAATGTGCGCAGCCGGGCGCTGGCCATCGGTGCGCAATACTCCTGGCAGGCCGCCAACGCACAGCAGGGCAACACCTTCGGGCTGAGCTTGCCGCTCAAGGCGCCGGCGCGGTAGCGCCTGTGCCTTCCACCGCAATCCACGCCGTATCGCGGCACGCTACCGCAGGTAGCGGTTCATGGGCCGTGCGCAAGAAAACCACGGGTCCGCGCAAAAATTCAGCGATGCTCGCGCTTGCTGCCATAGTGCGGCGTACAAGCCCTGGCGAAATCAGCCAACCCCTGCCGCCCACGACTGCATCGCATGCGCCTATCGGACCGCTCCGCCCCCCTCCCCTACCTCTGGACCACCCTTGCCTACGTCGTGGGAACGCAGTGGGTCAACTGGGGCTGGAGCCGGATCGCAAGCAAGTCCTCGGGCCAGGAACTCTTTGTGCTTCTGCTGTACAGCATCTTCCTCTGGCCAGTCGCGGTGGCTGTCGCAAGCTTGATCCTCGTCACCGTGTTCAAGCACACCCCGGGCCTCGTGCGCGCGGCCATCACGCTGGGCCTGATCGCCTTGGGGCTGGCCTTGTTCGGCGTGCCCACGGTATGGAACCTGCTGTTCACCGGCTTCATCGCCATTGCCGTGTTCGTCCACGCGCAGCGCGAGGACCAGGACAACGCCGACCTGGAAAAGCTCTAAGCCATGGCGGTCAAGGAACGCCCGCCCGCGGGCCTGCTCGATTCGTTCGACAACCCGCTGTGGGAGCGGCTGCACCTGGTGAATGCCAAGCCAGAGTGGATCGTGCGCAGCACGCACCGCGGCTACGAGTGGATGGCCATCGAGCTGCTGCACAGCGCGGTAGGTCTTTTCAGCGAGGGCTTCGATACCACCACGGTGTTCCTGGTCCGGCTGCCCGAGGCGTCCGACGAATGGTACCTGCCTGCCGAGCGCATCGCCTCGCGCCGGCAGGTGAGCGCGGACCGCGAATGCGTGTACCTGGCGACCCTGGGCGAGAGCCCCCGGGTGCGCGACTGGCCTTACTGGCTGGACATGGTGGCCGACGCCGCCGATGAAGTCATCCGCACCCGTGGAACCGCCCCTTCCCCCGCTCCCAGGCGCGAAGCGAACGGGAAGACAACCCAGGCGGCAGCCCGGGACGAGACCACCTGGAACCCGCACGATGGCCAGTGGATCGTGTGCTGGCTGTTCGTCATGCTGCCGCTGGCCGTGATGGTCGTCGGCATCGCGTTCTGGGAATACAAGGAAATGGCCATCCACGGGGCCATCATCGGCTGCGACAGCAAGGAGGAATGGGGCTACGTGCTGCAGGGCTGGAAAGCCCAGGCCTATCTTGCAGTGGTGCTCAGCCCCCTCGTGCCCTTGTGCAAGATGGTGCACACCATGGCCACGCGCCTGCACAAGCCGGGCTTCGGGCTGCGGATCAATCTGGAAGGAATTGCCCTGTTGGCGATAACGTACCTGGGGATACACCTGATCGGCGCGATCACCAAATCGGCCGGTGGTCCCTGTTGAATGGCCCCAGCCGACCGCCTACCGGCCAGCCTGCCGCAAACAGTGGCAGGATAGGCGCCTGCCGCAGCACCGGACACGGAACCGCTGCGCTCCATCCCTCTCCAGGCGAAACCCCATGCCCGCTGCCACTGCCGCCGACCGCATTGAACAACTGCTCGAGGATATCCGCGCGCACGACGCGGACCGCTACACCCTGGTCCAGGCCCTGCGTGAAGCCGTGCTGGGCCTCGGTGCATCGGTGACCGAGGAAGTGAAGTACGGCGGCATTCTGTTCAGTGCCGCGAGGCCTTTCTGCGGCATCTTCTCCTATGCGAGGCATGTGTCGCTGGAGCTCAGCGAAGGCGCCGCGCTGCCCGACCCGCATGGCGTGCTCGAAGGCCAGGGCAAGGGCCGCCGCCACATCAAGCTGACCACGGTGCAGGACATCGCGACAAAGCACGTGGCCGAGTACCTGAGGCCCGCGCTCCAGGCCGCCGCGTGAGTTGAGCTTCAGGGCTTGCCGGAGTCCACCACCAGCACCTCGTGCACCGCAGTGGCGGCATTGCCGCCGGTGCGCAGGCCGCCGCCGAACACGTGCACGCGGTTGCCCAGGGTGGACGCACCCAGGCCGTGGCGCGGCGTGGGCAGCGGCGGCAAGGCGGCCCAGCGGTCGGTGGCCGGGTCATAGACCCAGCTGTCGGCAAACACCTTCTGCTCGGGCACCCACTGCTCGCCGCCGAACACGTAGAGCCTGCCATCCAGCACCGTGGCCGCCAGGCCGCCCTGCGCCTGCGGCATGGGGGCGCGCGTGGCCCAGGTGTCGGTGGCGGGGTCGTAGACCTCCAGCGTGGGCACGTTCACCTGGCGCGCCGTGCCGTCGGCGTTCTTGGAGTACTGGCGCCCACCGACCACATAGACCTTGTCGCCAATGACGCCGTAGGCCGCGCTGTTGCGCGCCGTAGGGGCCGGCGCGCGGGCCGACCACTGCGCCCGCACGGGGTCGAACACCTCGTTGAGCGTGCTGTCCACATGGTCGTCGAAGTGGCTGGCCGTGGGCGTGGCGCGCACCCGCCCGCCGATCAGGTAGAGCTTGCCGCCCACCGCCGCGGCAATGCCCTCGGCGCGCGGCGTGGCCAGGTCGGTGCCGGCGCGCCAGGCGTTGCGCACGGGGTCGTAGATGAACACGGTGGGCTGCGCCTGCCAGACGGGAAAGCCGCCCGTGAAGCCGCCCACGCCGTAGAGCTGGCCGCCGATGGCCGTGAGCGTCATGTGGTGGCGCGCCTGGGGCAAGGTGGCCAACCGCGTCCAGGCATCCGTTGCCGGGTCGTAGGCCTCGAAGTGGGCCGAGTAGCCGGTGTTGGGGCTGAGCAGGCCGCCCGCCACGTAGATCTTGCCGCCCAGCACCTCGGGGTACAGCTCCTGGCGAGCCACGCTGGCCGGGGCCGCCGTGGTCCAGGTGGTCGCTGGCACGGAGGGCGTGCCCTGGCCCCACGCCAGGGGCGTCAGCGCCAACAGGCCGGCCAGGGCGGCACAGCGCACGGACTGCAGTGGAATAAAACGGTGGTGTGTCGGCATGGCGCGAAGTCCTTGTTGGATGGTGCGACCGACTGTAGAACCACCTACTGCGAAGTGATAGACCCATAATTGTTCACAAACAATGAACCCTGGCTACACAATGAACCGTATTCCGTTGGCCGACCTCGAAGTCTTCGCCGCCGTGGCCCGGCATGGCAGCTTTCGCCGCGCAGCGCTGGAGCGCGGCGTGACGCCCTCGCTGCTGAGCCAGAACCTGCGCCGGCTGGAAGAGCAACTGGGCGTGGTGCTGCTCAAGCGCACCACGCGCAGCGTGGCGCCCAGCGATGCCGGCAAGGAGCTGTTTGCACACATCGAGCCCGCCCTGGCCCAGATAGCCGATGCGGTCGACCGGCTCAGCCGCTACCGCGAGATGCCCTTCGGCACCTTGCGGCTCAACGCGCCGGGCCCCATTGCGCACTTCGTGCTGGCGCCGCTGGTGGCGCGCTTTCAGCAGGCCTACCCGGACATCGGCGTGGACATCAGCGCCGACGCGGCCATGACGGACATCGTCAAGGGAGGCTTCGATGCCGGTGTGCGCTTTGCCGACGACCTGGCGCAGGACGTGGTGGCCGTGCCCATCGGGCCGGCGCAGCGCTATGCCGTGGTGGGCTCGCCCGCCTACCTGGCCGCGCACGGACGCCCCGCCACGCCGCAGGACCTGGCGGGGCACCGCTGCATACGCCGGCGCTTTCCCGGGGGCACCCTGTTCACCTGGCACTTTGCGCGCGATGGCGAAAGCGCCAGCGTGGTGCCGCGCGGTCCGCTCACGGTGAACGATGCGCACATCGCCCTCAACGCTGCCCTGCACGGGGCGGGCCTGGCCTATGTGCACGAAAGCTATGTGCTGGCCGACGAGGCCGCCGGCCGGCTGGAGCGCGTGCTGGCCGACTGGGCCCCGGGCCTGGGCGTGCCCTACCTTTACTACCCGCAACAGCGCTACATGCCCGTGCCGTTGCGCAGCTTCATCGACTTTGCACGGCAGCACCCGGTGGAGCTGGCGGCACCGTGATCAGGTCCTCGGGGGAAGAGCTCCATCCATGAAGAAAGGGCCCGCCGGCCCTTTCTCGATCCAACAGGTCAGTGCTGCTCCGTTCAGGAAAACAACCCCTTGTGCTGGTCGCGCAGCAGGTTCTTCTGCACCTTGCCCATGGTGTTGCGTGGCAGTTCGTCGGCCACGAAGCAGCGCTTGGGGATCTTGAAGTTGGCCAGCTGCGACTTGAGCGATGCCACGATGGCCTCGCCGTCGAGCCTGGCGCCCGGCTTGGCGATGACCACGGCCACGCCCACCTCGCCGAAGTCCGGATGGGGCACACCCACCAGGGCGCTTTCGGCCACGCCGGGCATGTCGTTGATGTAGCCCTCGATCTCGGC
>JAZKEE010000257.1:0-3000 GCA_040387235.1 Pseudomonadota bacterium
TGATGGAGCGGATGATGGTGATGGCCAGGAAGATCGCCAGCGCCACCGCCAGTGCACCGGCGATCATCACGTCGCGCTGCAATGCGCCTGCCGCAGCCTCGGCCCGCTCGCCAGCAGCGGCCGTGACCTGCGCCTGGTAGTCCACCTGCTCCTGGATCTCCTTCTGGTAGGCAAGCTGAACGGGGCGCAGCTGTTCCACCAGCAGCTTCAGCGCATCGTCCTTCTGGTCTTTGTCGATCAGGCCCAGGTACTGGTCGCCGAGCTTGAGGAATTCTGCGCGGTGCTGCTGCATGCGGGCAAGGCTTGCCTTGCCCTTCTCGGACTGGATCAGCACGGTGAGCGTTTCCAGCTGCTTGGCAAGCGTCGAGCGCGCCGTGCCGATCTGCTCGCGCGACGACTTGACGATGGCCTCCGACGAGAAGATAGCCAGGTTGCGAAACTGGATCGCCTGCACATTCACCCCATCGGCCACCATGCCCATGGCCTTGGTGATGGGAATGCGCATGGTAACGATGTCATTGAGCGCCGCGCGTTGGCTGGCGGAGCGTGCCAATGCCACCCCTCCCAGAATGATCAGCAACAGCACCATGGCGGCAAAGGCCGCCACCAGCCGTGTGGAAATATTCAAGCGAGTCATCCGATCCCTCTTCAGTTGGTTGTTGGTGTGTTGGCGCTATGCGTGCGCAGCGCTTCGCAGCAGTCCCACTTCGCCACTGCCGAGCAGCGCCTCGATGTCCATCAGGATCAGCATGCGCTCCCCCACGCTGGCGATGCCGGTCACAAAGGCCGGATCCAGGTGGCCTCGTGGCTCGAACTGCGGCACCGGCTTGATGAGCTCCGGGGACAGGGTGACCACGTCGGCCACGGCATCCACCACGGCGCCGACCAGCAAGGAGCCCATGTCCAGGACGATGACCACCGTGAAATCGGTGTAGCTTGCCTCAGGGCATTGCAGCTTCATGCGCAGGTCCAGGATGGGCACGATGCTCCCGCGCAGGTCGATCACGCCCTTGATGAAATCCGGAGAATGGGCCAAGCGGGTCGGCTGCTCGTATGAGCGGATCTCCTGCACCCGAAGGATGTCGATGCCGTACTCCTCCTCCCCGAGGCGAAAGCTCAGGTACTCCACTGCACGCCCGCCAGGCGATGCATCACGGGAGAGGGCTTGCGAAGGGGCTGCGGCAAGGGATTCGGTCATGGGCTGCTCGTTTCGGAAAAGTGCCGGTGCGCCAGGGACGGGACACGCTGCTGTACTCCCGAAAGCATAGCAGCGGAAAGTTACATTTAAGAACGAAATCTGGCCGGGGAACGTGCTCTGCAACACGCTTGGCCCCGGGTCCACCAGGCCGACTTGTGCCTCATTGGAGAGGTGCCTCCACTCCCACGAAGGGTTCCGGTGCAAAAAAATGTTACCGTTACCCTGGCTGTCGAATGGCGGGCGCTGCACAGCTGGCGCCCCTGCCGCCGCACCGCCTCCTGCCCCCTCCGGGCAGTTGCCTTGTGCCCATGGAATGACCTGATGACGCTGTTCGCCAAAAAAGAGACCAAGCCCCACCACATGCCCGCTCCCGGCCTGCCCTTGCTGGCACTGGAGCTGCGCGCGCCCTGGGAGTTCGGTGCCGTGCTGCCCGCCTGGCCGGTACTGCAGCGCGCCCCCCGGGGTGACGGGCACACCGTCATCGTCTTCCCCGGTCTCACGGCCGGCGACGCCACGACGGCACCACTGCGCCGCTACCTGGAGTCACGCAGCTACGACACCCAGGGCTGGGGCCAGGGGCTGAACCTGGGCCCGCGCGAGGGCGTGCTGGACAACGCCAAGCAGCAGTTGCAGCAGGCCGCACAGCGCAGTGGCGGCAAGGTGAGCCTGGTGGGCTGGAGCCTGGGCGGCATCTATGCCCGCGAGCTGGCCAAGGAGCTGCCCGACCTGGTGCGCTGCGTGGTGACGCTGGGCACGCCCTTTGCCGGCCCCCACACCTCCACCAATGCCTGGCGCATCTACCAGTTCGCCAGTGGCCGCAGCATCGAGCGCGAGACCGAGAACTACAACCTGCCCGAGGCCCCGCCCGTGCCCACCACCAGCATCTACTCGCGCAGCGATGGCGTGGTGGCCTGGCGCGGCAGCCTGCAGGCCCCCGCTGCGCACAACCCGCATACCGAGAACGTCGAGGTGGTGGCCAGCCATTTCGGCATCGGCCTGAACCCGAGCGCATGGTGGGTGGTGGCCGACCGGCTGGCCCAGCCCTGCGGGCCGACAGCCGAGTGGCAGGCGTTCAAGCGCCCGACCCTGCCGGGGCTGCGGCTGGTGTTCCCCAACCCGCACCGGCCGGGCTGAAGCGCCAGGTCAGCTGCAGCAGGCATGAAAAAACCCGCCTTGGCGGGTTTTTTCATGCCTGAACCTGGGCGTACCTCAGCGGCTGAGGTCCTCGCGCCCGGTTTCTCCGGTGCGCACGACTTCATGCTCCGCAGGTCCGGGAATGGTGCTGCTGGGATCTTCCGGCCTGGCGATCGCACCGGCGGCGGCACCGCCGAGGGCGCCTGCCACCACACCCAGCGTGCCCCCGACGACCACGCCCACGGGTCCGCCGACGGCCGCACCCACCGCAGCCCCCGTCGCAGCGCCGGCCACAACGCCACCGCCCACCAGGGCCGACTGGGATTCACGTTGTGCCTCGGCCGCCGTCAGTGGGCGCTGTGCTGACGGATCGGGGTCTTGCGAGGGAATGCCATGGCCGGGGCGCGCCTGCTCGGCGAGGTCCTGGTCCGGGGTGGCGGCTTCGATGGTGCTGGGGCGCATGGGCTTCTCCTGGGAAGTGAGGGAATGGTCAAGCAGCACCGCTCGGGCAGCGCTTGCTGTCCTTCCGTTGTACGCCCCACGCGCTGCGGGTGGCGCCGTCTGTCAGGCCACCGTGCTGTCAGACGAAGCGCTTGATCCCGATCAAGCCATCAGAAGCTCTCCCACTCATCATCCCCACCCCCAGCCGCCTTGGCCGGCGCCTTGGG
>JAZKEE010000258.1:0-6622 GCA_040387235.1 Pseudomonadota bacterium
ACCACGGCCGCGCTGCGCAGGCCGGCGTCATACGCCGCCCACAGCCGCTCCTTCAAGTGCGCTTCGTCCAGCGCCTCGATCACCTCGCCGTGCGCACCCATGCGCTCCTGCGCCTCGATCACGCGGGTGTACAAGAGCTCGGGCAGCACGATGTGCCGGTCGAACAGGCGCGGCCGGTTCTGGTAGGCGATGCGCAGCGCATCGCGAAAGCCCTTGGTGGTGATCAGGAGCGTGGGCTCGCCCTTGCGCTCCAGCAGCGCATTGGTGGCCACGGTGGTCCCCATCTTCACGCACTCCACCAGCCCGGGCGTCACCGGCTCGCCTGGCTTCAAACCCAGCAGGTGGCGGATGCCGGCCACGGCCGCATCCTTGTACTGCTCGGGGTTCTCGGACAGCAGCTTGTGCGTGACCAGGCTGCCGTCGGGCCGCTTGCCGACCACGTCGGTGAAGGTGCCCCCGCGGTCGATCCAGAACTGCCAGCGTGCGGGGTGGGTGGAGGCGGAAGATGCCATCGTCATGAAGTCTGTGTGTAGAAAGGAATGAACAAGCGGGTCGCGTCATTGCCGACGGTGCGCACCCATTCGCGTGAAAAACGTTCGCCCAGGCGGCCGATCTCGCGGCCCAGGTCCAGCGAGAGGCGTTCGACGGCCATGCCATGGGCCTTCAGGTCGCCCACGGCATTGCGCATTGCCGCTTCGCTCATGGTCCAGCCCCGGTCCTCCGCCACCTTGGCAGAGTCCAGCAGCCCCTTGCGCGCCGCAGGGGGCAGCGCATCCATGGCCTTCTTGCTGGCGAACACCATGTTCTTGGGAATCCAGGCATTGAGCTCATAGTAGAACTTGGCATGGGTCCACACCTGGCTCTCTGCCCCGGTGGCCGATGAGGTGATCATGGCCTCGATCTGGCCCGAGGCCAGGGCCTTGGGAATGTCGGCCGTGGCCACGTCCACCGGCGTGGCGCCGAGCAACTCGGCAATGCGCACCGTCGTGGCGTTGTAGGTGCGCATCCTGAGGCCCTGGAAGTCCGATTTGGTGCGCACCGGCTTGACCGAGAACAGGCCCTGCGGTGGCCAGGCCACGGCATACAGCGGCACCAGGCCCTTGGCGGCCAGCGCGGTCTCGATCAGCGGCGCCTGGTACTGCCACAGGCGCCGCGCATCCTTGTAGGTGGACAGCACGAAGGGCACCGAGTCGGCCCCGGCCAGCGGCACGTCCTTGACGATGCCCGCCATGAGCACCTCGCCCATCTCGGCCTGGCCCGATTGCACGGCCCCGAAGATCTCGGACAGCTTGACCAGGCTGTTGTTGGCGTGCACCGCGATGCCCAGTTCGTCGCCCGAGGCCTTGCCCACATCCTGGGCGAACAACTCGGCGTTCTGCGTGTGGAAGGTCTCGGGCTTGTAGCCCGTGGCCAGCTTCCACTGCACCGCCGCGCGGGCGTTCATGCCGACCAGACCCAGACAACCGCCCAACACCGTGGCTCCAGCGCCACCCAGCCATTCCCGTCGCTGCACAGACATACATGCTCCCTTCAAGTGGATGAACATGCACCACCACAGCGGACACGGCCATCACAGGGATGCCGCCGAACGCGCCGCCTGGTCGTACATGCCCGAGAGCACACGCAGCAAACGGGCCAACTCGCCGATGTCGCGGTTCAGGGCATCGTCGGCATGCAGGGCGTCGATGAGGCAGCGCTCACGGATCTCGCGGTAGCGCTGCACATAGGCACGGCCCACATCGGTAGCCGCGTACGTCACTTCCTTGCCGTTCTTCTGGGAGGCCACCACGCCCAGGTTCTGCAGCTTCTTCAGGGCGTAGTTCACCAGGTGCGTATCTTCCACATTCATGATGAAGCAGATGTCTGCCAGGCGCTTGTCGCGCGCCCGGTGCGTCACGTGGTGCAGCACCACCACGTCGAGCGGCGTGAGGTCCTTGAGGCCCGCGGCCGACATGCAGTGCACCACCCAGCGGTGGAACGCATTGCCCGCGACGATGAGCCCGAACTCGAACTCGCTCATCTCGGCGCTCTGGGCCGACACCAGGTGTGCCGAGGACACGATGGGTCCGGAATCACCTTTGCCCTTGCCCGCAGGTTTCATGGAAAACGCCTTTGCAATCGTCAGAACTGGCACGGGATGTGCATGCGGCGATTGTAGGCAAGTCACCAATGATTTGTTGGCAATTTGTCAACGTTCAGGCAAAACACCTATGCGGTAACGAGTTGTTTTCGATACAGTCGCCGAGAGCCTGACTCCTTCCTTTCCCACGTCCTCTTCACTTGCGGAGCTATTCCATGAAGCGTCGAATCTTCCCCGTCACCGCTCTCGGCCTGGCACTGGCCTTCGGCTTCACCGCCACCTCCGCCATGGCCCAGACCAAATGGGACCTGGCAGCCGCCTACCCGGTCAGCAATTTCCACACCGAAACGCTGATGCAGTTTGCCAAGGATGTGGACACGGCCACTGCAGGCAAGCTCAAGATCACCGTGCACGCCAATGCCTCGCTGTTCAAGGCCAACGAAATCAAGCGTGCCGTGCAGGGCGGGCAGGCCCCGGCCGGCGAAGTGCTGCTGGGCAACTTCGAGAACGAGAACCCGCTGTACGGCGTGGACGGCATCCCCTTCGTCGCCACCTCGTATGCCGACTCCAAGCGCCTGTACGACGCACAAAAGCCCTACCTCGACAAGCTGCTGGGTACCCAGGGCATGAAGCTGCTGTATGCGGTGGCATGGCCGCCGCAGGGCATCTATTCCAAGAAGGAACTGGGCTCGGTGGCCGACCTGCGCGGCATCAAGTGGCGCGCCTACAGCCCCGCCACAGCCAAGATCGCGGAACTGATCGGTGCGCAGCCCGTGACCATCCAGGCCGCCGAGCTCTCACAGGCCCTGGCCACCGGCGTGGTGGAAGCCACCATGACGTCGGGCTCCACCGGCTATGACAGCAAGATCTACGAAAGCATCAAGCTCTTTCACGACACGCAGGCCTGGTTGCCCAAGAACGCGGTCATCGTGAACAAGAAGGCCTTCGACGCGCTGGACAAGCCCACGCAGGACGCTCTGCTCAAGGCGTCTGCCGAGGCCGAGTCGCGCGGCTGGAAACTCAGCGAGGAAAAGACCGAGTGGTACAAGAAGGCGCTGGTCGAAAAGGGCATGAAGATCGTCACCCCGGCACCGAAGCTCATGGCCGACATGCGCCAAGTGGGCGAGATCATGCTGACCGACTGGACCAAGAAGGCCGGCCCTGATGGCGAAGCCATCATCGCCGCCTACCGCAAGAGCGCTCCGGCAGGCACGCCGGCCAAGAAGTGACGATGCTGCGCCGCTGGCTCGACCGCACCTACCTGGCCGCCGGTGCACTGGGCGCCGGTTTCATCGTGCTGATCTGCGTGCTCATGGTCGCGCAGAGCATCATGCGCGAACTGGGCTTGCGCACGGGCGCCATCAACGACATCGTGGCCTGGTTCTGCGCCGCGGCCGCCTTCCTGGCCATGGCCCATGCCTTCAAGCACGGTGATTTCGTGCGCGTGACGCTGCTGCTGGAAAAGCTGTCGCCACGCCGCTGCCGCCAGCTCGAAGTGGTGTCGCTGGCGATCGGGTCCGTGGCCGTGGGCTACCTCATGTGGGCCGCCTGCAGCTACACCTACGAGAGCTGGGAGTTCAACGACATCTCCCAGGGACTGCTGCCCATGCCGCTGTGGATTCCGCAGCTGAGCTTTGCGCTCGGCTCCATCCTGCTGTGGGTGGCCGTGGTCGATGAATTCATCATCGTGCTGCGCGGTGGTGTGCCCACCTTCGTGCGCGCCGTCGAAGAGCGCCACGCCAAGGGCGATTTTTCTTCTGACATATGAAGCCCCCTGAGGCGCTTCGCGCCCTCCCCCTCAGGGGGATGCCTCCGGTGGCCCGGCAAGGCCGGTTCCACGGTGGCACCGGCATGGTGCCGCGCCCGTTGTTTCGGCGTGGATGAAACAGAACGCAGCAAGCACTACCGATAACAACAGGCCGCCGCGACAGGGGCCACAAGAAAGCATGACATGGATATTCTGATGGTGGGCGGCGTCCTGCTGATACTGATGCTGGTGCTGCTGTCCGGCGGTGTCTGGATCGCGATGACCCTGGCGATCTGCGGCTGGGTGGGCCAGGCCTTCTTCACCTCCACGCAACCGGCCAAGAACCTGTTCTCGGCCTTCTGGGAGAGCAATGCCAGCTGGGAGCTGGCGGCGTTGCCCCTGTTCATCTGGATGGGCGAAATCCTGTTCCGAACCAAGCTCTCCGAAGAGATGTTCGAGGGCCTGCGTCCCTGGCTCAACCGCGTGCCCGGCCGGCTGATGCACACCACCATCCTGGGATGCGGCATCTTCGGCTCGGTCTCGGGCTCGTCGGCCGCCACCTGCGCCACCATCAGCAAGGTGGCACTGCCCGAACTCATGAAGCGCGGCTATGACGAGAAGCTGGCGCTGGGTGCACTGGCCACGGCCGGCACGCTGGGCATCCTGATCCCGCCGTCCATCACCATGGTGGTGTACGCCGTGGCGGCCGATGCCTCCATCATCCGCATCTTCCTGGCGGGCTTTCTGCCGGGCATTCTGCTGATGCTGCTGTTCTCGGGCTACATCGGCTGGTGGAGCCTGCGCAACCCCGACAAGGTGCCTGCGGCCGACCCGCCCTCGACTCTGCGCGAGAAGATCCGCAAGTCGGGCAACCTGATACCCGTGGCGGTGCTCATCGTGTTCATCGTGGCGGTGCTGGTCACCGGCTATGCCACGGCCACCGAGTGCGCGGCCTTCGGCGTCCTGGGCTCGCTGGGCCTGGCGCTGTGGAGCCGCTCGCTGACCTGGCAGAACTTCAAGGACGGGTTGATGGGCACCACCCGCACCAGCTGCATGATCATGTTCATCCTGGCGGGCGCGGCCTTCCTGACCAAGACCATGGCCTTCACCGGCATCCCGCGCGAACTGGCCGAGTGGGTGAACGCCATGCACCTGTCGCCGTTTGCGCTGATCAGCGTGCTGGTGGTGGTCTACCTGGTGCTGGGCACCGCCCTGGACGGCATCAGCATGATCGTGCTGACCAGCGCCGTGGTGCTGCCCATGATCCAGCAGGCCGGGTTCGACCTGATCTGGTTCGGCATCTTCATCGTGCTGCTGGTCGAGATCGCCGAGGTCACGCCGCCCGTGGGC
Source organism: Pseudomonadota bacterium (assembly GCA_040387235.1). GTDB lineage: Bacteria > Pseudomonadota > Gammaproteobacteria > Burkholderiales > Burkholderiaceae_C > Acidovorax. The sequence continues at coordinate 5,178 of JAZKEE010000258.1, forward strand.
TTCAACCTCTTCGTGCTGCAGAACATGACCGGCAAGGACAGCAACACCATTGCCCGCGCTGCCATTCCGTTCTTCCTGTGCCTGGTGGTGTGCATCGCCATCATCACCATCTTCCCGCAGATCGTGACCATCCTGCCCGACCTGGTCATGGGCAAGGACAAATAAGCCCCCCCTGAGTCGCTTCGCGCCATCCCCCCAGGGGGACGCCGCCCCTGCGGCGGGGCGGTCCTTGCACGGCGGCGCCGGCCTGGGGCCGCGCCAGTCCCAAAACGCGGGGATCTGCACGCGAGACCACGGATGGCAAGTGGGTCAAAATAGCATCCGACCAACAAGAAAGTACGCAACATGCTCGCAGTCGTGGCCATCTGCATCGGCGCCAGCCTGGGCGCGCTGGCCCGCTGGCGGCTGGGGCTGTGGCTGACCACCGGCGCTTCGGTGCTGCCCTGGGGCACGCTGGCGGCCAACCTGGTGGGGGGCTACCTCATTGGCGTGGCCGTGGCGGTGTTCCAGGCCCTGCCGCAACTGGACCCGGCCTGGCGCCTGGCGCTGGTCACGGGCTTCCTCGGCGGGCTCACCACCTTCTCGAGCTTCTCGGCCGAAGTGGTGGCCATGCTGGTGCAGCAGCGCTACCTGCTGGCACTGGGCACGTCCGGGCTGCACGTGGTGGGCTCGCTGGTGCTCACCGTGCTGGGCATCCAGAGCGCCACCTGGTTCCTCGCGCAGCGCGCCTGACCCACCGCAACGGCCCTGCAGCCGGGTCGGAATTCCTCACAAAAAAGAGCGCCCCCGCACCGGAAACTGCCATGGAACCTCGGCACAATGGTCCCATGGATGCCAATACCCAACTCAACGAGAGCCGCCTGGCCGATGCCTGGGCCGAACTGCAGACCCATGCCTCCCAAGGCAACCCACTGCATGCCGATGCCTACCGCCTGGCGTTCGCCGACCCCGAATTCCTGTTCCGCCGCGAGACGCGCGGCATCCGCTTCCAGCTGGAGATGCTCAAGCCCGACCTCGGCCAGGCCGCACAGGGCATCGAGAGCACCGTGGTGGTCTATGGCAGCGCCCGCTTCGTCGCCCCCGACGAGGCGGCCGAACAGCTGGCTGCGGCCGAGGCCGGCGGTGACGAGGCTGTCATTGCCAAGGCCCGGCAGGCCGTGCGCAATGCGCGCTACTACGACCTGGCCCGCCAGTTCGCCCGCCTGGTGGCCGAGCACAGCGAGCGCAATGCGCCCGCCGACCGCATCTACGTGTGCACCGGTGGTGGCCCCGGCATCATGGAGGCCGCCAACCGCGGCGCCCACGATGTGGGCGCACTCAACGTGGGATTGAACATCGCCCTGCCCCACGAGCAGAGCGGCAACCGCTTCATCTCGCCCTCGCTGTGCTACAAGTTCCACTACTTCGCGCTGCGCAAGATGCACTTCATGATGCGTGCCAAGGCG
>JAZKEE010000259.1:0-4136 GCA_040387235.1 Pseudomonadota bacterium
TGGCCCTTGTCCGCGCGTGGACGCGACCGCATGGCCGCCGGGCTGGAGCAGCCCTGGGTGGCAGACATCTCGGCCGTCTACTGCAGCACGGAGCAGAAAGCCATCGACAGCGCGCAGATCCTCGCTCAACACCGGGGCCTGGCCTGTACGCAGGTGCCCGCGCTGGGCGAGAACGACCGTTCGTCCACCGGTTACCTGCCGCTCGCGGAGTTCGAGGCCGTGGCCGATGCGTTCTTTGCCCGGCCCCGGCAGTCGGTGCGTGGCTGGGAGACCGCTGCCCATGCCCAGGCTCGCATCGTGGATGCCGTGGCCTCCATCATGGCGGCAGACGCCTCCGCAGGCGCGCTGGCCATCGTCTCGCACGGGGCAGTGGGGGCCTTGCTGTACTGCCACCTGGCAGGGCTGCCCATTTCGCGCCAATGGGACCAGCCGGCCAATGGCGGTGGCAACTACTTCGCAGTCACATGGGGCCAGGTGCCGAAGGCGCACGCATGGTGGCAGCCGATCGACCGGACCACGCCCGCCCATGCGGGTGTGCCTGCGGCCGCATGAGGTGATGGGTTCGCCTTTCCGCATTGGTGGCCGCGGCTTCGTGCCGGTCCTCCGACGGAAGGCAAACCCGTCTCAGTGGTAGGCGGCGTTCAGCGTACCCACCAGCGCCAGCATCGACGTTCCCACGAAGGCCGCCAGCAGGCCCGCCTGCAGCACCGCCGCCGCCCGGGGCTGCGAGCGCAGCGCCACTGGGCGCCACAGCGATGCGGCGATGATCGCGGGCACGAAGAAGTAGCGGCCCTGCACACCCAGGATCTTGGTCGCCGGATAGTCGTTCCACGTCACTGCCAGCGCCAGGAAGACGAGCACGCAGCTGGCCGTTGCCAAGGCCAATACCACCGCCCGGTCCACGGGGCGGGTGGGCTGCGCAGCCGGTGGCCGCTGCCAGCCCTTGTGCCACGCCTGTAGGGCCGTGGTGGCCCCCAGCGCAGCGAACAGCGCGGCCAGCGCCACCAGCCAGGGGCGCGCAATGGGCGCGTCCAGCCAGCCCAGGATGCCGAAGAACGAGTGCAGGTAGAACTCCAGGATTGGTGCATCACCGAGCGTGCGGCCCAGCAGCTGCAGGAACGCGGCAGGGTCGCGCAGGTAGATGCCGATGAGCTGGCTGCTGGTGTGCGCGCGCACCAGGCGGGTGTCGATGGTGGCGGTCAGCGCGAACAGGGTCCAGGCCAGCGTCGCCAGCGCCAGTCCGATGGCGATCACCCACAGGGCGCGGGAGGGCTTGCGCCATGCCAGCAGGAAGGGCAGCGCCAGCATCGGCAGCAGATTGGTGCGCGAGGTGATGAGCAGGAAGGCGCACAGTGCGAACAGCAGGCCCTTTCTCCAGTCGTCCGGCGCGGGCGGGGTGTCGAGCGCATCCAGGTACACGTGCATGGCATACACCGCCAGGCAGATGGTGATGCCATCGAGCGTGGGTGACAGGATCTGGAACAGGGACATGGGCGTGGCCACGATGGCGACCACCAGCAGGCCGGGCGGCCGCACGCGCCACGCCGCGGCCAGCAGGGCCAGGCACACGGCCAGCGTGGTGGCCACCAGCAGCCTGTAGCTGGCCTTCATCGACAGACCCAGGTGGCGCGCGGCCCACAGCGCGGCTGCGTGCGGCAGGTAAACGGCCGGAAAGTAGTAGCCCGTGCCCGCGGCCGGGAAGTAGCGCGTGCTTCCACTCCAGCCCATGGAGGCCGCTTCGGCCTTCACGGCGCGAAAACGTTCCGCATCGGGCTTGCCCGTGTCCAGTAGGGCCAGCGACAGAAAGGCCACGGCATGGAGGCTCTGGTCCACCTGCCCGCCGGAGCCTCCCATCTGGGGTGGCTCGCCCGGCGGGGCGGGCACCAGCATGACCTGGCCATGCGCCAGCATGTCGGCCCGCGCCACGTGCACGTGGGCATCGGGCGAATGGAACATTGGAATGCGGCCCGCCACAAGGAGCAGCACCGCGAACGCGAAGAGCCACAGTGCTCTCCGCGTCCACGGCGACCTTGCCACCGGCCAGCTACCGGGCACGGCGCTTGGCGGCAGTGCGCGGGCGGGTGCCCGCATCGTAGGGGTCGGCAAAGCCCAGTTCCTGCAGGATGGCGGTCTCATAGGCCTCCATCTCGTCGGCATCGGCCGTGCTGGTCTCATGGTCCCAGCCCTGGGCGTGCAGCGCGCCATGCACCAGCATGTGGGCGTAGTGCTCTTCCAGGCTCTTGTTCTGCTCTTTCGCCTCGCGTTCGATCACCGGGGCGCACAGCACCAGGTCGGCCGTGACCACGGGCTCCTGCGTGTAGTCGAAGGTCAGCACGTTGGTCGCATAGTCCTTGCGGCGGTAGTCGTTGTTGAGCTGGCGGCCTTCTTCGGCGTCCACGATGCGCACGGTGATCTCGGCGTCGGTGGCCAGGGCGTGGCGTATCCAGCGCGTGACCTTGTGGCGCGGCAGCACGGCGCGGTGCGCAGCGGCGCCGTCGAAGCGGCCGAACTGCAGCGACAGGGAGAGTTGGTTCAAGGGCATGGGTGGGAATGTCTTGTCGGGAGCTGCTCGCTCACGTGCGGGTGCGCGTAGCCGCGGCGCGGCGGGGGGCATCGTAGGCGTCCACGATGCGTGCCACCAGGGGGTGGCGCACCACGTCGGCGCTGGTGAAGTGGGTGACGGCGATGCCCTTGACGCGCTTGAGCACCCGCTCGGCGTCAACCAGCCCGCTCATCGCACCCTTGGGCAGGTCGATCTGGCTCACGTCGCCCGTGACCACGGCACGTGCGCCGAAGCCGATGCGGGTGAGGAACATCTTCATCTGCTCGGGCGTGGTGTTCTGCGCCTCGTCCAGGATCACGAAGGCGTTGTTCAGCGTGCGCCCGCGCATGAAGGCCAGGGGCGCGATCTCGATGGCGTTGCGCTCGAAGGCCTTTTGCACCTTGTCGTTGCCCATCAGCTCGTACAGCGCGTCGTACAGCGGGCGCAGGTAGGGGTCCACCTTCTGCGCCAGGTCGCCGGGCAAAAAGCCCAGGCGTTCGCCGGCCTCCACCGCAGGGCGCGTCAGCACAATGCGCTGCACATTGCTGCGCTCCAGGGCATCCACCGCACAGGCCACGGCCAGGTAGGTCTTGCCGGTGCCGGCGGGGCCGATGCCGAAGGTGATGTCGTGCGTGGCGATGTTCTGCAGGTACAGGTTCTGCGTGGGCGTGCGCCCGCGCAGGTCGGGTCGGCGCGTGTTGAGCACGATGGCGTCGTCCGGCGCCTCCAGCAACTCGCTGTCGCCGGCCAGCATGAGCTGGATGTGGTCCTCGGGGATCGGGCGCTCGGCCATCTCGTACAGGGCCTGCAGCAACTCCATGGCCTGGGTCGCCTTGGCTTTGGGGCCGTCCACCTTGAACTGTTCGTGCCGGTGCGCAATGCTCACCTGCAGCGCCACCTCGATGGTGCGCAGGTGCGCATCGGCCGGGCCGCACAGGTGCGTGAGCCGGGTGTTGTTGTGGGGAGTGAAGGTGTGGCGCAGGATCACGCTGATAATTCCCGTCAGGCAATGGAAAAGAACGCAAGAGCGACGGCGCTGCTTGTCACGCCAGCGACGGCAAAGGACATCAATGATAGGCAAATTGACCGGCACCCTGCTGGAGAAGAATCCCCCCGAGGTGCTTTTGGACTGCCACGGCGTGGGCTACGAGGTGAATGTGCCCATGAGCACCTTCTACAACCTACCCTCCGTGGGGGAGCGCGTGAGCCTGCTCACGCAGTTCATTGTGCGCGAGGATGCGCAACTGCTGTATGGCTTTGCCACTTCCGAGGAGCGCCAGGCCTTTCGCGAGCTGATCAAGATCTCGGGCGTGGGCCCGCGCACGGCGCTGTCCATCCTGAGCGGTATGGGCGTGGGCGACCTGGCCCAGGCCATCACGCTGCAGGAGGCGGGGCGCCTGGTCAAGGTGCCCGGCATCGGCAAGAAGACCGCCGAGCGCCTGCTGCTGGAGCTCAAGGGCAAGCTGGGCGCCGACATGGGGGGGGCGCGCAGCCACGCCACCAGTGATGCACAGGCCGACATCCTGCAGGCCCTGCTGGCCCTGGGCTACAACGACAAGGAAGCGGCCGCTGCCCTCAAGGCCCTGCCGGCCGA
>JAZKEE010000260.1:0-36063 GCA_040387235.1 Pseudomonadota bacterium
AGCGCTACAACATCCTGCTGTGCTCGACCATCATCGAGACCGGCATCGACGTGCCCACGGCCAACACCATCATCATGAGCCGCGCCGACAAGTTCGGCCTGGCGCAGTTGCACCAGCTGCGCGGCCGCGTGGGCCGCAGCCACCACCAGGCGTATGCCTACCTCATGGTGCCCGACACCGAGGGCCTGACCAAGCACGCCGCCCAGCGCCTGGACGCCATCCAGCAGATGGAGGAACTGGGCAGCGGCTTCTACCTGGCCATGCACGATCTGGAGATCCGCGGCGCCGGCGAGGTGCTGGGCGAGAACCAGAGCGGCAACATGCTGGAGGTGGGCTTTCAGCTGTACAACGAGATGCTGAGCGAAGCCGTCAAGGCGCTCAAGGCCGGCAAGGAGCCGGATTTGCTCAGCCCCCTGTCGGTCACCACCGACATCAACCTGCACGCCCCCGCCCTGCTGCCCGACGACTACTGCGGCGACGTGCACCTGCGCCTGTCGTTCTACAAGAAGCTGGCCACGGCCAAGAACCCCGACCAGATCGACGGCCTGCTCGAAGAGATCGTGGACCGCTTCGGCAAGCTGCCGCCGCAGGCCCAGACCCTGATCGACGTGCACCGCCTGCGCGTGCTGAGCCAGCCCTACGGCGTGGTGAAGGTCGATGCCGCCCCGGGCGTCATCCACATCACCTTCAAGCCCCAGCCGCCCATCGACCCGATGCGCATCATCGATTTGATCCAGAAGAACAAGCACATCAAGCTGGCCGGCAACGAGAAGCTGCGCATCGAGCGCGAATTGAAGGACCCCAAGGACCGTGCGCAGATGGTGCGGGACATCCTGCGGTCACTGGGGCAGCCGCAGGCAGTAGCGGCCTGACCGGGGGAAACGGCAGGGGCCTGCCGCTCAGAGCCGCTTGCGGTACACCTTGTTGCGGGCCGTCGTCTCGAACCCGCAGGCTTCGTAGGTGCGGGTGGCCCCCGTGGCGTTGCCACTGTCGACTTCCAGGGCCGACTCGGTCAATCCGGCACGGGCCTGGGTTTGCAGGCTGTGGGCGATCAGTGCCCTGGCCACGCCGCGCCCTCGCCAGGGCTCGCGCACGCTGATGAACTCGGTGTAGCCCCGCAAACGGCCGTTGCGCGCGTTTTCCGCGTCGCGCACGAACGCGCGAACCTGGCCAACAACCTGGTCGGTCGCCGCATCCCAGGCCACGCTCCACAAGTGCCGCGAGTCTGCCGTTTCGCGCTGCCATGCGTCGAAAGCGCCAGCCTCCGGCTCGGCCATGCCCCAATGGCCGCGCATGGCTTCCTGGTCTGCCGTCCAGATGGGCCCGCAATGCTCCGGCACCACGGGCCTGATCTCCAGCCCATCGGGCAACCGGAAGGGCGTGATGCCCTGCAGGTTGGGCCGCACCATGGAGAAGAAGTGCCGCTCGATGTGATAGCCCGCCGACTCCAGCAGGGCGGCACGCGCCAGCTCGCCCTCGGTGACGTACACATTGAACAGCTGCGGCCGGCTGGCAGACAGCTGCAGCCCGATCGCCCGCTGGCGGTCTTCGATCCATCGCAGCATGGCCCCACCAATGCCACGGCGGCGCCATGCCGGTGCGACAAACCCGGTATGCAGGTGCATGAGGGCGCCACCCACCTCGTCTTTCCACCAACCACGCGTGTAGCCCACCAGGCGCTCGTCGACCTCGGCCAGAACCATGTCGGCAAAGGGATCGCAGTGGGTCAACGCCTGGTAGCTTGCGCGCAGGCCATCCAGCGTGCGCGCCGTGTCGATCCGGTCTGCGCCATCGGATGCAGTGGCCACCTCCAGCATCCCGGGCAAATCGGCCTCCCCCCTGAAGTGCCTGAACCTCAGGCCCGGGATCTGCGGGAGGGCGGACAGGTCGATGGAGTCGCCGGCGGTGCGGGGCGTTTGCATGGATGGCGCAGTCAGGTCGTTGGTGGTGGTGCGGCTCGCCCGGAATGGGGGCGCCTGGGCTTTCTGATTATGGAGGGCGTGACTGCGTACTTCAGCTATTCAGAACGTCCCGTTCAGCGCCGTGGGCACCGAGTTCGGCACCGTGAGCAGAGGGTATTGGATGGCCGGCCAAACCATCGCCGAGGCACAGTTGCGGCGGCGGGCCAGACTCCCGCTATCGGCCCGACGCGGCCGGTGGCGCCTGGCTGAAGTGGATGTTCAACGTTTGACTTCAGCCGGCGCCGTCAGGCGCATGGCATAGCGTCCACTTCGGCGCTCGATGCCCGATCGGGACCATTGCACCCGGATCACCCCTCGGGGGCGGCCCACCCTCGGAGACTGACATCCGCCAGCGCCTCAAAAACAGCCGGCGAGCGTTCCAGGCGAGCGACGGTGCGCGCGCCTTCGACGGCGGCCACCAGCGCCGCTGCGGCACAGGCCGCGCGCGCGGGGCTGTAACCGCAGCCCCTGAAGTGCCCCGCAACCAGTTCCGTCGAATCTTTGAATCCGCGCGCCACGCGTTGGGTCAGGTCGGCATCGAGCGCGGGTAATTCGTTCGCCAGGTTCTGCATCAGGCATCCGTACTGAAAATCGGATGCCACCATTTCAGCCGCGAATGCGCCGAGCACCTGCCGCACGAAACGCTCGGCATCGCCCGCGGTGTCTGCCGAGATGCTCTGCAACACGGCCATGCGCGCTGTGACGTATTGGTCGATGGCTTCTTCAGCCAACTGCGCCTTGCCGCGTGGGAAGTGAAAGTAGAACGATCCTTTGGGGGCGCCGCTTTCTTTGAGGATCTGGCTCAGCCCGGTTGCGGTGTAGCCCTGAATGCGGAACAGGCGCGCGGCCGTGGCAATGGCGAGGGGGCGGGCGTCGGTCTTGCGGGGCATGGCGGGAAGTTAACAGCATCGGCTTGACGTGTCTATGGCGATTGCCATAGTATGGTGATCGCCATAGTTCGATTTCGGCGATGTCCCTGTCCCGGCACCGTGGCGAAGAGGTCCCCCATGAACTCCCCATCTGAGTCCAGGCCCTTGGTCTCGCGCCGCGCCGTCCTGGCGATCGGCGCGGCCGGCCTGGCCGCGTCTTCATTCCGTTTCGCCCACGCAAGGCCTTCAGGAGCAACTGCCATGACTGCATCCGCAACGTTCCGGGGAGCGCTCCCCCAAGGGGTCCGCTCCCGCATGATCCAGGGGGTCAACGGCCTCGATGTCCATGTGCTGGAGGCGGGCCACGAGAGCCCCGGGCGCCCGCTGGCGCTGCTGTTGCACGGATTCCCGGACCTCGCCTACGGCTGGCGGCACCTGATGCCGCTGCTGGCCGATGCGGGCTACCACGTCGTCGCGCCCGACCAGCGGGGTTTTGGCCGCACCACCGGGTGGCTCGCTGCACATGACAGCCCGCTGGAGCCCTTCGGCTTCCTGAACTTGACGCGCGACGCCCTCGCGCTGGTCTCGGCCTTGGGGTACCGGCGCACGGCCATGCTCGTCGGGCACGACTTCGGCTCGCCCGTGGCCGCCTACTGCGCCTTGGCCCGCCCCGATGTTTTCCCCTCGGTGGTGCTGATGAGCGCACCCTTCCCCGGTGCGCCAGCATTCCCGTTCAACACGGCAGACAGCGAGGCAGCGCCGGCTCAACCGAACCTGGCCCCTCAAAGGCTGGCAGCCGCACTGGCGGCGCTGAACCCGCCGCGCAAGCACTATCAGCAATACCTGAGCGGGCCGGAGGCGAACGCCGACCTGTGGCACCCGCCTCAGGGATTGCATGCCTTCTTGCGGGCATTCTTCTACCTCAAGAGCGGCGACTGGCCGGGCAACAAGCCACATCCCCTGAAGGCGCCAACGCCCGCGGAACTGGCGCAATTGCCGACCTATTACGTCATGGACTTGGACAAGTCCATGTCCCAGACCGTGGCGCCATTCCATCCCACGGCTGCCGAGGTTGCGGCCTGCCGATGGCTCACCGAGCCCGAATTGGCCGTGTACACCGCCGAGTACGCACGCACGGGCTTTCAAGGCGCACTTCAGCTTTATCGCGTCTTCACCGATCCAGCCCTGAATGCCGAACTGCGCCTCTTCTCGGGCCGCACCATCGATGTCCCTTCGCTCTTCATCGGCGGGAAAAGCGATTGGGCGAACTACGTTTCGCCGGGCGCCCTTGAAGTGATGAAGACCAAGGCGACGACCAGGATGAGCGGCATCGAACTGATCGACGGAGCCGGTCACTGGATCCAGCAGGAACAGCCGGCTCGCCTGGCCACGCTCCTGCTCGCCTTCAGCAAGGAGACGGGAGGGGCTCAACGCACCGGCGCGTGAGGCAGGGCAGGGCTCAGTCCATGACCAGACTGCCGGACCCCGGTGAGGTGCTGGCCTCGCAAAACATTGCGGGGCCAGTTGCTTGATCGACACGGCGCGATCAGCTGGCGGCCCGGTCGTCTGAACAGATGCTCATCGTCAACGACCTGGAAACGTCCACGAGAGCCGATCTGTTTGTCCAGTTCACGCCGTTGCAGCCGTCCCACTGAATTCGCCCCGACTGTCAGCAGTGGCAGAAACACGCAATGACCCAGGCTTGCCGCCCTGGCTTTGTTCAGAACGAACCCCTCGACATCGACCACGCCATCTGGCATGGTGCATGCATACGGTTTCCGTGACATGACCCGCACCACCACCACCGCACCGCAGCCCACCCTGTCGCCCAAGCTCCCCCAGCTGGCGGACCAGGGTTTTGCGCTGCGCCACAGCCGGCAGGCGCACTACGAGTTCGACTGGCATGTGCACGACTGCGCCATGCTGCTGTGGCCGCGCAAGGGCGCGCTGCAGAGCGCCTGGCAGGAGGAAGGCGCCTCCATGCACACCGGCTTTGGGCAGATGCGGCTGGCGCGCAGCCAGGCCATCCTGCTGCCCGTTGCCACTGCCCACCGCACCCAGTCCGCAACGCACCAGCAGGAGCATGGCGAGCTGTACCTGGCGCCCGAGATCGCGCGCGCCTGCAGCACCGGGCGGGGCGCCATCCGGCTCGACGCGGCGGCCCTGTCGATGCTCGACGCGCTGCTCGCCCCGGCGCTCGATGCGCGCGCGGCCGAGCCCCTGGTGCTGGCCGTGGTGCGGCAGATCGCCCGCGCGCGCCCGCTCGATGTGGCCCCGCCGCGCTCGCCCGCGCGGCAGATGCTGGCGCGCTTTGCCCAGGCGCTGGACTGGAACGAGCCCCTGCCCGGCATCGACGCCATCGCCTGCGAGCTGGGCACCTCCACGCGGCAACTGCAGCGCGTCTGCCAGGACGAGCTGGGCCAAAGCCCCGTGGCCCTGCGCCGGCAGATGCTGGCCACCCACGCGCGCCGGCTGCTGGCCACCGGCCTGCCGCTGGCGCAGGTGAGCGTTCAGCTCGGGTTTGCGACCAGCGGGCACCTCACACGGCTGCTCAATTCGGTAGCGCACTGATCCTGCCGCGGCGCATGTCGCAAATGGGATCACAGCCTGTCGCATTCTGGTTTTCCGGATCGGGGCGCCGTTCCTAGCATGGGACCTTCTTCGTGATGGAGTTCCCCATGCCCGCCTCGCCTCCCGTTTCCCGCCCCCGCAGGGCCGCCCTGCTGGCACTGGCCCTTGCCGGCGCCTGCGCACCATTGGTCGCGCAGACAACCTCCCCCTGGCCCACCAAGCCCATCACCCTGGTCGTGCCCTTCCCGGCCGGTGGCGGCACCGACCTGGTGGTGCGCGCGCTGCAGCCCCGGCTGCAAAAGGAGCTGGGCCAGCCCCTCGTCATCGACAACCGCGCGGGCGCCGGGGGCACCCTGGGATCCGCACTGGTGGCCCGCGCCACGCCCGACGGCTACACCGCCGGCGTGGCCACCACCAGCACCCATGCGGTCAGCGTGAGCGTGTTCCCCAAGCTCCCGTTCGACCCGGCCAAGGACTTCGCCTACGCCGGCTTCATCGGCACATCGCCCTACGTGCTGGCCACCACGGGCGCCCTGGGCAAGCCCGACACCAAGGCCCTGCTGGCCGCGCTCAAGGCCAAACCCGAGGGCTTCAGCTTCGCATCGGTGGGCGCGGGCACGGTCTCGCACCTGCTGGGCGAGCAGTTCAAGGGCGTCGCCAAGGTGCCGCTGGTGCACATCCCCTATCGGGGCGCGGCCCCGGCCTACACCGACCTGATCTCGGGCCAGGTGCAGCTGATGTTCGACAACCCGGCCGGCCTGGTGCCCTACATCCGCGCGGGCCGCATCCACGCCGTGGCCACCACGGCGCCCAATGCGCTGCTGGCGGGGGTGCCCACCTTCCAGCAGCAGGGCATGGCCGGGTTCGACCAGTCGCTGTGGTACGGCATCGTCTTCCCCGCGCAGACCCCCAGGGCCGTGGTGGAACGCTTCAACCAGGCACTCAACACCGTGTTGTCCGACCGCGCCGTGGCCGCCGAGCTGGCCGCGCTGGGCGTGAACGCCGCCCCCGGCACGCCCGATGCACTGCAGGCCGCGGTGGTGCGCGACACCGTGTACTGGGGCCGCATCGCCAAGGCCGTGGGAGCGCGCGTTGATTGAGCACAACTACGCCCTTACCGCCTCGCTGCCGGCACCCGGCCAGGTCGTTCTGATCCGCGTGTTCGTCAACGGCCCGGCGGGCGGCAACCCCGTGCCGCTGGTGGCCGATGCGCAGGGCATGACGGCGCAGCAGATGCAGGACGTTGCCCGCATCCACGGGCACGAGTCGGCCTTCGTGCTGCCGGCCGATGGGCCCGGTGCCGATTGGTGCCTGCGCTTTTTCGTGCCGCACCACGAGATGGAGATGTGCGGCCACGCCACCGTGGGGTCGATGTGGGCGCTGCGCCGCTGGGGCGTGTGGAGCACGCCCACGGCCCGCGTGCAGACGGTGAGCGGACTGGTGGACGTGGAGTGGGACGCAGCACGCCAGCGCGTGTGGATCTCGCAGCCCGCCGTGCGCGAAGAGGTGCTGGAGAGCAGCGCTGTCGCACTCGTGGCGCGCACCCTGCGCCTGCCTGCCGCCACTGCCCCGATCCCCATGACCAACGCCGCCACCAGCCGCGTGAAGACCCTGGTACCCCTGCCCGACGTGGCTGCGTTGAATGGCCTCACGCCGGACTTCGCGGCCATGGAGGCCACCTGCGACGCCATCGCCTCCACCGGCCTGTACCCCTATGCGCTGGCCACCGGCGGGCAGGCAGCAGAGCCCACCGTGTTCGCGCGCCAGTTCCCGCGCAAATCCGGCTACCCCGAAGATGCGGCCACCGGCATTGCAGCGGCGGCGCTCTGGGGTCACCTGGCAGCAGCCGGCACCATCGCGGTGGGCAGCGCGGCCGCGCCCGTGGTCTGCACCGTGCGCCAGGGCGACGCCATGGGCAGCCCCTCGGCCATCGCGGTGCGGCCCCGCTTCGATGCACAGGGCGCGGTGGCCGGCTGCTGGCTGAGCGGCGAGGTGATGGAGGGCGCGGCATGAACGACGACACCATGCACACCACGCCCGAAGAACGCCTGGCCGCCGCCGGCCTGGTGCTGCCACCCGCCCCCCAGCCGCGCGGCAGCTACGCACCCTGCCATGTGCTCGAGACGGCAGGCCAGCACTGGGTCGCGGTGAGCGGCCAGACCAGCCGCATCGACGGCCAGGCCCTGGCCGGCAGCTGCGAGTCGGATGCAGACCTGCAGCCCGCGCGCCACGCGGCCACCGTGGCCATGCTCAACACCCTGGCCGCACTGCGCACGGCTTGCGGCGGCGAGCTGGCCCGCGTGCAGCATGTGGTGCGCCTGCGCGGCTTCGTGCGCTCGGCGCCCGGCTTTGGCGCGCACCCTCGGGTGCTCGACGCCGCGTCCGACGTGCTGGCCATCGCCTTCCCGCAGCATGCGCTGCCCGCGCGCAGTGCGCTTGGCGTGGCCAGCCTGCCCGATGGGGTATGGGTGGAGCTGGAAGTCGATGCGGTGGTGACCCCGGCTGCCTGACGTTCAGGCCCGGCGCGCTGGCGCCATGCGCGCCACCAGCCGCTGTGCATCGCGCGCCGGTGGCGTGCCGAACTGGCGTGCGTACTCGCGGCTGAACTGGGTGGCGCTTTCGTAGCCCACGGCAAACGCGGCGCCGGCCACGCTGGCGCCCTGGGCCACCAGCAGCATGCGCGCCTGCAAAAGGCGCAGCCGCTTCTGGAACTGCACGGGGCTCTGCGCCGTGACGGCCTTGAAGTGGCGGTGAAAGGCCGACACGCTCATGGCCGCGACCTCGGCCAGAGCCTCCACGCGCAGCGGCTGCGCGAACTCGCGCCGGATGTGGGCAATGGCCTGGCCCACGCGCGCCATGGCCGAGTCCGGCGTGGCGATGGCGCGCAACATGCCCCCGTGCGGGCCCTGCAGCACGCGGTAAAGGATCTCGCGCTCGCACCCCGGGGCCAGGGCCGCGATGTCGGCGGGCTTGTCCATCAAGCGCAGCATGCGCACCCAGGCGTCCATCAGCTCGGGCGTGGTGGCCGCCACGGAAAAGCCCGGCTCCCACGCACCGGGGCCATTCGCATCGGCGGCACCTCTGGGCAGGTCTGCCAGCAGTGCGGCCACCACGGCCGGCTCCAGCGTCAGGCTGACCGCCAGGTAGGGTGCGCCATCGGGCGCCGCATGCACCTGGCCCACGGCCGGCAGGTCGATGGACATCACGAAGTAGGTGGCCGGGTCGTAGGCCAGGGTGCGCTCGCCGATGGTCATGGTCTTGCTGCCCTGCAGGATCAGGTTGACCATGGGGTCGTACACCGCGGCCAGCTGGTGCTCGGGAATGGCGCCCTGCACCATGGCCACGCGGGGGATTCCGGTGTCCGTGCGCCGGTTCTCGGCGCGCGAGGCCAGGTGCCTCAGTTCTTGCAGCGGGCTTGGTTGCATGGGCTCCGATCAGACCGCAAACCCGAAAGCCGCGCAAGCACAAAAGCAGAATTGGGCAGGAATTCGGCATGAGCAGGCACACCGGAAACGGCGGCACGGCCTACGCTCTACCCACCGATTCACAACACCCCAAGGACCTGAAAAATGAACGTCATCGTCATCACCGGCGGCAGCCGGGGCATCGGCGCCAGCACCGCCATCGAATGCGCACGGCGCGGCATGGGCGTCATCCTCACCTACCACCGCAACCCCGGCGCCGCGCAGGCCGTGGTGCAGCGCATTGCCCAGGCCAGCGGCAAGGCCGTGGCCCTGCCGCTGGACGTGGGCGACGCCGACAGCTTCGGCGCCTTGCGCACTGCGGTTGAACACAGCCTGCACGAGACCTGGGGCCAGACGGGCCTGGCGGGCCTGGTCAACAACGCCGGCCATGGCCTGTTCAACCCGCTGGAGAACGTGACCCCGGCGCAGTTCGACGGGCTGATGAACGTGCACCTCAAGGGCCCGTTCTTTCTCACCCAGGCCCTGCTCCCGCTGCTGCGGCCGGGCGCCGGCATCGTCAACCTGACCAGCGCCACCACGCGCGTCGCCACACCCGGTGTGGCACCGTACGCAGCCTTCAAGGGCGGGCTGGAAGTGCTCACGCGCTACATGGCCAAGGAGTTCGGCGAGCGGCGCATCCGCGCCAACGCGGTATCGCCCGGCGCCATCCGCACCGAACTGGGCGGCGGCCTGCCGCCCGACTTCGAAACCCTGCTGGCGGGCCAGACCGCCCTGGGCCGCGTGGGCGAGCCCGAGGACGTGGCGCGTGTGATCGCCAGCCTGCTGGGTGAGGACGGCGGCTGGGTCAATGGCCAGAGCATCGAAGTGGCTGGCGGGTATATGGTGTGACCCAGCGCAACAAGGAACAAGCCCCATGCTGGACCACGTATTCCTCACGGTGAGCGACATCGGTCGCTCCATCGCCTTCTACACCGCGGCCCTTGCGCCGCTGGGCATCACCACGCGGCACGACTTCGACGGCAAGGACGGGCCGCCGGGCCACCCTGACCTGAAAGGCTTTGGCGCCAACGGCCGCATGTTCCTGTGGCTCAAGGCCGGTGCCGCCGACGGGCGCGCCGCGCACGTGGGCTTCGTCGCCAGCAGCACCGCCCAGGTGGATGCCGCCCATGCTGCCGCCATGGCTGCAGGCGCCACCGACAACGGTACCCCCGGCGCGCGCCTGCATTACGACCCGCGCTACTACGCTGCAAACGTGTTCGACCCCGATGGCTACAGCCTGGAGTTCGTCTACAAGAGCTGGCAACACGCGCAGGGCTGAGCACCGTACGCCGTGGGCGCCCCTCTTTGGTACAGGACTTGCTTGACTGGTGCAACTGCGGCATACCTGCCGCTGGCAGGTATCCGTTCTCACCAAGAGGAGTCCCCATGCAACGCCGAAGCCTGATGCCCACCCTCGCCTGCGCCCTGCTCGCGCCGGCCATCGTGACCACCGCCCTCGCCCAGGGCGCAGCGCCCTACCCCGACCGCCCCGTCAAGGTCATCGTGGCCCTGCCCGCGGGCGGCAGCGCCGACATGATCGCGCGCGTGGTCACCCAGAAGATGGCGGCCGAGCTGGGCCAGCCCTTCGTGGTGGACAACAAGGCTGGAGCCTCAGGGCAGATCGGCACGCCGCTGGTGTCGCGCGCCGCGCCCGATGGCTACACGCTGATGGTCTCGCCCGCGTCGTTCCTGACCACCAACAAGAGCATCTTCAAGACCCTGCCCTACGACCCCGAGGCGGACTTCGTGCCCATCACCCGGTTCGTGAACCAGCCCATGGTGCTGGTGGTCAAGGACAAGCAGAAGTTTCCCACCGTGGCCGCCGTGCTGGCCGCCGCCAGGGCCGCGCCGGGCAAGTTGACCTATGCCTCCTCAGGCGACGGCAGCCCGCAGCACCTGGCGGGGCTGATGTTCACCACCCGCACCAAGACCGACCTGCTGCACGTGCCCTACAAGGGCGGCGCCCCGGCCATCAACGACGCCCTGGCCGGTACGGTCGACATGCTGTTCGCCGTGCTTCCCGAGGCGCTGCCGCACATCCAGTCGGGCAAGCTGCATGCCCTCGGGCTGATGGCTGCGCAGCGCACCGGCACCCTGCCGCAGACGCCCACCATGACGGAAGCTGGCGCACCCGAGATGAACCTCTCGGCCTGGGTCGGCCTGCTCGCCCCGGCCAAGACACCCCAGCCCATCATCGACCGGCTGCAGCGCGCAGCGCACGCCGCGCTGGCCGATGCGGACATCAAGGCCAAGCTGGCCGCCAGCGGCATGGAGGTGGCGCCGGGCAGCAGCCAGCAGCTCAAGGATGCGATCACGCAGGAGATCAAGGTCCACGCGGAGCTGGTGAAAGCGGCGGGGTTGGTGCCGCAGTAAGAACGTATCGCAACCCCTGGCAGCAGCCGGCATGGCTGCGGCCTGCCAGGGCGGCACGGCAGACCGGCAGGGCCGTCAACCCTGCGCCGCCAGGCGCTGGTGCCACACCGCCAGGCCCTGCACCAGAATCTCGCCCGCCTCCAGCACATGCTCCTGCAGCAGGCGGCACGCCAGGTCGGCATCGCCCCGGCGCACGGCGTCGAGCAGTTGCACGTGCTCGCGCTGGGAGCCCGGGTCCCAGGCCACGCAGGAGGCGGTGGCGTACATGTAGCGCGTGCGCGATTCGTGCAGCACGTCGATGCTGGCGAGCAGGCGCGGCATGGCGCAGGGCCGGTACAGCGCCTCGTGGAAGGCGCGGTTGGCCGCCTCCCATTGCTGCATGCCGTGCTGCTGGTCGGCCGCCTGGATGGCCGCCTGAGCCCGCGCGATGTCCTCGGGCGCCATCGCCGGCATGGCGTTGCGCAGGGCCAGCGGCTCCAGCACGCCGCGCATGTGCGTGATCTCGATGATGGAGGCTTCATCCAGCGCGGCCACGCGCACGCCCTTGCGCGGCAGGCTCACCAGCAGCCCGCGCGACTCCACCCGGCGGAACGCCTCGCGCACGGGCACGTGGCTGGCGCCGAATTCGGCCGCCAGCTCGTCCTGGCGCACACGCTCCCCGGGCAGCAGCTGGCCGGTGACGATGCGCTCGATCAAAGCGCGCGCGATGCGGGCCGGCAGCGCGTCGTCATCGTCGCGGGTGGATGCGCTGGCGGGGCTGGTCACGCGGCAACCGCCTGGGTGGCGGGCCACAGCGGCCCGCAGGCCGCCTGCACGGCAGCGGCCAGGCCACCATCGGCAACCAGGGCCTTGACCTGATCAAGGTCGTCGTGCAGCCAGCGGTCGTCGCCCAGCATGGCCGGCACGCGGGTGCGCACGGCGCGCCAGGCGGCTGCCGTGCCCGCGCCCACCGGGTGCGCCGGCAGGTCGCGCTCGGCCAGGTCCAGCGCCTGGGCGGCCAGCAGCAGCTCCACCGCCACCACCGCCTGGGTGTTGTCGACCACGGTGCGGGTGCGCCGTGCGCCAAAGCACGAGTTGCTGATGTGGTCCTCGGTATTGCCCTTGGCGGGCAGGCTGGTGGCGCTGGCCGGGCTGCACAGGCCCATGTTCTCCAGCACCAGGCCGGTGCCCATGCTCTGCGCCACCGAGAAGCCGGTGTTGATGCCCGGCCGCTGCGCGATCAGGTTGCCGGGCAACCCGAAGTTGCAGGCCGGGTCGATGAGGCGTGCGCTGCGGCGGTCGCAGATGGCGCCCAGGTCGGTGACCGCCAGCGCCAGCAGGTCCATCGCCTGCGCGATGTACTGGCCATGGAAGTGGCCGCCCGAGACGATGGCATAGCCCTCCTCGCCTTCGGGAAAGATCAGGGGGTTGTCGGTGGCGCTGTTCATCTCTGTGGCAAGGATACCGTCGACATACTGCAGCGCGTCGAGCACCGGGCCATGCACCTGGGGCACGCAGCGCAGCGAGTACACGTCCTGGATGCGCGGGGCCAGCGGCGGCACGTGCGGCGTGCCGGCCAGCGCGGCGTCCAGCCCGGGGGTACCGCGCAGGCGCAGCTGCCGGGCCGGCTCGGTGCAGCGCAGGCTGCCCGACACCATCTGGCGCAGGGCCGTTGCCACCTGCCGCTGGCCTGGGTGCGGGCGCGCCCGCATCACCCGGTCCTCGAAGCAGGAGAGCTCGCCGCGCAGGGCCTCGATGCTCATCGCCGCGGCGATGGTCGCATCGGTCAGCAAGACCCGTGCGTCGTGCGCGGCCAGCACCGCATAGGCCAGCGACGCGGTGGCGCCGTTGATCAGCGCCGTGGCGTCCTTGGCCTGCACGTCCATGGTGGGCGCGAGGTGGGCGCGCTCGAAGGCGCTGGTGGCGGGCATCACCGCGCCCTGGTAGGTGACCCGGCTTTGCGGCAGGCCCATCAGCGCCCCGCTCATCAGCGCCAGGGGCGCCAGGTCGCCACTGGCGCCCACGCTGCCCTTGGATGCAATGACCGGGGTGATGCCCGCATTGAGCATGGCGATGAGCCGGTCCAGGATCTCGACGCGCACGCCCGAATGGTTGCTGGCGAAGGCGTTCACGCGCAGCGCCATCATGGCCCGCACCACCTCCTCGGGCATGGGCTCGCCGGTGCCTGCCGAATGGGAGAGGACCAGGTTGGCCTGGAAGGTCGCTATCTCGTGCGGCGCGATGCGCTGGCTCTTGAGCGCCCCCACCCCGGTGTTGAAGGCGTACATCAACGGCGCGCCATCGTTGAGCCAATGCTGCTCGATGTAGGCACGGGTCTGGCCCAGTTGGGCGCGGGCGGCATCGGCCAGGGCGACCTTGGCCCCATGCCGTGCGATGGATACGACGTCATCGGCACAGAGGCTGGTGCCATCCAGGGTAACGACAGGGCGGGTCATGGAATGGGTCCAAAGTTGTTTTATAGATTATCTATTAAATTTCGCGGCGGCATTTTGCTCGACAGATCGTCCTGCCCTCGATGGATTCTTGATGCAGTGGAGTTGGAGAGGCGCCAAGTGGGCCAAGGGCGATGAGGAGACAGCGACCGCCTGAAGCGCGCCGCTGTGAGCGCTTGCAGGGGGTGGGGTGCTGGATTCAATGCCCCCCGAACGTCCCCACCTGTGCAAGCCCGCTGGCCAGGCTCCAGAGGGTGATGCACCAGCCGTCACAGCCCTCGCTGACCACCAGCCCCGGAAGGTCTGCGCCGTCGAGGTCGACGAAACTAGCCACCTTGGCGGGCACCTCGCCCTGGTAGGCGTAGCCGCTGCGGTCTTTCGTGAACACGTGGTGCCTGCGCGCGCGGTACTCGGCGGCGCTGTCCTGCACCAGCTCGCCGGGGACCACAATGGCCAGGCCCTGGCCGCCAGGCTTGTGTACCACCGTTGCGGAGGCCAGCTTCGACTGCTTCCTCACCGCTGCCCACTTGCGTGCGTCCGACTGCAGCAGGCCCTGGAGGGCCTGCACCTCGGGCGCGGTGATGCGGCGGGTGACCCACTGGGTCGTTTGCGGGGGCTTTATGGAAAACAGCCGGTACTGCCGGGTGTCGGATCGGGACGGCCCGCCCTGCACCGTGGCCCGAACCTCTTCCCACTGCTCGCCACCCGACGGGCCTTTGGGCACCTCGATCTGGCATGGGTACTTCTCGCCGGTCTGCAGGGCAAACACCGGCCGCCCCGCATTGCAATGCCGCGCCAGCGCGCGCAGATGGGCGGCATCGTCGGCACGGACCACGACGGCACCCACCTCGGGCGACAGCCAGGCAAAGAACAGGCCGGGGCGACCGATGTGGCTTTCGCTCTCCTCCCCGGCGGCCGCGGGCCCCACCACGGCCAGGCCAAGAACCAGCGCGGCCATTCGCTGACGCAGCACCATGAAGAAACTCCCGACGACAATGAATCTGGCATTCTGCATGCCTGCCGGGCGTGGGCAACCCCGTCAGCGCGGCGGGGCGGTCAATGCTGGCGCAGCAATTGGGAGTAGCGCCACAGCCCCCAGGCCACACCCACCGCAAGGCCGATCGCCACGCTCCAGCCCACCGGCACACCAAAAACGAAGGCCAGCAGCAGCATCAACCCGGCGCTGACCAGCGAGATCAGCACCAGCGTCACGAAATCGAAGTGGGCGACGGCCAGCGAGTCCTCGGCAACACTGCGCTCCCGGCTGCCGCGCTTGCCGCGCTGCGACCGGAACAGCAGCACGTCGACCACGAACTCAAAGAAGCCGACGACGATATCGACCAGGAAACTGAACATCGAAACGCTCCATTCGCAGTGGCACCGGGCCATTGCCGCGCTGGCGGCGGCACAGCCCGGCCGGGGTGAACAGGCGGCGGGTTGCCGCGCCTGCCTGCAGGGCTGCCATCGTAGCGCCGGGCGCCGCTCGCTCTGCCGCCGGCAAAGGCCCTACACCCGATCGGTGAACCAGGGCGCCTGTACCTTGGGCGCGGCCACCACGGCGCTGAAGAACACGGTGGGGTTCACCGCGCCGCCACCACCGGGCTGCGGCTGTGCGCCCAGGACCCTGGTGCTCGCTTGCGTGAAACCACTGGCGGGAATGCCCCTGGCCAGTCCGGCAAAATCCGGCCCACGATCGCCCACGGCGCGGGCCGCTTTCCCGGCTCCCTGGCCCGCTGCGATGGCTTTGGCTTGCTTGCATGAACCTCATCACCCTCTCTGAACTCAGCCCTGACAACGTGGGCACGATCTGGCGCCTGGCCGCCGAGCCCGACACAGAACTGAGCGGCCAGGTCGCCTGGTCCTTCGAAGGCAACGGCATCCGCACGCGCACGACCTTTGTCCAGGCCTTTCGCGACCTGGGCCTGGCGTTCACCGAGCTGCCCAACCTGCTCAAGACCACAGAGCGCGCGTGCGACCTGGCGGGTTACCTCGATCCGTTCTACGACCTGTATGTGGTGCGCGAATCCAACCACCAGCGGCTGGCCGAGTTCGCGGCTGCGTCTCGCCGGCCCGTGATCAACGCCATGTCGGGCGCGGGGCATCCCTGCGAGGTATTGGCCGATGCGTACTACATCGACAGCGCGCTCATGCCCATCAGAGATGCCCGCATCTGCCTGTGGGGCCCCACCACCAACGTGCTGCGGTCGTGGCACCAGTTGGCCCAGGTGCTGGGGCTGCCGTCGCTGCACCACGTGTGCGACGACACGCGCATGCACGACGCCACGCTGCCCGGCGTGTGCTTTGCACCGGAGCCCCCCGGCCCCATGGACATCGTCATCACCGATGGGTGGCCGAGCGACGCCCAGGCGCCGGGCAGGCCGCTGTCGCTGGCCGACCTGGAGCGCATGGGCCACCCGGTGCTGCTGCCGACGCCGCCTTTTTCCATCGGGTGCGAACTGGCTTTCGACCCGGTGCTCTATCCGCGCTTTGCGGGCTACGAGCAGAAGAAACTGCTGCTGCCGGTGCAGAAGGCGATCATCCGGCACCTGCTCGAAGCTTGAGGGCCGCTGCCGAGGCCAGGCCGCTGCCTACTTCCCGGGCGCGGCAGCGATGACGCGGGCGGCAAGCTCCGCGAATTGCCCCAGGTCCACCGCATTGCGCTTGAACCAGAGCCGGCTGTTGTCGACCCGGTGCACGAGCACGATGTCCCGCGCCCGGTCGATCAGCATGAACTGGCCGCCGCTCCCGTCCGCCAGCACCAGCTGGTTGCCGGGAAGGCGCCACGACGGAAATGCCACGAACGGCAGCCACCACATGTAGCCATAGCCGCTGCCGCCCAAGACGGCGCTGTACGAGGTCGTGCTCTCGCGCAGCCAGGCGGACGGCACCATCTGGCGCCCTTGCCACTGGCCATCGCGGCCCACCAGCAGGCCGATGCGCGCCAGGTCGCGCGCAGACAGGAACATCAGGTAGGCGGGGTGCTCCGAGCTGCGCTCGTACTCGAACTTCGTGTCCTGCGGGTAGCGGAAGTCCTCGAACTGCAAAGGCTCCGCCAGCTCGGTCTTGAGCGCCTCGAACACGTCCCTGCCCGTGCGGCGCTGGAAGATGGTGGCCAGCGTGTTGAAGTCCCAGTTGTTGTAGTACCAGAAGGTGCCGGGTGCGTGGCTGCCGCGTTCCGGCCGCCGCTTCTTGGCCGCCGGCGTCTCGTAGGCCGCCTCGTGGTAGACCCCGGAGCGCGACTGCAACAACTGCCGCACGGTGGCGGTCTGCTCCACGTCGGACAGCCCGCCCTTGTCCGTGATGCCCAAGGACGCCAGGCTCTGGTCCAGGTCGATGGCGCCGGGGCCCACGTGCATGCCGTACAGGACGCTGAGCACGCTCTTGCGCACCGAAGCGAGGTTCATCGGCCGGCGGATGTCGCCATAGGCATGCACCAGCACACCGCGGTGCACCACGAGGTAGGCGTCCGAGCGCAGCGAGTCGGCATAGTCGTCGGCCCGTTTGAGCTTGTCTGCCGACCACCCGCTCGGCTGCCCGCTGGTGGCTGGCGTGCTCCAGGCCGCACCAGGGAAGACGCCTTGCGCCCCGGCCTGCTGCGCTGCTGCCGTTGCGATGGCAGCCGGGGTGTCGGCACGTGCTGATGCACTGCCCATGGCGATGGTGGTGGCGGCCAGGGCAGCGATGGCAGTGGTGCGCAGTCTGTTCAGCATGGCAATGGCTCGGTTGCCGCCCCTCGCCGCTGCGGGGTCCCGCGCGGCAGAGGTTCGGTGGGTTTCGGCCCATTCTGCCGCAGCCACCGGCATGGGCATCGTGCCTTCGACGATGCCCTGCCTTCGGCGAGAATCGGTGTCCCCGTTGCCCGCCCTCCCCCTCCCGCTCTCTCATTGCCTCCAAGACCCCGTGCCGTCCATCCAAATGAAGGGCTTCATCCTCACGCGCAACTGGCGGGACACTCCGGCGGGCACAGAAATCGAATACTGGCTGGCGACGGACGCCGGGCCGCTGAAGGTGCTGCTGACCGGCCAGACCTCGGTGGCCTTTGTCGAGGCCAAGCACAAGGGCACGGTGGACGCCCAGCTCATGGCCCTGCCGGGCGTGGAGCTGCGCGCGCTGGAACTCAAGAGCTTTCAGCAGGAGCCTGTGATCGGGGTCTATGCCAGGCACTTTCGCCAGCTGGGGCGCCTGGCGCGCTCGCTCCAGCAGCTGGGCATCTCCCTGCTCGAAGCCGATGTGCGCCCGCACGAGCGCTACCTGATGGAGCGCTTCATCACCGCCGGCGTGCTGGTGGAAGGCGGGCGCACCGAGAACGGCGCCCGCATGGACTGCAGGCTGGTGCCCGCACCCGACTACCGGCCGGCGCTGAAGGTCGTGTCGCTGGACATCGAGACCAGCCAGCACCAGGAGCTGTACTCCATTGCGCTCGACGGCATGGCCGAGCGCGTGGTGTACATGCTCGGCGAGCCCCCTCACGAGCGTCCTGCCGAGCCCGCGGGCTTTGCGCTTGTCTACTGCCCCACCCGCCAGGCCATGATCGAGCAACTCAACGACTGGTTTGAGCGCAACGACCCGGACGTGCTCATCGGCTGGAACGTGATCCAGTTCGACCTGCGCGTGCTGCAGAAGACGGCGGACGACTGCGCCACGCCCCTGCTGCTGGGCCGCGAGCGCCGGCCCATCGCCTGGCGCACGCACCCGGGCAAGCAGGGCTACCTCTTCGCGCCCATGCCCGGGCGGGTGGTCATCGACGGCATCGAGGCGTTGCGCGCCGCGATCTGGAGCTTTTCTTCGTTCAGCCTGGAGAACGTCTCGCAGCAGCTGCTCGGCGAAGGCAAGGAGATCGGCGACGAGTACGACAAGATGGCCGAGATCGAGCGGCGCTACCAGCACGACAAGCCCGCACTGGCCACCTACAACATCCGCGACTGCGAGCTGGTGCTGCGCATCTTCGAGAAGACCCGGCTGCTGCAGTTTGCGATGGAGCGCGCCCACACCACCGGCCTGCAGGCGGACCACTTCGGAGGCTCCATCGCCGCGTTCAGCCACCACTACCTGCCGCGCATGCACCGCCTGGGCTATGTGGCGCCCAACGTGGGCGCGATACAGGGCCAGTCCTCGCCCGGCGGCTACGTGATGGATTCGAAGCCGGGCTTCTACGACTCCGTGGTGGTGCTGGACTACAAGAGCCTGTACCCCTCGATCATCCGTACCTTCCTCGTCGACCCGGTGGGGTACGTGGAAGGCATGCACGCCAGCGACGCAGCGCCGCTCATCCAGGGCCCGCTGGGCACGCGCTTCTCGCGCGACAGGCACTGCCTGCCAGAGATCGTCACCACCCTCTGGCGCGCGCGCGACGAGGCCAAGCGCGCCCAGAACGAGCCCCTGTCACAGGCGCTCAAGCTGGTGATGAACTCCTTTGCCGGGGTGCTGGGAGCGTCGGAATGCCGCTTCTTCAACCCGCAGGTGATCTCGGCGATCACGCTGCGCGGCCATGAGATGGTGAAGCTCACCCGGGAGTTCGTGGAAAACCGCGGGTACCAGGCGATCTACGGCGATACCGACTCCATCTTCATCTGGCTCGGGCGCACCCACACCAACGCCGAGGCGCACGCCGTGGCGGCGGACCTGGTCAAGGACATCAACGCCTGGTGGACACGCAGGCTGCGCGAGGAGCAGAACCTCGAGAACCACCTCGAGATCGAGTTCGACACGCACTACAAGAAGTTCTTCATGCCCACCATCCGCGGCTCGGACGTGGGCAGCAAGAAGCGCTACGCCGGCCTGAGCGTGGACACCCAGGGCAAGGAGGAGATGGTCTACCGCGGCCTGGAGATGGCGCGCAGCGACTGGACGCCCCTGGCCCGGCAGTTCCAGGAGGGGCTGCTCTCGCGCGTGTTCCAGGGCGCGCCCTACCGCGAGTTCGTGGCCGACTACGCGCAGGCCACGCTGGCCGGCGGCAAGGACGACCTGCTCATCTACCGCAAGCGCCTGCGCCACCGCCTGGATGCCTACGTGGCCAACGTGCCGCCGCAGGTGCGCGCGGCGCGCATGGCCGACGAGTACAACACCCGCATGAACCGCCCCCAGCAGTACCAGAGCGGCGGCTGGATCCGCTACGTCATGACCCGCAATGGACCGGAGCCGCTGGAAGCGCGCCACTCTCCCATCGACTACGGGCACTACCTCACCAAGCAACTGCTGCCGATTGCAGACGCCATTTTGCAGCCCCTGGGCGAAAGCTTTGCCACCTTGACGTCGGCCCAGCAGGACCTGTTCTAGGCGGCATCAGCCTGCGGCTACTTGGGCACCACCGCCTGCAGGTACCCGTCCACCGCGCTGCGCCACAGGGCGGGCTGGGCATGGATGCCGTGCCCGCTGGCTCCGTACAGGGGATCGAAGGCCACGAAGCTGCCCTTGCCGCCTTCGGCCATGAAGGCGTCGAAGTTCTTGCGGCTGTGGCGCAGCGCATAGAACGGGTCCTGGTCCCCATACAGCCAGAGCATGGGGTGCGGGAACGCCGCGCCGCGGCGGAACGCCACCGGGTTGATGGCGTCGGCATGCGTGCAGCGGTCACCCACCCAGCCGCCCACGAAGTTCAGCACGCCCAGGAAGGGCGTTGCCGGGCGCGTGCCCGCATAGGCGACCGAAAGAATGCCCCCGCGCGAGACGCCACCGATCAACAGTCGCCGCGTGTCCACGTCGCTGCGCGTGCGCAGGTGCGCCAGCACGGCATCGAGATCGGCCATGGCGCGCTCCAGGCCGGGCAGCGAGCGCTCGGGCCGGCAGGCGTAGCGCGAACGGTCGGGCTCGAAGCCCTCGTCATAGAGCCCGTCGGACTTGCCGCGCCCGCGCCGCTGTGGAAACACCACCTGCCAGCCCTTGTCCGCAAAGTAGGCTCCCACCTCGGGGCTGGCCCAGGTGTAGGTGAACCATTCGGGCTTGTCCCCGTTGCCTGTGGAGCCGTGGTTGAACACCAGGGTGGGAAACGGCCCCGCACCGGGCGGCCGGTAGACCACCATTTCCAGCGTCTGTGCGCGCCCGTTTTCGGACCACGGCGTGGGCACGCGCTCGACGCTGCGCGCATAGGCAAAGGGTTTCTGGGTCAGCACACCGTAGCTGAGCAGTTGCGTCGCGTTTTTCCACAGCGACATCCCCATGTCGCCGTCTTCACGCAGGCGCAGCACCAGCGTGGCCCCGGTGCGCAGGGGCATGTGCAGCTCGGTGTCGATGAACTTCGCTTCGCCCCGTTCGGTGACGCTCTGCGTGGCGCTGGCACCGGCATAGACCACGGTGGCCGCATCGGCCGACAGCTTCTCCACCGCCACCTTCACATCGCACTGCGCAAAGCGGCAGGCACTGCCGCGCCAGATGCCGCTCCATGGCAGCAGCCTGCGACCACCTTCCCGTGCAGCGTCGGGCACCACCACGGCCACATCGGGCGGCAGGTCTGCGCTGGCGCTGGTTTCGGCAGGCACCGGGCGCATCTGCGCTGCCCCGGGGGGCAATGCGGTTTGCGCAGCGGCTGCGCCAGCCAGCAATCCCAGCAGCACCAGTGCTGCTGCTGCCAGGGCAGTGTTCCGTCCGGCCGCGCGGGAAAATCGGCGTTGCATTCTTCAGGCTCCTCCAGGGTTGGCAGGGTATCAGGCTCCCACCGGCATCCCCGCCAATGGCAACGCGGGTGGCTGGGCAAATGTCATGCGGGGCACTTGCCAAGCACCTTGCGCAGTTGCATGACGAAGCGCTCGACCTCCTGCCGGTTGTGGTTGCCCGTCGCCAGGTAGCTCACCCGGAGCTTCACGAAGTTTCCGTTGAGGACCGTCAGGTAGGCGAACGAGGGGCGGGTGACACCCTCGCGCGTCACCATCACGAACTCGCGCGCCAGGAACTGCGGCCCGCAGCCCGGGTAGCTGGTGGTCGTCACCGCGGGCCCGACGAAGGTGACCGCGCGGTACTGCCCCGAAGTTTCCATCTGCTTCACATCCCCGATGACCTGGTCAAAGTGCCTGCGCACCGCCTCGGACCCGGTGCCGGACGGCAGTGACCTCAGGCCCCCGTCGTAGATGAAGACCGAGCCCCGCAGCAAAGCGCGCTCGTATGTCAGGCTGATCCCGAGCTCCTTTTCCGGGAACCCCTGCCGCCCAACGAACGGCAGCCCGCCGATCTCGTCGGGAAACGACACGTCGACCGCGCTCTCGTAGACCGCCGCGTGGCTGACGAACGCCGAGAAAATGAGAAAAATCCCTATTGCAATGGCCCGCATGCGCACCCCCATCGGATGGATTGGTCGATACCCTTTGCTCACGCCCGCTTCCACGCCGCATGGAAGCCAAACGGCACCACCTGCGGCAAATGCAGCGTGGCCAGGCAGCGCATGCTGGCCGGGTCGATCACACCGATCACCGTGCCCTCGTCGCCCTCGGCCAAGGTGGGCACCAGCAGCACGCCATCGTCCTCTGCGGTGGAGCCGGGGCGCTCCACGAACAGGGGCTCCAGCTGCACGGCATGCTCGCGCTGCCAGGCGCCGGCGATGCGGCCGCCGTCCAGGTCCAGCTTCACCGTGCGGTCGAACATGGGGGCCTTGCCATCGGGGTCGAAGCCGGCAAACCAGGCATGGCGCGATTGCTGGCGCCCCCAGTAGGCGCCGTGCACGGCGGGCAGCTCCACGCTGGCGCCTTCGACCAGCGGCCGGGGCTGCGCGTCGCTGCGGCCGGGCTCCAGCCGGTAGCGCTGCACGCGGTGCTGCACCCCCACCGGTTGGCCGACACGCAGCCGGTCCAGGCGCAGCGCGCTGAAGATCTCGGGGCCGTCGGTGGTGCACAGGTCCAGCACCAGGGTGGCGGGCGTGCGCCCGTCCTGGCTGGGCTCGTCCCACGCCTGCACGGCGTGGAAACTGGCCATGGCCGGCACCGCCCAGCTGCGCACGCTGCCGTCGATGAGCGAGACGGCATCGATGCGCGAACCCATGGCCGCATTCCACTTGAAGCTGTCGATGAAGCCCTTGCCCGCCAGCGCCAGCTTGATGGCATTGACCCGCATGGCCGGCTGCCACACAAGCGCGTGCGTGGGCGTCATGGCAAAGGCGTGCAGGTAGCTCGCCTGCCGCACGGACCAGCGTGCAATGACTGCGCGCCGCCGGCTGCCCGGCACGATCTTGAACAGCTTGTAGGTGCACTTGGGGCCCATCTCCACACCCACGTTCCAGTAGGTGCCCTGCGCATCCGTCACGCCATGGGCCGACATCACGTGGATCACCTCGTCATCGTCGTACGCGATGCGCCCGGTGGTGGCCAGCGTGTCGGGGTCGAAGCTGGTGAGCAGCGGCGTTTCGGTCTGCGCCACCCACTGCGAGCCGATGCGCGCCATCACCACCGCCCCGTTGTCCGTCACGATCGGGTGGCGCAGGTTGCGCAGCCGCGAGAACAGGCCCGCCGGGTCGGCCGTGCCGAACGCACTGCGCGCCGGCTTGCGCGCCGCCAGGCTCTCGCGCAGGTCATCGGTCTGCAGGTAGCGGCTGCGGTAGGTGGCGCTGGCGCCCCCCACGTCGCCCGGCGCCAACCGCACCCGGTGCAGCATGGCCAGGCCATCGAACCAGTGCTCGTAACTGCCATGGGGCAAGTCCCACAGCGCCGGGCCGTTGAGCAGCAGGCTGCCGCCGATGAGCCACGGGGGGATCTGGCCGCGGATTTCGACCGGCGTGTCGGGGAGTTCGCGGGCGGTGGATTGGAGGCCGCGCAGGCGGGTGGCCAGGGCTGTGGGAGCAGAGGTGACAGGCTTGGTTGCGAGGCTCATGGGAGTAGGGATAAGGGACTGAACACACCTTGCGGTGCACGCATGGCTCCATCATGGCCCATGCCAGTGAATAGGCGCAGGATTGATTGACCCACAGTGGCTGGGTTGCGAGGTAGGCTACTCCGCGACCCGCCCCCGCACCTGCCCCCCTGAACCCCCAGTTGTTCTCCAGCCCCACATTCACCGCTTTCCCGCCGTCTTCGAACTTCAGCGTGACCACGGTGACCTCGCCATCCGCCACCGAGCGCGAGATGAGCTGGAAGCTCTGCGCATCGAGCCAGTGGCCCTTGATGGCGATGAGCGCGGGCCCCTGTGGGGCGGGTGCGGTACTTGCCGTCCAGGCCCAGGGGGCCGATGACGGGCTCGCGCGGCACGTCCGGACGGCCGGGGTCGAAGGTGGCTTCGTAGCGCGGGCTGGAGGGCGTGAGGTCCAGCACCAGGCGCTGCAGGCCCAGGGTGTTGCGCTCCAGCAGCCAGGCCTTGCGCGAGATGGTGGCGGCCAGTTCGGGCGTGGTGATGGGGGTGGCGCTGGGCTTTTCGACCCCGGCGTCGCGGATGCGGGCGGCCAGCTGGTCCTGCGCGGTGGCATCGGCGGGCAGGGGCTCGCGCGAGCGCACGGCGGCGGTGATCTGGTCGATGAAGGCGGGCAGCGGGTAGTTGCGCCGGCCGGTGACGGCCACGACCACGTCGATGTCGGGCAGCACCACGATGAGCTGGCGGTTGAAGCCGGCCGTGAAGTACGCGCGCTTGGACGGAATGCTCCACCAGCCGTTGGCGTACTTGAAAACCGGTGCGGCACTGCCGAAACCCATGTCCACCGTGGGATGGAAGACCTGCTCCACCCAGGCGGCGGGCAGCAGCTGGCGGCCGTTCCACTGGCCCCGGCGCAGGTAGAGGTAGCCGATGCGCGCCATGTCGCGCGGGTGCAGGTACAGGCCCCAGCCGCCGACCTCCAGGCCCTGCGGGTCCTTCTTCCAGCGCACGTCGGTGATGCCCAGGGGGCCGAACAATCGCTTTTGCGCATAGGCCAGCGTGCTGCCGCCGGTCTTTTGCGCCAGGATGGCCGAGAGCAGGTGGGTGTTGCCGCTGTTGTAGTTGAAGCCCGCACCGGGCGCATGGGCCATGGGGCGGTCGAGCACAAAGCTCTGCCAGTCGCGCGCGCGGCCCAGCTGCAGCATGGTCTCGGGCACGGCGTCGCTGAGCGGCTCGATCCAGCTCAAACCCGAGGTCATGTCGAGCAGGTGGCCGAGGGCCATGGCCTTCTTGGAGGCATCGGCATTGGCGATCTTGCGGCCTTCAAAGAAGTCGAGCACGGGCGCGTCGCGCGAGGCGATCAGTCCGTCCTGGATGGCCATGCCGGTGAGCGTGGCGACGATGCCCTTGGTGGTGGAGTTGACGGCGTGCTTGAGCCCCTCGCGGTAGGGGGCGTAGAAGGCCTCGGCCACCAGGCTGCCGTGGCGGGTGACGAGCAGGCTGTCCATGCCCTGCGCGGCGCCGAAGTCGATGAGCCGGGCCAGCGCCGCGGAGTCCATGCCCTGGGCCTCGGGCGTGCTCTCGGCCCAGTCGTCACCGGGCCAGAGGGTGGTGGCTGCGGTGGCAGCCGAAGTGGTCGCCGATGCAGCGGAAGATGCAGGCGCCGCTGCGTCCTGCGCAGCCACGGTGAAGGGCGCTGCGGCGCTGGCCAGCAGCACGGCAGTGGCCTGCCTGCGGTTGATCGCTGCGGCTGCTGCTGATCTACCCGTCGCGTTGTCGTGCCTGTGCATTGCCATCGCCAGCCTCCCTCTGTGTGTGTTGTGCTGGGATCATATGCGGGAGGCTACGCGTGCCTTGGCCCCCTTTTGGGGGACTGTTGGCGTTTGCCCACGACGGGCGGAGGGGGTGGCACCAGCCCCTCGCAGGCCGATCGCAGCCACTCCAGCACCGTGTGGAACACGCCATCCCCGCCCCCGGCCTCGCGGCGCGCCATGAGCTGGTAGCAGCTGCCATCGGCCACAAAGCCGCGCGGCGCGCACAGCACGCCGCTGGCCAGGTCGTCGGCCACCAGGGCCAGCGGGCCGATGGCCACGCCGGCACCGGCCACGGCGGCCTGCAGGCTCTGGTAGAAATGCTCGAAACGGATGGCGCGCGCGGGCTGCAGCGGTGTGCCGGCCAGCGCGGCCCAGCTCTCCCAGGCGCCCGGCCGGGTGGCCGTGTGCAGCAGCGTGCCCTGCAGGGCAGCGCCTTGCTGCGGCCCAAGGGCAGCGGCCACATCGGGGCGGCACACGGGGCCGATGTGCTCGTGCACGAAGGGCTCGGCCACCACGTCGTCGGCCAGCGCAAAGTCGTTGCGGCGAATGGCCAGGTCGATGCCGTCGCGCTCGAAGTGCACCACGCCCCCGGCCGAAACGAGGCGCAGCTCGCGCTGCTCGCCAATGGCCGCCTGCAACTGCGCCAGGCGCGGGATGAGCCAGCGGATCAGCAAGGTGGGCTCGCACGACAGCACCAGCGGCCGCCCCGGCCCCGCCGTGCGGCGGGCGCGGGCCAGGGCCGCGCGCAGGCGGTCGAGCGCGCCGGCCACATCCTCGGCCAGCACCTGGGCGGTGGGCGTGGGCACCACGGCGCGGCTGCTGCGCTGGAACAGGTCAAAGCCCAGATCGCCCTCCAGCTCGCGCACGGCGCGGCTGACGGCGCCGTCGGTCAGGTGCAGCTCGCGCGCGGCGCGCTGCCGTGGCGCACCGTGGCCTCGAAGGCGCGCAGCGCGGACAGCGGGGGCAGGCGGGTGTCTGGTGGCATGGCTGGATGCTTGAGTTTGGCTCAATCATGCATGAGATCAAATCGGTTTTCTGACAGCGCTTGCCCAGGCACAGTCTCGGCATTCCATTGATTGAGTCTCAAGAAACCCGATGACAGCTGCGACAACCACCAACACCCGCCCCCTGGCCATCACCATGGGCGACCCGGCGGGCATAGGCCCGGAGATCATTGCCAAGTGGGCGATGGGGGCCATGGTGGGCAACCGCCACGTGCAGCCCTTTGTCGTGCTGGGCGACATGGGTACCCTGCAGCGCGCGGCAGCCATGGTGGGCGCTGCGCTGCAGGTACGCGCCGTGGGCGATGGCCTGGAGGGCCTGCACGCGGCCCTGCAACAAGGCGCCCTGCCCGTGCTGCAGGCCTGCGTGCCGCTGCCGGTCGATCTGCCCATGGGCCGGGTGGACGCACGTGCCGGCGCCGCAGCGCATGCCTGCGTGCAGCGGGCCATCGACCTTGCGCTGGCGGGCCGGGTGGCCGGCATCGTGACGGCGCCGCTGCACAAGGAGGCGCTGCGCGCCGCTGGCGTGCGCCACCCCGGCCACACCGAGATGCTGGCCGAGCGGGCCGGCACCACCGACTTCGCGATGATGCTGGCCAATGGCGAGCTGCGGGTGCTGCTGGTGTCCATCCACCTGTCGCTGCGCGATGCCATCGCCGCCGTCACGCCCGGGAGCGAGCTGCGCGCCATCCGCCTGGCGCACCGTGCCTGCAGGGCCTTCGGCATTGCCCGGCCGCGCGTGGCGGTGGCGGGGCTCAACCCGCATGCGGGCGAAGGCGGGCTGTTCGGCAGCGAAGACAGCGACGTCATTGCCCCGGCCATTGCCGAGGCGCGTGCCGAGGGCATCGCCGCCACGGGCCCCTGGCCGGGGGACACGGTGTTCATGCGTGCGCGCCAGGGCGCGTTCGACATCGTGGTGGCGCAGTACCACGACCAGGGCCTGATCCCCGTGAAGTACCTGGGCGTGGACCAGGGCGTGAACATCACCGTGGGCCTGCCGTTCGTGCGCACCTCGGTGGACCACGGGACGGCCTTCGACATCGCGGGCACGGGCCGGGCCGATGCTTCGAGCCTGGCCCATGCGGTGGAGCAGGCTGCGGCCATGGTGGCCGCAGCGCAGCTACCGCCGCCACGCGAACAACCCTTGCCGGAGTTCATCTTCATGCTGACCCGGAACGACACAACCATCGCCGACGCCCTGGAACAATTGCCCACGGTACTGGCCGCCGGCGTGCGGCACATCGGCTTCAAGGACATCGGCCTGCCCTTGCCCGCGCTGCAGCACCTGGCCGATGCCATCCGCGCGGCCGGCGCGGTGAGCTACCTGGAGGTGGTGAGCCAGGACGAGGCGAGTGAGCTCGCATCGGCCCGCGCGGCAATCGAGCTGGGGGTGGACGTGCTGATGGGCGGCACCCGGCCCGAGGCGGTGCTGCCGCTGCTGCACGCCACCCCACTCCGCTACTACCCGTTTGCCGGCCAGGTGGTGGGCCACCCGAGCGTGCTGCAGGGCACCGTGGCAGAGATCGTGGCCAGCGCGCGCCGCATTGCGGCCCTGGAGGGCGTGCACGGGCTGGACCTGCTGGCCTACCGCTTTCAGGGGGATGTGGACGGCGTGCCCGCGCTCATCGACGCCGTGTGCGCCGCAGTCGGCAAGCCGGTGGTGGTGGCCGGGTCCATCGACCGGGCCAAACGCATCGAGGCCGTGGTGGCAGGCCGGGCGGCAGGCTTTACCGTGGGCACGGCAGCGCTGGACGGCGCCTTTGACGCCGCAGCCTTGGGACCGCATGGGCTGGCACGGCAACTGTGCACCATCCAGACCGTGCTGCAGGATGCAGCGACGCAAGCCTGAGCAGGCCCAACGCGGTTCGCACTACAATAAGAAAATACTATTTTAAAAATTGATTTTATTTCTATTTAAACAATAGTAATTTTTATATTGAAAAGGCAAGCACCCATGATCCTCAACTGGAAGACCGCCGCCGCCGGTGCCTTGCTCGCCTTGGGCGTCCTGCATATCGCGATGGGCCTGGTAAGGTTCAAGCAGCCTTTTCTAGCCGCCCTGTCCGACGGCCTGCTGGACGCATTCAAGACCGACGACAGCCGTCGCCTGGCGTTCTGGTTCACCCTGCTGGGGCCGGTGCTGATGCTGTGCGGCCACCTCGCGCTGCGGGCCGCCGCCAACGGGGACGTGCACACCCTGGGACTGATCGGCCTGTACCTGCTGGTTGCCGCGTTGGTGGGTATCGCGGCCTTCCCTGCCTCGCCCCTGTGGGCGTTGCTCGTGGTCGCGGGGGTGTTGTTCGCGACGGGGCGCGGTTGGCTGGCGTGAGTGCCATGCCGTGGCAGTCTCCCGCACAGGAGGCCGCTGCGCACTGCCCCCCTTGGCTTCGGCCCTGTAGCGGGGCTTCGGTGCGTTTCAATCGGCGCCTTGCCGCCCGACACTGGCCAGCAGGTCACCCAATGCGCGCTTGAGGGCATCGAGTTCGCCCGCGCCGATCAACCCCGCCCATTGCCCCTCGATGCGGCTGCCGGCCGCCATGGCCAGCGGACGGATCTGCCGCCCCCGCGCGGTGAGAAACACCAGGCGCGAGCGCTTGTCGCTGGGGCTGGGGCGGCGCTCCACATAGCCGAGCTTTTCGAGCTCGTCCACCGTCTGCGCCATGGACTGCTTGCGCACACGCGCCAGCAGCGTGAGCTCGCTCACGGGCATGCCCTCGGGTGGAACAAAGGTGAACACACTGGCATGCGCCGCGCGCACATCGCCAAAGCCGGCCTCGGCCAGGGCCTCGTCCACCGCACCCGCGAACTGCTGGTGCAGCAGGCGCAACAGCACGCCCAGCGAGCCGGGGGTGTCAGGGGTGACGGTGGTGGAGGGCGTCGATGGGCTCATGGCGGAATTTGACAGTCGCCTGTCTATATCAATAAACTAGACAGGTACCTTACCACTTAGAAGGACTGCCCCATGCCCACCGTTTCCGTTCTCGGCTCGCACATGCACTACGCAGACACCGACCCTGTAGGCGCCGGCCCGAATTGGGTGTTTCTGCATGGCAACCCTGTGTCCTCGCACCTGTGGCGCAAGGTGCTGCCAGGTGTCCAAAGGCTGGGCCGCTGCCTGGCGCCGGACCTGATCGGCATGGGCCAGTCGGGCAAGCCGGAGATTGCCTACGCATACGACGACCACGCACGCTACCTCGCGGCCTGGTTCGATGCGCTGGACCTGCAGGACGTGGTGCTCGTGGGCATCGACTGGGGTGCGTCGCTCGCCTTCGACTGGGCGCGCACGCATGCGCACCGGGTGCGCGGCATCGCCTTCATGGAGACCATCGTCAAGCCCATGGCCTGGGCGGATTTTCCCGCAGCGGCGCGGCCGCGCTTCGAGGCGTTTCGCACACCGGGCCTGGGCGAGCAACTGGCCCTCGCGCAAAACCAGTTCCTCGCCGGCTCGCTCACGGCCACGGTGCTCACGCCGCTGTCTGCCGCCGACCGCGCGGTGTACGAGGCGCCCTACCCCACGCCCGCCAGCCGGCGCCCGCTGCTGGCCTGGCCGCGCGCCATGCCCATCGAAGGCTCGCCCGCCGACGTGGTGGCGCGGGTCGAGGCCTACGGCGCGTGGTTGTCCGCCTCCGATCACATCCCCAAGCTGCTGCTCACGTTCACCGGGTCGCCCACGCTGATGATCGGCCCCGCCATGGAAGCCTGGTGCCGCGAGAACATCGCCAGCCTCACGGTGCAGGCCTGCGGCGACGCCGGCCACCTGGTGCCCGAGGACCAGCCCGCACGCATTGCCGATGCGTTGCGGGCCTGGGCGGGCACCGCCCTGCTGCCTGCTGCTATTGCTTCTGGATCCCGGCCTGCTGGATCACCTCGGACCAGCGCTTGATCTCGCGCGCAAAGAAGTCGGCCTGCGCCTGGGGTGTGCCGCCGCTGGCCTGCACACCGAGCTGCAGCA
Source organism: Pseudomonadota bacterium (assembly GCA_040387235.1). Classification (GTDB taxonomy): domain Bacteria; phylum Pseudomonadota; class Gammaproteobacteria; order Burkholderiales; family Burkholderiaceae_C; genus Acidovorax. The sequence goes on from JAZKEE010000260.1 coordinate 30,197, forward strand.
GCCGCGCCTTGACCTCGGGCGTGTTGAGCGCGGCGTTGGTCTCCTTGTTCAGCCGCGCGATCACGTCGGGCGGCGTGCCGGCCGGAGCGGCAAAGGCGTTCCACGAGGCCACGTTGAACTGGGGCGCGCCGCTCTCGGCCACGGTGGGGACGTTGGGCAACGCGGTCGAACGCTTCTCGCCCATCACGGCCAGGGCATGGAGCGTGTTGCCCGCGATCTGCGCCAGCACCGGCGCCAAAATCTCGACGCCCGCGTCCACCTGATCGCCATGCAGCGCGCTGACCACGGCCGAGGTGCTGTTGAACGGGACGATGGTCACATCGAGGCCCAGGCTGCGCTTGAACAGCTCGGCCGCCAGGTGCTGGGTGCTGCCGATGTTGATGGTGCCGATGTTGAGCTTGCCGGGGTTGGCCTTGGCATAGGCCAGCAGCGCGGCGATGTCCTTGAAGCGCGACTTGCCACCCGTGACCAGGGCGATGTCGAAGGTGCCCAGCATGGACACCGGGGTGAAGCTCTTGACCGGGTCGAACGGCAGGCTCTTGAACAGGCCCGCGCTCACCGCGTTGCCGTTGGACATGAGCAGCAGCGTGCGGCCATCGGGCGCCGCCTTGGCCACGGCGTCTGCTGCGACGATGCCGCCCGCACCGGGCTTGTTGTCCACCACGATGCTCTGGCCCGTGGCCTCGGTCATCTTCTGCGCCACGGTGCGCGCCGTGAGGTCGGCCACGCCGCCGGGGCCGAAGGGCACGACCAGGCGGATGGGGCGCTTGTCGGCGGGGGCGCCCGTCTGGGCAGCCACGCCCATGCAGGCGGCGGCGGAGGCAAGCAGCAGGATGGCCCGGCGCACCGACAGGCGGCCAAAGAAGAATGGGAAAGTCATGCTTCGTACTATGACAAAAACAGAATTGTCCTGCCATCCGGCCCCTGCACTGGGAGCTATGCCCTGTCGGCATGGGTGGTTCCTTACCTCGCCCCGGGGATACTGGCGTGAGCGATACCATTGCGGGCTCTGACCTTTGCATTTGCCACGAGCGCCCAGCCATGAAAAACGCCACCGAATTCGCCCCCGGCCTTGTCGTCCAGGGCATAGCCGCACCGCTGTCCCTGTCGAGCTACAAGCTCATCGCCTTCGACATGGACTCCACCCTGATCAACATCGAGTGCGTGGACGAGATCGCCGACGCCGCCGGCCGCAAGGCCGAGGTGGCCGCCATCACCGAGGCGGCCATGCAGGGCATCATCACCGACTACAAGGAGAGCCTGCGCCAGCGCGTGGCCCTGCTCAAGGGCGTGACCGTGGCGCACATGGAGCAGGTGTTCAGCGAGCGCCTGCGCTTCAACCCCGGCGCCAAGGAATTGGTCAGCGCCGCCAAGGCCGCGGGCCTGACCACCTTGCTGGTATCGGGCGGCTTCACCTTCTTTGCCGACCGTGTGAAGGCGGGCCTGGGGATCGACTTCGCGCGCTCCAACATGCTGGAGGTGGACAACGGCCTGCTCACCGGCCGCATGGTGGACCAGGCCTGGGGCGACATCTGCGACGGTGCCGAGAAGCGCCGCACGCTGCTCGAAGTGGCCTCGCTCATGGGCATCGACCCATCGCAGGCGATCGCCGTGGGCGATGGCGCCAACGACCTGCCCATGATGGGCGCGGCCGGCCTCTCGGTGGCCTACCACGCCAAGCCCACGGTGCGCGCCCAGGCCAAGGTGGCGATCAATGAAGGCGGCCTCGACCGCCTCTTGGAAGTCTTGCGCTGATCGCCACTCAAAAAGCTCTTCTGGCGTCGTTGTTCCGTCTTGCCGTACTGGCGTGCTGTCTGCCACGGAACGCCTAGCCAGAACCGCTGCGCTGAGCTTTGTGAGCGGCTCGACAGTGATCGAACCATCAACCAAAAAGACATTGATGCAGCCCACCACCGGTATTCGCGCCCTGCCCTTTCGCGCCTGGCAATCGCTGCGCCGGGGCTGGCGCCAGCACCTGGGCACGCTGCTGCTGGCCGTGCTGGTGGTGGCCGGCGTCGATGCCTGGCGCACGCGCGACTTGCCCACGGGCCCCGCGCCGGATGCGGCCATCACCCTGGCCGATGGCACCACCACGACGCTGGACCAATGGCGCGCAATGCACCCTGGCCGCGCCGTGGCCCTGCATTTCTGGGCCGACTGGTGCCCGGTGTGCAAGATCGAAGAGCCCTCCGTTGCGGCCCTCTCGGCCGACTGGCCCGTGCTCGGCATTGCCATGCAGTCCGGCCCCGCCGCGCGCGTGGCCCAGGTGCAGCGACAGCGCGGCATGCACTGGCCTACCGCGGTAGACCCACAGGCAGAACTGTCGCGCGCCTGGGGCGTGCGCAGCGTGCCAGCCCTGGTGGTGGTGGATGCGCGCGGCGATGTGCGCTTTGCGACCAGCGGCTACACGCCGGGCTGGGGCATGCGCTGGCGCCTGTGGTGGGCACAGGCCGTTCCGCGCTGGAGCGCCCTGGTCGGTTAGCGGATACCAGGCACCGGGTCGGCCATCTGCCGGGCCTCCTCCTGCACCCATTCCATGAAGGCCAGCTGCCCCGGCGTGGCCGGGCGGTCCTTGTCGGTGCACAGAAAGTAGCCGCGCGCGGTCGATACCGGCAGATCGAAGGGAATCACCAGTTCGCCGCTTTGCAGTTCACGCTCGATCAGGCAGGGCTGGGTGATGGCGATGCCCACGCCCTCCCTGGCAGCGAAGATGAGGTTCATGCTCAGGTCGTAGCCGGGGCCGAGTTTGAGCTCGCGCTGCAGGCCGGCGGCGTTGGCCCAGCGCGCCCAGTTGTCAGGGAAGTTGGTGTGGTGCAGCAGCACCTCGCGCGCGAGGTCGGCCGGGCGCTTCAGGCGCGGCGCCACCTGCGGAGCACACACGGGAATGATGTCACGCCCCATCAGGTACGTGGCCTGCAGGCGCGCGGGCCAGCGGCGGCGTGGGCGCTTGACGTCGATCCATACATCCACGTCGTCGCGGCTGAAATCCTCGTCATGGCGAAACTGGCGCATCTCGATGTCCAGCCCCGGATGCCGCGCCTGAAAGCGCGGCAGCCGCGGCAGCAGCCACTTGGAACCCAGCGTGGGGATGACCGACAGGCGCAGCGTGCCCGGCGCGCGCGGCGCCACGAACAGCGCGGTGGCCGATTCGAGCGCCATCACATGCCGCTCGGTCAGCTGGCGCAGCTGGCGACCGCGCTCGCTCAGCAGCACTCCCTGGGGCGAACGCTCGAACAATCGGCAGTCGCCCAGGTGCTGCTCCAGCCGCTGCACGGCGCGGCTCACTGCCGCCTGCGTCACGCACAGGTCTTCGGCCGCCTGGCGAAAACTGCCCAGCCGGCACACGGCCAGAAAGGCATGGAGTTCGACCAGGGAGGGAGAGCGCAGTTTCATGGATGGGGAACGGGAGGGTGATGACATTGTGTCATCACGGACCACGATTTTGTCGTTTGATGCACAGGCTGGCAATGCCTAGCATTCGCCCATTCCCCCCCCACCTCTCACCATCCGCCACCACCATGACACTCGACCGCCGCCAGTTCCTGACCTCCACCGCCGCCGGCCTGGCACTGCCCGCCTTCGCGGCCGAAGCGCCCTACCCCACCCGCGCCATCAACCTCGTGGTGCCGTTCACGCCCGGCGGCTCGGTCGATGTCTCGGGCCGGCTGATCGCCGACCGCCTGGCGCGCAGCCTGGGCCAGCCCGTGGTGGTCGACAACCGCGGCGGCGCAGGCGGCGCCATCGGCTCGGCCTACGTGGCCAAGGCCGCGCCCGATGGCTACACGCTGATCGTGACCTCGCAGAGCACCCATGTGGTCAACCCGGCGATGAACCCGAAGTTGCCCTATGACGCAGTGAAGGACTTCGCGCCCATCACCCTCGTCAGCCGCCTGGCCAATGTGCTGGTGATCCATGCGGGCCTGCCGATCAAGACCTTCGACGAGCTGGTGAAGTACGCGCGCGCCAACCCCACGGCGCTCAACTACGCCAGCGCGGGCACGGGCTCGGTGTCGCACCTGAGCATGGAGCTGCTCAAGAACCAGGCGAAGTTCCCGATGACGCACATCCCTTACCGCGGCGCGGGCGTGGCGCTCAACGACCTGCTCAGCGGCCAGATCCAGCTGACGTGGAACAACCTCTCGTCCAATCTGCCCAACATCCTGAACGGCAAGCTGCGCGCCCTGGCCGTGGCGGCGCCCGCGCGCGTGCCTCAGCTGCCCGACGTGCCAACCTTTGCCGAGCTCAAGCTGCCCGACCTGAACCTGACCTCGTGGAATGGCCTGGCCGCACCCGCGGGCACGCCCGACGCCATCGTGCAGAAGCTCTATGCAGCCACCCGCAAGATCGTGACCGACCCGGCCAACCAGGCCGTGTGGGTGGACAAGGGCATGATGGTGCCCCAGGATATCAACCCCGTGGCCTACCGCAAGGAGATCGCGGAGCGCATCGCGTTCTACCAGCGCATTGCCCGGGACAACAAGATCGAGCTGGACTCCAATTGATGACGATTACGAACCTGCTGCCCGGGCTGACCCGCATCGACGACCTGGCGCCCCAGCACGACGAACTGGCCGGCTGGCGCCGCCACATTCACCAGCACCCCGAACTGGCCTTTGCCGAGCACGGCACCGCCGACTTCGTGGCCGGCAAGCTGCAGCAATGGGGCTACGAGGTCACACGCGGCATCGGCCAGACCGGCCTGGTGGCGCAGTTGCGCGTGGGCAGCGGCAGCAAGCGCCTGGGCCTGCGTGCCGACATGGATGCCCTGCCGATCCAGGAGGAGACCGGCCTGCCCTATGCCAGCAGCGTGCCCGGCTGCATGCACGCCTGCGGGCACGACGGCCACACGGCCATGCTGCTGGGCGCGGCGCGGCACCTGGCGGCCACGCGGCGCTTCAACGGCACGCTGAACCTGGTCTTCCAGCCGGCGGAGGAGCGCGGCTTCGACAGCGGCGCCAAGGCCATGGTGGCCGATGGGCTGTTCGAACGCTTTCCCTGCGACATGGTGTTTGCCATGCACAACCACCCGGGCGCGCCGCAGGGCCACTTCCTCATGCGGCCCGGCGCCTTCCTGGCCGCCGGGGACCGGGTGTTCATCACCATCACCGGCGTGGGCGGCCATGCCGCGCGGCCCCACCTGGCGGTGGACCCGCTGGTGGCCGCAGCCGCCACCGTGATGGCGCTGCAGACCGTGGTCTCGCGCAATGTGGACCCCAACGAATCGGCCGTGGTCACCGTGGGCCGGCTGCGCTCGGGCGATGCGCTCAACGTGATCCCGGGCGAGGCCGAGATCGGTGTCAGCGTGCGCTCCTTCAGCGCCGCCGTGCGCGCGCTGCTCAAGGAGCGCATCACCGCCCTGGTGCACGCTACGGCCGAGGGCTACGGCGCCCGGGCCGAGATCCGCTACGTGGAAGGCTACCCGGTGCTGGAGAACGATGCCGCCGCCGTGGCCCTGGCCGCCGAGGTGGCCGCCGAACTGGTGGGCACCGAGCGGGTGGAGCGCGACTTCACACGCATGATGGGCAGCGAAGATTTCGCCTACATGCTGCAGGCCTGCCCCGGCGCGCTGGTGCGCATCGGCAATGGGCCGGCTGAGGGCGGGCGGGGGCTGCACAACCCGCGCTACGACTTCAACGACGGCAACCTGCCGGTGGGGGCTGCGTTCTGGGGCAGGCTGGCAGAGCGATTTCTGGCCTGAGCCGGCGCGCCGCCGGCACTGCGGCGCAAAGCGCCTCAGGCGGGGCTTTGCTCGGCCACGCGCTTCATCGCCTCGTCCATGGCCAGCGTGAGCGCCAGCGCCGACTCCTTGTTCGCCGTGGCATCGGGCGGCAGCACGATGGGCGGCCCGAAGGTGATGCGGATGCGCG
>JAZKEE010000261.1:0-34217 GCA_040387235.1 Pseudomonadota bacterium
CCAGGCGCAGGCCACCGCCGCAGCGCATGCCGCTGCCGATGCCGCTGTGGCCGGTATGGAAGATGGCGGGCATGCCGTACTCGGCGATCACTTCGTAGATGGGCCAGGCCATCTGGTCGTAGGGGTGGTAGCCCTGCACCGTGGGGTGGAACTTGAAGCCTTTGACGCCATGCTCCTCGATCAGGCGGCGTGCCTCGCGCGCACCCATCTTGCCCTTGTGCGGGTCGATGCTGGCAAAGGCCATCATCATGTCGCTGTTGGCTTTGGCAGCCTCGGCGATTTCCTCGTTGGGGATGCGGCGGCGGCCCATCTTGGACTCGGCGTCCACCGTGAACATCACCAGGCCGATCTTCTGCTCGCGGTAGTAGGCCACCGTCTCGGCGATGGTCGGGCGCCGGCCGTTCTTGAAGTATTTGTCGGCGGCGCGGTCGTACTCCTCGCCGTAGTTGTCGAACGGGTTCCAGCAGCTCACCTCGGCGTGCGTGTGGATGTCGATGGCAATCAGGTTCTCGTGGTCCATATCTGTCTCCTATGGTGGCCGGGCTTTCACGGTGTCCCTGTCAGCATGCACCACAGCACATGGCGCGGATCAAGGGTAACTACTGATGAAAAACCGGTCTGGCTTGCTTGAATTGGTTATGAACTATAACCACAATCCAAGCATTACGAAAGCCACCATGACCCATCCAGACATCCATTTCGAGCTCACCGGCGACGAACAGGAAGTTGCCGTGATCCGCCTCACGCGCAGCGCCAAGCGCAATGCATTGAACGACGGCCTGATCCTGGCCCTGCGCGACCTGTTCGAAAGAATGCCCGCCAGCGTGCGCGCCGCAGTGATCGACGGCGACGGACCGCACTTCTGCGCCGGGCTCGACCTGTCCGAACTCAAGGAGCGCGACGCGGGCCAGGGCCTGCACCACTCGCGCATGTGGCACGCCGCGCTCGAACGCGTGCAGTATGGCCCCGTGCCCGTGATCGCTGCGCTGCACGGCGCGGTGGTGGGCGGGGGGCTGGAACTGGCCAGCGCCTGCCACATCCGCGTGGCCGACGAGTCCACCTTCTATGCGCTGCCCGAGGGCTCGCGCGGCATCTTCGTGGGCGGCGGCGGCGCGGTGCGCATTCCCAAGCTGATCGGCGCGGCGCGCATGACGGACATGATGCTCACCGGCCGCGTCTACAACGCGCAGGACGGCGAGAAGGTCGGCTTCGCCCAGTACCTGGTGCCCAAGGGCCAGGCCTTCGAGAAAGCACTGGAGCTGGCCAAGCGCGTGGCGCAGAACGCGCCGCTGACCAACTACGCACTGATGCACGCCCTGCCGCGCATTGCCGAGCAACCGGCCGACCAGGGCTTCTTCACCGAGGCCATGATGGCCGCGATCGCCCAGAGTGCCCCAGAGGCCAAGTCGCGCCTGGCGGACTTCCTGGAAGGCCGTGCCGCCAAGGTCCGCAAGGACTGAGACGGTGTGAACAAGTCCTTCTGAGCCCCCTGCTCCGCATCTCTACCTGCACCTGCCGGACATCCATCCATGAGCGATCTCTCCACCCCCCTCGCGCAGCCGCGCTACCGGCCGGTTCCCTTTGGCGTCACCCGCGTCAACCTGCGCGATGGCGCACACGGCGTGCGCTACCTGCAGGCCGACCTGCCCCTCGGGGCCTACGCCCGCCGGGTCACGGACTACCTGGTGCACTGGGCCGAGGCGGAGCCCGAGCGCAGCTTCCTGGCACGCCGGGTGCAGCAGGCCGACGGCAGCACGGGAGACTGGCAGCACGTCACCTACGCCCAGGCCCTCGATGCGGCACGCCGCATCGGCCAGGCGCTGCTGGACCGGGGGCTGAACGTCGAGCGCCCGGTGGTGGTGCTCAGCGAGAACAGCCTGGAGCATGCGCTCATGGCACTGGGCTGCATGTATGCGGGCGTGCCCTACTGCCCCGTGTCGCCCGCCTACGCCACGGTAAGCCAGGACTACGACAAGCTGCGCCACGTGCTGGACACGCTGACGCCGGGCCTGGTGTTTGCGGCGGATGGCACACGCTTTGGCCGGGCCATCGAGGCCACCGTGGCGGCGGACGTGGAAGTGGTGCTCGCCCAGGGCGCCATCGCCGGCCGCAAGGCCACCACCTTCCAGAGCCTGCGCAACACCGTGGCCACACCCGCCGTGGACGCGGCCATGCATGCCACGGGCCCCGCAACCATCGTGAAATTCCTGTTCACCAGCGGCTCCACCAAGATGCCCAAGCCGGTGATCAACACCCAGCGCATGTGGTGTGCCAACCTGCAGCAGATCACCCTGTCGCTGCCCGTGCTGGCCGAAGCCCCGCCCATCCTGGTGGACTGGCTGCCGTGGAACCACACCTTCGGCAGCAACCACAACTTCGGCCTCACGCTGCAGCACGGCGGCACGCTCTACATCGACGACGGCAAACCCACGGCGGCGCTGATCGGCGAGACCCTGCGCAACCTGCGCGAGATCGCCCCCACGGTGTACTTCAACGTACCCACCGGCTTCGAGATGATCGCCGAGGCGATGAAGACCGACGCAGCGCTGCGCCGGACCCTGCTGTCGCGCGTGCGCATGTTCTTCTACTCGGGCGCGGGCCTGGCCCAACCCATCTGGGACAGCCTGCATGCCACGCAGGAGGCCGAGCTCGGCGAGCGCATCGTCATGTCCACGGGCCTGGGGATGACCGAGTCGGCCCCCTCTGCCATGTTCTGCAACAGCCCCGACGTGCGCTCCGGCCACATCGGCGCACCGGTGCCGGGCATGACGCTCAAGCTGGTGGACGTGGACGGCAAGACCGAGGTGCGCTACCGCGGCCCCAACGTGACACCCGGCTACTGGCGCTCGGACGCCGCCACGCGCGAGGCCTTCGACGACGAGGGCTACCTGTGCACGGGCGACGCGGTGCTGTGGATCGACGACAACGACATCCACCGCGGCCTGCGCTTCGATGGCCGCATCGCCGAGGATTTCAAACTCTCCACCGGTACTTTCGTGAGCGTGGGCCCGATGCGCGCCAAGATCGTCGTGGCCGGCGCCCCGTACATCCAGGACGCGGTGCTCACCGGCCTGAACAGGAAGGAAGTGGGCGCCCTGCTGTTCCTCTCGCCCGCTTGCCGCGAGGTAAGTGGCCTGGCTGCCGACGCGCCCTGGGCCGAGGTGATCGCCAGCACCGGCGTGCGCCAGCGCATCCAGGCTGTCATCGACCACCTGGCGCGCGAATCCACGGGCAGCGCCAGCCGCGTGGCGCGCGCACTGCTGATGGCCGAGCCGCCCTCGCTCGACAAGGGCGAGATCACCGACAAGGGCTCCATCAACCAGCGCGCCGTGCTCAAGCACCGTGATGCACTGGTGCAGGCCCTGCACGACGGCAACGCCCCCGACACCATCGTGCCTGCAGCCTGAAACGCACTACCCAAGGAGCTATCCATGCAGATCCAAGGACAGACCGCCCTCGTCACCGGCGCCGCATCGGGCCTGGGCGAAGCCACCGCACGCGAGCTGGCCCGTCTGGGCGCCAAGGTCGCGGTGCTCGACGTGAACACCGCCCTCGCCACCCACGTGGCCGACAGCATCAACAGCCAACATGGCGCCGGAACGGCCGTGGCCTGCGCCTGCGACATCACCCAGACCGACAGCGTAGTGGCCGCCCTGGCCCAGGCCGAGGCCGCCCTGGGCCCGGCCCGTATCCTCATGAACGTGGCCGGCATCGGCAGCGCCAAGCGCGTGGTGCAGCGCGACGGCAGCGCCGCGCCGCTCGAAGACTTCGCACGCGTGGTGGGCATCAACCTGATCGGCAGCTACAACATCAGCCGGCTGTTCGCAGCCGCCTGCGCAAAGCTGGCGCCGCTCGACAACGCTGAGCGCGGCGTGATGATGTTCACCGCGTCGGTGGCGGCCTTCGATGGCCAGGTGGGCCAGCAGGCCTACAGCGCCTCCAAGGGCGGCCTGGTGGGCATGACGCTGCCCATGGCGCGCGACCTGGCGCAGCACGGCATCCGCGTGTGCACGGTGGCGCCCGGTCTGTTCGCCACGCCGCTCATGAAGGAGCTGCCCGAGGCGGTGCAGCAGTCGCTGGCCGCGAGCATCCCCTTCCCGCCACGCCTGGGCAAGCCCGAGGAGTTCGCCGAACTGGCGGCCCACATCGTGACCAACGGACACCTCAACGGGGAGGTGATCCGGCTCGATGGCGCCTTGCGCATGGCGCCCCGATAGCCCCCGTTCCCTGCCCCGTCAACACACCATACCTATACCGGAGACAACCATGACGACGACACGACGCCACTTTGTTCGCACCCTGGGCAGCGCCGCCGCCCTCGGGGCGCTTTATCCCCTGTCTTCCTTCGCGCAGGCGCTGGACCAGGTCAAGATCATGTACGGCTTTCCGGCCGGCAGCGCGGGCGACAGCGTGGCCCGCCGCGTGGCCGAGAAGCTGGGCGGCACGGCCTACAGCAAGAACCCGGGCTTCGTCGAGAACAAGCCAGGCGCCGGTGGCCGCATTGCGGTGGAAACGCTGAAGAATTCCCCCGCCGATGGCTCGGTGCTCACCCTGGCACCGGTATCGGCCCTGTCGGTGTACCCGCACATCTACCCCAAGCTCAGCTACAAGCCGGACGACGTGGTGCCCGTCTCCATCGGCGCGATCATGCACCACGGCCTGGCCGTGGGCCCGGCCGTGCCCGCCGAGGTGAAGACGCTCAAGGACTTCCTGGCCTGGGCCAAGGCGAATCCGGACAAGGCCAGCTACGGCTCGCCTGGAGCGGGCTCCATGCCCCACCTGCTGGGCGCGCTGCTGGGCATCCGTGCGGCAGTGGATCTCAAGCACGTGCCCTACCGTGGCACCGTGCCCAGCATCACCGACCTGGTGGGCGGCCAGATCGCTGCCGCCATGAACCCCAGCGGCGACTACCTGCAGTACATGAAGACCGGCCGCGTGCGCGTGCTGGCCACCTCGGGCAAGAAGCGCTCGCCCTACCTGCCCGATGTGCCCACCTTCATCGAACTGGGCTACCCAGACGTGACGTCCGAGGAATGGTTCGGCTTCTACGCCCCGGCCAAGACCCCCGCCGCCACGCTGGCCAGTGCCAATGCGGCCATCACCGGCGCGCTCAAGGACAAGACCGTGATCGACGCGCTGGGCATCGTTGGCCTGGTGGCCCACGGCAGCACGTCGCAGGAGATGCTGGCCGACCAGAAGGCCGAGTTCGAGCGCTGGGGCCCGCTGGTCAAGCAGATCGGGTTCACTTCAGAGTCCTGACTCTGGATTGGCTCCCCCCTGAGGCGCTGGCGCACCTTCCCCCTGAGGGGGACGCCTCCGGTGGCCCGGCAAAGCCGGTTCCACGGTGGCGCTGGCCTTTGGCCGCGCCAGTTGCGAAGGCCATGGGTTAACGACGGACAAGGACGCACGATCAGCATGCAAGCACACCAGACCCTTGCCGATATCCGGCACCTGCTGACCGAGGTGCTCCAGGCCCCCGCGCAGTGGCAGGCGCTGGCACCGTTTGCCGACACCGATGGCGGCCTGGCAGCGCAGGTGCTGGAGGAGGCCTCGAAGTTCGTCGACAGCGCCATCGCCCCGCTGCAGCGCAGCGGTGACGAGGAAAGCTGCCGCTTCGAGGCCGGCACCGTCACCACGCCCGCCGGCTTTCGCGCGGCCTACCAGGCCTTCTGGCAGGCAGGCTGGCCTTCGCTGGCCTGCGCGCCCGAGGACGGCGGCCAGGGCCTGCCCGCGGTGCTCGAATGCGTGCTGTTCGAATGGCTGGCCGGTGCCAACCATGGCTGGACCATGGCGCCCGGCCTGCTGCACGGTGCCTACGAATGCCTGCACCACCACGGCAGCGAGGCCTTGAAGGCGCAGTACCTGCCGAAGATCGCCAGTGGCGAATGGCTGGCCACCATGTGCCTGACCGAGGCCCATGCGGGCAGCGACCTGGGCCTGGTGCGCACCCGCGGCGTGCCGCAGGCCGACGGCAGCGTGCGCGTGAACGGCAGCAAGATCTTCATCTCCGGCGGCGAGCACGACCTGACCGACAACATCGTGCACCTGGTGCTGGCACGCCTGCCCGATGCGCTGGCCGGACCCAAGGGGCTGTCGCTGTTCCTCGTGCCCAAGGTCTTGCCGGGCGGCGAGCGCAATGCCGTTGTGTGCGAACGCATCGAGGAGAAGATGGGCCTGCACGGCAGCCCCACTTGCGTGATGCGCTTCGACGATGCCACGGGCTGGCTGGTGGGTGAGCCCCACAAGGGTTTGGCCGCCATGTTCGTGATGATGAATGCTGCGCGCCTGCATGTGGGCCTGCAGGGCCTGGGCCTGCTCGAGGCCGCCTGGCAGAAGGCCAGCGCCTATGCGAACGAACGCCGGCAGATGCGCGCTCCCAGGCCCATGGGCACCACGGCTTCGCCGGGTCCTGATCCGATTGCCGAACACCCCGCCATACGCCGCATCCTGCGGACGCAGCGCGCCTGGATCGATGGTGGGCGCGTGCTGGCCTACCACACGGCCCTGCAGCTCGACGTGGCGCGCCACCACCCTGACGCGACCGAGCGCGCCGTGGCCCAGCGCTGGTGCGCGCTGGTCACGCCCGTGCTCAAGGCCGCGCTGACCGATCAGGCCTTCCATGGCGCCAGCGCCTGCCTTCAGGTGTTCGGCGGCCACGGCTACGTGCGCGAGTGGGGCATCGAGCAGATCGTGCGCGATGCGCGCGTGGCCATGATCTACGAGGGCACGAACGAGATCCAGGCCATCGACCTGCTGGTGCGCAAGGTGCTCGCCGATGGCGGCCAGGGCCTGTGCGCACTGCTCGCATCCCTGCGTGCCGGCCTGCCCCACGACGAAGCCGCCAACACCCGGCGCAATGCGCTGGCCGACACCACACGCGCGCTGGCGGCAGCCGCCGCCACCCACCCCGAGCTGCCCTACTGGGTGGCCGACGACTACCTGCGGGCCGTGGCACTGGTGCTGCTGGAGTGGGCCTGGGCCCGCGTCGCAGCAACACCCGCCAGCCAGGGGCCGCGCTGGACCGAACCGGCCCAGGCATTCACGACCTGGGTGCTGCCCGAATTCGACATGCGCCTGGCCATCATTCGCCAACGCCTGTCCACCGCTGCTGCCGACGTTCACCGACGTACCGCGCCCGCCATGGCTGCCGCCTGACGGTCCACGCCCTTTCTCTCTCCGCTTTCCCCCATCCCACAGCGCTTCGAGGCCGCGCTGCGGGTCTGCCTGCCTGCGCCTTGAGACAACACACGAGGAGACAACACCATGAAGACGAACGAGGGTATCTGGAGAACGCACCGTGGCCTGGGCCGCCCCCTGGCACTGCCCGCCCTGCCCGCAGCGATGGCGCTGCTGCTGGCCGGCTGTGGCGGTTCCGACGCGGGCTTGCGTCAGCTCTCGGCGGCCTCGCCGGGAACGCTGCAGGCCTGCGCCAACCTGGCCACCACGCTGGCCCTGCCCAATACACGCATCGCCTCCGCCGTGCCCGTGGCCGAGGGCGAGCTCAAGGCCACCGGCGTGAACACCCCCATCCCGGCGCACTGCCTGGTCAAGGGGGCCATGAACCAGCGCACCAGCACGGTCGATGGCGCGAGCTATGCCATCGGCTTCGAGATGCGCATGCCCGTGGCCTGGAACGGCCGCTTCCTCTACCAGGCCAACGGTGGACTCGATGGCAGCGTGGTCACGGCCCTGGGCGCGACCAGCGGTGCGGCACCCGTCGCGCCGGCGCTGAGCCAGGGCTTCGCGGTGCTCAGCTCGGACGCGGGCCACAGCGCGCCCACGCCCTTCTTCGGCGTGGACCCGCAGGCCCGGCTGGACTACGGCTACCAGGCCGTGGGCAGCCTCACGCCCATGGCCAAGGACCTCATCAGGAGCGCCTACGGAAAGGCACCCGACCGCTCGTACTTTGCGGGCTGCTCCAACGGCGGGCGCCACGCCATGGTGGCGGCATCACGCTATGCGGACCAGTACGACGGCATCCTGGCTGGCAACCCCGGTTTCCACCTGCCCAAGGCAGCCACCACGCAGCTGTGGAAGGCCCAGCAGTACGCCAAGGTCTCCACCCCGGACGCGAGCGGCCAGCCCGACCTGAACACGTCCGTGACAGCCGCCGAATACAAGCTGCTGGGCAACCGCATCCTCGCCAAGTGCGATGCGCTGGACGGTATTACCGACGGACAGGTGAACGACGTGGCCGCCTGCCAGGGCGCCTTCAACCTGCAGACCGACGTGCCCAGCTGCACAGCAGGTACGCGCGACGGCAGTTGCCTCACGCCGGAGCAGAAGAACGTGCTGGCCGGCATCTTCGCCGGCCCCAGGAACAGCAAGGGCGAGGCGCTGTACACCGGCACCTGGTTCGACCCGGGTGTGGGCGGCGTCAACTTCGCACAGTGGCACCTGGGCTCGCCGGCCACGCGCGATGCCGGCGCGGTGGCTTTCATCTTCACTTCGCCGCCCTCCTCCGTGGCGGCCTTCAGCGCCACCACGGGCCTGCAGTACGCGCTGAACTTCAGCATGGAGACCGACTACCCGAAGATGTTCGCCACCAGTGCGCTCTACCCCGAGTCGCCCTGGTCCTTCATGACGCCACCCAACGAAGCCGATCTCGGCGCCTTGAAGGAACGCGGTGCCAAGATGATGGTCTACCACGGCGTGGCCGACGGCGTGTTCTCTCCCGTGGACACCGCCAGCTGGATGGACCGGCTGCAGACCAACCACAAGGGCGATGCCGCGAGCTTCGCACGCCTGTACATGGTGCCCGGCATGAACCACTGCTCGGGCGGCCCCGCCACCGACCAGTTCGACATGCTGGCCCCGCTGGTGCAGTGGGTGGAGCAGGGCAAGGCGCCCGACACCGTGCTGGCCCAGGCGCGCGGCGCCGGTGCCAACGTGGTCAACACCGAATTGCCCGCCAGTTGGTCGGCCAACCGCACCCGCCCACTGTGCGTCTACCCCAAGGTGGCGCGCTACAACGGCACGGGTGATGTAGAGAGCGCCAGCAGCTTCAGCTGCCGGTGAGCGGCTGATTCCGGGAGCGACGGGCTCCCGGGAGTAGCCACCAAGTCACAGCGGTAACAGGGGGTGAGTGCGACGGCGCCCGGCCCCTGGCGCTGGCACACTGCGCCCATGTTGTGAACCCACGCAAGGACCACGCCATGGAAACCCAGGAACTGCACCGCGGCCGGCTGATCGACCACATCCAGCTGGTGGTGCGCGATCTGCCGGCCAGCCAGGCCTTCTACACTGCCATCTTCGAGGTGCTCAAGGTGCCGATGGGCGGCACCGCCGAAGATTACTTCTGGGCCGACGAGCTCTTCGTCTCCACCTCCCAAAGTGCCGCGGCGCAGGGCCACCTCACCGGCCGGCACCACCTGGCCTTCCAGGCACGGGACGAGGCCATGGTGCAGGCCTTCTACAAGGCGGCCCTGGCCCATGGCGGCAAGGACAATGGCGCCCCCGGTGAGCGCCCCTACCACCCGGGCTATTACGCGGCCTTCGTGCTCGACCCCGACGGCAACAACATCGAGGCGGTGTTCCACGGTAAGGCCCAGCGCAGCGCGCCGTCGGTCAAGATCACGTTCTAGCTTCCACGAAACGGTGGATCGTGTGCCCGTGCGAGTCCACGGCCACCGTGACCGGAAAGTCCACCACCTCGAACTCGTGGATGGCCTCCATGCCCAGGTCGGCAAAGGCCAGCACCCGCGCCTTGCGGATGGAACGTGACAGCAGGTACGCAGCGCCCCCGGTCGCCGCGAGGTAGGCCCCGCCATGGCGGCGGATGGAGGCGATCGCATCCGGCCCGCGCTCGGCCTTGCCGACCATGGCCAGCAACCCGGTTTGCGCCAGCAGCGGCTCCACGAAGCGGTCCATGCGCGTGGCGGTGGTCGGGCCGGCCGGGCCCACGGCTTCGCCCGCCACGGCATCGACCGGGCCCACGTAGTAGATGGTGCGGCCGCGCAGGTCCACCGGCAGCGGCTCGCCGCGCTGCAGCAGGTCGACCAGGCGCTTGTGCGCGGCATCGCGCGCGGTGAGCAGGGTGCCCGTGAGCAGAAGGGTCTGGCCGACCTTCCAGCGGCCGACCTCGGCGCGGTCCAGCGTGTCGAGGTCCACGCGCACCGCATCGTCCACCGTGAAGTGGTCGGGAATGCCGTCCCAGGCGTCGAGCGACAGGTCCGGCAGCGGGGCGGGGCCCGCGCCGTCGAGCGTGAGGCGCAGGTAGCGCGTGGCTGCGCAATTGGGGATCAGCGCCACGGGAATCGTGGCCGCATGGCAGGGCGCAGTGCGCACCTTGACGTCGAGCACGGCCGACAGGCCCCCGAGCCCCTGCGCGCCGATACCCAGGGCATTGCTGCGCGCATGCAGGTCCAGCCGCAGCGCCTCTTCGGCCGTGGCCGCGCCGCGCGCCTGCAGTTGGTCGATGTCGATGGCATCGAACAGCGACAGCTTGGCCAGCAGCATGGCCTGCTCGGGGCTGCCGCCGATGCCGATGCCCAGCACACCCGGTGGACACCAGCCGGCGCCCATGCCCGGCAGTTGCGCCAGCACCCAGTCGGCCACGCTGTCGCTGGGGTTCAGGGTGGCAAAGCGCGCCTTGACATCGCCGCCGCCGCCCTTGGCCACCACCAGCAGCTCCAGCGCATTGCCTTCCACCAGCTCACAGTGCACGATGGCGGGGGTGTTGTCGCGCGTGTTGGTGCGCGCGCCCAGTGGGTCGGCCACCATGGTCGCGCGCAACGGGTTGGCCGGATCGCCATAGGCGGTGCGCACCGCATCGTCGACCACGGCCTGCAGGCTGCGCAGCGGCGCGCCGTCGTGCCGTATGAAGGCCACCCCGGAACCCAGGCGCAGGAACACCTGGGCCACGCCCGTGTCCTGGCACAGCGGGCGGCGGCCCAGCGCCGCCATGCGGCTGTTGACGAGCAACTGGCCCATGGCGGCCCGCGCCGGCGCATGGGTTTCGGCCGCGTGCGCGCGCCGCAGTGCGCGCACGAAGTCGGGTGGGTGCCGGTGGCTGATGAACTGCAGCGCCTGGGCGATGCTGGTGGCCAGGTCTTCCTGCGCGATGCGGGTCATGGGCTTGTGCGATCAGTCGATCTGGATCTTGGCGTCGGTGGCCACCTTGCGCCATTTGTCCACCTCGGCCGCCGTGTGCCTGGCAAAGGCCTCGGGGGCGTACTGCGCCTCGGGCAGCAGGTGGATGCCCTGCGCCACCATGCGCGCCGTCCAGGGCTTGTCGGCCAGGGCCTTGAGGTAGGCCTGGTGGAGCTTTTGCACCACGTCCTTGGGCGCCCCCTTGGGTGCGTACAGGCCATACCAGGTGGCGGCCTCGAAGCCGGGCAGGGTCTTGTCGGCCAGAGGTGCCACGTTGGGGTACTGCTGCGGCATGGGCGTGAGCGAAGTCAGGGCGATGGCGTTGAGCCGCCCGCCGGTGACCTGGGGCAGTGCCGTGTTGCTCTGGTCGAACATGGCCTCCACCTGGCCGCCCACCAGGTCGTTCATGGCGGGTGCCGCGCCCTTGTACGAGATGGACGTGACCTCGATGCCGGCGCGCGACTCGAACAGCGCGGCGATCAGGTGCGAGGTGGAGCCCACACCCGCATTGCCGAAGTTGATCTTGCGCGGGTTGGCCTTGGCCGCCGCGATCAGCTCGTCGGCTGTCTTGTAGGGCGAACTCTTGGGCACCAGCAACACCAGCGGGGTGTCGGGAAAGCGGAACACCGCGTCGAAGTCCTTCACCGGGTCGTAGGCCAGCTTCTTGTACAGCGAAGGCGCCGCACCCATGTAACCCATGTGGCCGACCAGGAAGGTGTAGCCGTCGGGTGCCGACTTGGCCGCCTTGGCCGCGCCGATGGTGCCGCCCGCGCCCGCCGCGTTCTCGATCACGATGGACTGGCCGATCTGGCGCCCCACCTTGTCGGCGATGTCGCGCGCCATGGCGTCGGTGGGGCCACCCGCAGCGAACGGAACCACCCAGGTGAGTGGCTTGGCGGGCCAGGCCTGCGCGTGGGCGAGGGTGGCGGCGCACAGCAATGCGGCGGCGGCACCAAGGGTCTTGGCGGTGTTCATGGACTTGTCTCCTGCAACGGTTGTG
This sequence comes from Pseudomonadota bacterium, assembly GCA_040387235.1. Taxonomy (GTDB): domain Bacteria; phylum Pseudomonadota; class Gammaproteobacteria; order Burkholderiales; family Burkholderiaceae_C; genus Acidovorax. The sequence continues at coordinate 12,092 of JAZKEE010000261.1, forward strand.
GGATGGAACGGAAAGCGCAAGTGGGGAATCAGGCGGGGCTCAGTGGCCGAGCGCCGCCGAGGCGGCCAGGGCACGGTCCACCATGGTGGGCGCCAAGCCCAGGTAGTTGGCGGGGTCGGTGAGGCGGTCGATTTCGGCACGGTCGACGTGGCGCATGACCTCGGGCAGCGCGGCCAGTGCCTCGGCCAGCGTGCCGCCATGTTCGTTGACGCTGCGGCAGGCGTCGTAGACCACGTCGTGCGCCTGCTGGCGGCCCATGGCCGGGGCCAGGCCCATCATCACGGCCTCGGCCACGATCAGGCCCTGGCTGATCCCCAGGTTGCTGCGCATGCGCGCCTCGTCCACGACGAGGCCGCCGAGCGCGAACTTCGCCTGGTGCAGCGCGCCCGCGGTGAGGATGAAGCTCTCGGGCAGCGCCAGCCATTCGGCATGCCAGGGCCCGGTGGCGCGCTCGAAGTCCTGCACCATGGCATCGACCATGAGTCCCGCGTGCTGGCGCACGGCCTTGGAGGCCGCCAGCATCAGCTCGCTGGAGATCGGGTTGCGCTTTTGCGGCATGGTGCTGCTCGCCCCCCGGCCCTTCACGAAGGGCTCGTAGACCTCGCCGAACTCTGTGGAGGCCATGATCATGATGTCCAGCGCGATCTTGCCCAGCGAGCCGGTGACCAATGCCAGCAGGTTCACCGCCTCGGCGAAGCCGTCGCGCGCCACGTGCCAGGTGGTCACGGGCACGGCCAGGCCCAGTTCGTCGGCCAGCGCGGCCTGCACTTCGAAGCCCTTGTCACCCAGCGAGGCCAGCGTGCCGGCAGCCCCGGCGAACTGCACCACCAGCACGCGCTTGCGCAGCTCGGCCAGGCGCTCCTGGTGGCGGTCGAACATGGCCAGCCAGATCGCCACCTTGTAGCCGAAGGTGACGGGCAAGGCCTGCTGCAGGTGGGTGCGGCCGGCCATGGGGGTGTCGCGGTGCTTGGCGGCCAGCGCGGCCAGGATGCCGCGCAGTTCGCGGATGTCGGCCTCCACCAACTCCAGGCCGTCGCGCAGCTGCAGCACGTTGGCAGTGTCCATGATGTCCTGCGTGGTGGCACCCCAGTGCACGTAGCGCCCGGCCTCGCCGCACATCGCTACGAGCTGGTGCACCAGCGGCAGGATGGGGTAGCCGACGATGTCGGTCTCGTGGCGCATGTGGTCGAAGTCCACGCGATCCAGGCGCGATTCGCGCGCGATGGCCTCGGCGGCCTCGGCCGGGATCACGCCGCAGCGGGCCTCGGCCCGCGCCAGCGCCACCTCCACCTCGATGTAGCGGTTGATCAGGGTGTGGTCGGAAAACACCTCGCGCATGCGGGGCGTGCCGAAGGCGTCGCGGAACAGCACCGAATCAAGCACCGTGCTGGCAGGGGTAAGCAAGGAAGAGGACATGGCAGGCCGGATATGTTGATAAAATACGAACATATATAAATGTTCGAACAAATGAACTGTAAATATGTTCGAACAAAACTCAATCTGGGGTTTTCCCTGAGCAGGAGCCTGCCCGCATGACCATCGCCAAGAACCAGGACCTCGCCCGTGACCTGTCCGAAGGCATCGCCTCTGGACGCTTCGCCGTGGGCACGTTATTGCCCACCGAGTTCGAGCTGTGCGAGCAGTACGGACTGAGCCGCTATGCCGTGCGCAAGGCGCTGGACGAATTGCAGGAGCTGGGCCTGATCTCGCGGCGCAAGAACGTGGGCACGCGCGTGGAGGCCATGCGGCCGCGCGCCGGCTTCACGCAATCCATCGCCACGGTGGAAGAACTGGCACGTTTCGGTGCCGAGCACGTGCGCACGGTGCAGTCGATCAACGAAGTCGTGGCAGACCTGGCGCTCGCCAAGGACCTGGCATGCCCCGGCGGCACACGCTGGCTGCACATCGCCTGCCTGCGCATGGAAGGAGGCAGCACCCGGGCACGCCCGATCTGCTGGCTGGACCTGTACATCGACCCGGCGTATGCCGACATCGGGCCCATCGTGCGCGACGCACCCGAAACGCTGGCCAGCTCCATCATCGAGGAGCGCTACGGCCGGCGCATCGCACGCATCCGCCAGGACATCGAGGCCGTGGTGGTGCCGCGCGAGCATGCCGATGCCCTGCGCGCCGAGGCCGGCGCGCCGGCCCTGAAGATCACGCGCCACTACATCGACCCGGCCGACCAGGTGTTCGAGATCTCGGTCTCGCTGCACCCGGCGGACCGGTTCAAGTTCTCGGTGGAAATGACCCGCACGAAGGAATGACGGCACTGCTGCAACCCTGCTGACAAACCGCTGTCAGCAGCAGGCCATCACCATCGGGGCTTCTTCATTTGCACACAAGGAGCCCCTCATGAAAAACGCCATCAGCTGGTTCGAGATTCCCACCACCCAACTGGACCGCGCCCAGGCGTTCTACGAAGCCGTTCTGGGCCAGGCCATGCGCCGCGAGTCCATGGGCCCGAGCGAAGGCGCGGTGTTCTCGTACGACCCGGCATCCGACGGAGCGGGAGGTGCGCTGATGATGGGGCCGACCGCGCCCCAGCTGGCAGCAGGCGCGGGCACCCTCGTTTACCTCGATGCTTCGCCTTCGCTTGATGCAGCCCTGGAACGGGTGGTGGCGCAAGGCGGCAAGGTAGCCCTGCCGCGCCAGGCACTGCCGCCAGGCATGGGCTTCTTCGCGCACATCCATGACCTGGATGGCAACCGCGTCGGCCTGCACGCCGAAGCCTGAGGAGCGTGGGCATGGCAGCAGCAGCAAGCGCCCTGGTTCAGCCCACCCTGTGGGCCGAAGCACCCCACCCCGCCATGGCCGCGCCACGCGGCAACTGGATCGCCGTGGCCAGCGCCAACCATGCGCGCCGCGGCTGCGCCGAGCCCGATGCAGGCTATATGCAGGTGTGCCACGGCAAGGTCGCGCCGCTGCGGCGCGTGAAGCCCGGCGACAGGGTCGCTTACTACGCGCCCACGGTCTCCATGGGTGGCAGCGACAAGCTGCAGGCCTTCGTCTCGCTGGGGCTGGTCAAGCCCGGCGAGCCCTATGCCTTCGACATGGGCGGCGGGTTCGTGCCGTTTCGCAAGGGCGTGGACTACGTGCCGGCCCGCGAGGCGGCCATCGCACCGCTGCTCGACCACTTCGAATTCGTGCAGGACCGCGCGCGCTGGGGCTATGCCTTTCGCTTCGGGCTGTTCGCCATCAGCGACCACGACATGCGGCTGATTGCCGATGCCATGGGTGCCGACGCGGACTCATTGCATTTCTGAACGCTAGGGATGGGCCGGACCGGCGCGCACACGTGCCAGCGCCGCCGGTACATCGGTCCACGCAGGGCGCCCTGGCGCATAGCGCTGGCGCATATAGCCTGCGAGCTCGGCGATCTGCGCATCGCTGAGCGCATCGCCGAAGCCCGGCATGAACCCCAGTTCGCGCGAGGCCGGTTCGCGGATGCCGTGGACGATGACCTGCAGCAGGTTGTCGGGCCGGTCGCTGTGCAGGTTGCTGTTGAGCGCCAGCGGCACGTTCACGCCCAAGAGCTTGGGACCGTTGCCGTCATGGTGGCAGGCGGCGCAGGCGCCGTCGAACAGGCGCTGCGCCTGGCCGGGCTGGGGTGCCAAAGCAGCAGCCCGGACCACTGCGGCCTGCGCCTTGGCATGCACTGCGTCTGCGGCAGCAGTCTCCGGGGCCGCACTGAAGGAGGCCAGGTACGTAGCCATGGCGCGGATGTCCTCGTCGGGCAGCTTGGCCAGCTCCTGCACCACGGGCGCCATGGGGCCGGAGGCGCTGCCATGCTCCGGGCTGTGCCCCTTGCGCAGATAGCTGTACAGGGCCTCGGTGCTCCAGGGCACTGGCGCCTTGGACAGGCCAGTGAGCGCGGGCGCCTCCCAGCCATCGACCAGCGCGCCCGAGAGGAAGGCCGTGCCGCCCATCTCCGCCCCCAGCGCGTTGCGCGGCGTGTGGCAGGCGCCGCAGTGGCCGGCGCCCTGCACCAGGTAGGCGCCGCGGTTCCATTCGGGCGGGCGCGTGGCGTCGGGCTTCCAGGGCGTGGCGTCGTGGAACAGCGCGTTCCAGCCCGCCATGAGCGGGCGCACGCTGAACGGAAAGGCCAGTTGCGTGGCCGGCACCTCGGCGCGCACTGGCGGCTGGACCATGAGCCAGGCGTACAGCGCGGTCAGGTCGTCGTCGTCCATCTTCGCGAACGAGGTGTAGGGGAAGGCCGGGTACAGGTGCTTGCCATCGCGCGAGATGCCTTCGCGCATGGCGCGCTGGAAGGCGCTGAAGGACCACTGGCCCAGGCCGGTCTGCGCGTCGGGCGTGAGGTTGGTGGTGTAGACGGTGCCGAAGGGCGTGTCCATGGCGCGCCCGCCCGCATTCGGCATGCCGCCGGGGGCCGTGTGGCAGACCACGCAGTCGCCGGCAGCAGCCACCAGGCGGCCACGCTCGATGGTGGCGGCGTTGTAGACCGAAGCGCCTGCCGTCTGTGCGACCGGTGCGATCGCCGGGCGCCAGCCCAGCAGCGCAGCGCCCATCGCCAGGCCGCCCGCAGCGAGCGCCAACGCACGCGCCCAGGGGCTGCGCTGGCGCGGCCAGGTGGCACTGGCGGGCACCGCCGGGGCTGGCAGTTCCAGCATGGGCAGCACGTCGGCCGGCTCTGCCGGAGACCCTGCGGTGGCATCCCCCCCCTGCCCTGGTGCACCGGCCAACGGGTTGAGCCCGGCGCGCACCACCTCGGGGGTGAAGGGCGGCGCGCGAAAGCGCACGCCCGTGGCGTCGAAGATCGCATTGGCAATCGCCGCCGTGCCGGGCACCGAGGACGACTCGCCAGAGCCCAGCGGTGCCTCGTCCTGCCGGGGCATGTGCATGACTTCAATGACCGGCACCTCGCGAAAGCTCAGGATCGGGTAGCTGCCCCACTCGCGTGTGTCCACGGCCTGCGTGACCGGGTCGAAGCGCACCTGTTCCTTGAGGGCGCGGCTGGTGGTCTGCACCACGTTGCCATGCACCTGGTGCTGTACACCGGCGGGGTTGACCATCATGCCCGCATCGTGCCCCACGACCACGCGGCGCACATGCACCTCGCCGGTCTTTCGGTTCACGTCCACGTCGGCCACCCAGGCGGCCCAGGCGGCGCCGAAGCCCGGCCACTTGCTGTGGATGTAGCGCGCGTAGGCAAAGCCCTGGCCCTGCACCCAGTCGCCATCGGCGCCTTGCAGCTCGCCGGGGCCGGGCACGCGCGGCCCGGTGTGGGGCAGCCAGCCCGCCTTCTCGGCCGTTGCCTTCACGAGTTCTGCCGCGCGCGGGTCGCTCAAGAGCTGCAGGCGGAACTCGACCGGGTCCACCCCGGCAGCGGTGGCCAGCTCGTCCACATAGGATTCGTGCGCGAACGAGTTGGGCAGGGCCGAGACGCCGCGCAGCCAGGAGGCGCGCACGATGGGTGCCATGTCGTTCACGGCCACGCGCAGGTTGTCGTAATCGTAGGGCGGGCGCGCCGTGCGGTCGCCCATCTCGTAGGCCTGGGCCACGGGCTCGATGGTGCGCGTGAGCAGCAGCGCCAGCGTGGGCGCGCCGTTGGACGGGTACGAGGTTTCGAAATCGTAGGCGGCTACCGAGTTATCGGCATTGAGCCCGCCGCGCACCTGCATGAGCTGGGCCGTGCCCTTGGGCTCCCACAGGTGCTCCTGCTCGCGCGTGAGCTGCACGCGCACCGGCGCGCCCACGGCGCGCGAGAGCAGCGCGGCGTCGGCCGCCACGTCGTCGGCACCGTTGCGGCCGTAGCAACCCGCAGCCTCCATGCGCACCAGGTCGATGTCCACGTCGGCCATGCCCATCAGCCGGGCCAGGTCGGCACGGAGCACGTGGGGATTTTGCGTGCCGGCCCACACCGCCATGCGCGCACGGCCAGACGCTTCGTCCTGCCGCCACTCGGCCACCGCGCACGAGGGGCCGATGGAGCCGTGCAGCTGGTACGGCCAGACATAGGTGCGGGGCATGGACTGCGCGGCACCGGCCAGCGCGGCGTCCACGTCGCCCTCGTCCACCAGGCGGCGTTGCGTGGAGGGGTTGGCGCGGATGGCCTGTGCCAGGGCGTCGGGGCTGTCCTGCCGCGGAAAGCCGGGCCAGGGCTTCCAGTGCACGCGCAGCGCGCGCATCGCTTCCTCGGCCTGTTCCTCGCGCTCGGCGACGATGCCCACGAAATCGCGCACCACCACCACCGCGCGGATGCCCGGGATGTGGGCGATGGACGACTGGTCCACCGATTCGAGCGTGTTGCCGATGAAGTCGCCGTGGTCGGCCCCCGCATAGGGCGGGCGCACCACGCGGCCGTGCAACATGCCGGGCACGCGCATGTCGTGCACGAAGACCAAATCACCGCTGACCTTGGCCGGTATGTCCACGCGCGGCACCGACTGGCCGACCACGGTGTAATCGGCCGCGGGCTTGGTGGGCGTGGCCTCGGCCAGCTCCAGCACGGTGTGCGCGCCGGCCAGCAGCTGGCCGTAGGCAACCTGGCGCGCCGGATCGGCTGCCACCTGCACCACGCCGGCCTGCACCTGCAGCGCATCGACCGCAACACCCAGGCGCGCCGCCGCCTGGGCCACCAGCCAGTGGCGCGCCTGGGCCGCGGCGGTGCGCAGGGGTTTGGCGTGGATCTGGATCGAGGCGCTGGCAATGGTCGCGCCCTGGTTGGGCGCGCGCGTGGTATCGCCCAGCACCATGTTCACGCGCTCAAGGGGAACGTCGAGCTCCTCGGCCACGATCTGGCCCAGCGCCGTGCGGATGCCGGTGCCCAGGTCGACATGGCCGTTGAGCGCGGTCACGCTGCCATCGTCCCACACGGCCAGCAGGATCTCGACGCCCTCGGCCGGGTTGCCGGCCACCAGCGCGGGCTGGCCCTTCACGGGTGGGGGTGCGGGCGGCGGGTTGCGCACGACCAGCAGCACCCCCTGTGCGGCATGGAAGTCGGCACGCGTGAGCGGGCTGTGCGCACGCAGCGGGAGGGATGCGTTCATGCCACCACCCCGCGCACCAGCATGGCCGCGCGCTGCACGGCGCGGATGATCTCCACATGCGTGCCGCAGCGGCACAGGTTGCCCGAGAGCTCGCGGCGGATGGCGGCCTCGTCGGGGTCGGGGTTGCGTTCGAGCAGGGCCACGGCCATCATCACCATGCCGTTGAGGCAGTAGCCGCATTGGGCGGCCTGCTCGTCCACGAAGGCCTGCTGCACCGGGTGCAGCCCCCCTTCACAGCTTGCACCATGGCAGCGCGCGGGCAGACCCTCCAGCGTCGTCACCTCCCGCCCTGCCACCCCACGCGCAGGGATCACGCAGGCACGTGCCGCCACCCCGTCCACCAGCACCGTGCAGGCGCCGCACTGGCCCAGGCCACAGCCGTACTTGGGGCCATTGAGCGAGAGGTCGTTGCGCAGCACATGCAGCAGCGTGGCGCCCGCGCCCGGGGCACCTGCTGGCAGTTCACATGGCTGGCCGTTGACGGAAAGGGAAAGAACGGTGGCTGGGGTCTGCATGGATCCTGAATCAAACGTCAGCGGCGCAGGCTGCCCGTGCGGGTGTACATCTCCAGGTCCACGAAGTTGGACCCGTTGTGGTTGCTCGGACCGTACTGCACCGGGAAATCGCCGAACTTGGTGGTGCCCATGTCTTCCATGGCCTTGATGAAGGCCTCGCGCGTGAGGTTGCGCCCCGCGCGCTTGAGGCCTTCGACGAACACGCGCGCGGCGATATAGCCTTCGAGCATGGTGTAGCTGTCGATCTTGGCGCCAGCATCGGTGCGGTCCTTGCGGTAGTCGACCACGATGGGCAGCCGGCTGGCCTGCGGCGACGGCACGATGCTGGCCGTGACCAGGCCCTCGATGCCGCCGTTCAGGCGCTGGGCCGAGCCCGGCGCGTCGGTGATGCCCACCGAGATGGTGTACAGCGGTGCGGCGCCCCCGCCCGCACGGTAGTCGCGCAGGAACACCTCGACCATCTTGCCGGCCATGATCATCACCACCGCGCCGGGCTGGGCCTTGGTGAGCTGGGCCACCTGGGCCTTGGCGTCGGTGGCGGCGATCTCCATGGGCGCGGACTCGACCACCTTGACCTTCAGGCCCTGGGCGATCTGCAGGCAGGTCTCGAGGTTGGACTTGCCGAACGCGCTGTTCTGGTAGGCGACCGCGATGTTGGTGATGCCCAGGGTGGCCAGGTGGCCGACGATCTTGCGCAGCTCGGTCTCGTAGCTGGCGCGCACATGGAACAGGTAGCGGTTGTGCGTGGTGCGAAACGACGTGGTGCCCACCAGTGGCGCGAACATGGGCACGCCGGCCTTCTCGGCCAGCGGCATGGCGGCGATCAGGTTGCCCGTGGCCACATAGCCGATGAGGGCGAAGACCTTTTCCTCGTCGATCAGGCGCGCCGTGTTCTCGGCAGTCTTCTTGGGCTCGTAGGCGTCGTCGAGCGACACCAGTTCGAGCTTGCGCTCGAACACGCCGCCGGCCTTGTTGGTGCGGTCGAAGTACAGGGAGATGCCGGCCTTGTAATCCACGCCGAAGTCTTTGGCGGGCCCGGTGAAGACAGCGGACTGCCCCACTTTGATGCTCTTGTCCGTCACCCCGGTCTCGGCCGCGATGGCCGTCGTCGCCGAACTGCCAAGGGCCGTCGCCGCCATGGCCATCAGCACGGCCCTGCGGTCGGTGCGCCCATCCCTCATCCCACGGTACTTCATGAAACGCTCCTTACATCAAAGGTGGCAGTTTCCCCGCAACACGAGGGACTGTGCAACCATTTACAGGGGGTGTTGCGAAACCGTCAAAGACGGCTTCCCGCGCTGCCGGCGAGGCGGCAGCCCCTGGTAGTGTGCAAGTCCCGTGCCCATGGCTCATGCGAATTTGGATTCAATCGGATAACCAGGCGGGGAGCCGCAGACAGTGCTTTAGCACGGCAAGGCGACCCAACTATCGTTTACGTTTGAAGGCAAATCCGCATCAGGCAATGTCCAGGTCGCTCGACTGGATGCGCTTGACGCCCTTCGCCTTCATCTGCTTCCAGGCCGCCTCCAGCGAGCCATTGAGGTCGATGGCGCGGCAGGCGTCCTCCACCACATAGGTCTCGAAGCCCAGGCGCTTGGCGTCCAAGGCCGTCCAGGCGACGCAGAAGTCGGTGGCCAGGCCGGTCACGAAAACCGTCTTGATGCCGCGCTGCTTCAGATACCCGGCCAGGCCCGTGGAAGTCTTGCGGTCGGCCTCCTCGAAGGCCGAGTAGCTGTCCACATGCTCGTGGAAGCCCTTGCGCAGGATCACCTGGGCCTGGGGCAGCTTCAGGTCCTTGTGCAGTGCCGCATCATCGGTGCCGCGCACGCAGTGGTCGGGCCACAGCACCTGCTGGCCGTAGCTGAGCTTGGTGGTCTCGAAGGGCTTCTTGCCAGCATGCGTGCTGGCGAACGAGGCATGGCCCGGCGTATGCCAGTCCTGCGTGACGACCACGTTCTCGAAGGCGGTGGCAATGCGGTTGATGACCGGCACCACCTCATCGCCCTTGGCCACCGGCAACGTGCCGCCGGGCACGAAGCAGTTCTGCACGTCCACGACGATCAGCGCCGCTCGCTCGCCCGGCTTGATCTTCGTTTGTGCCCACGACAGGGGCATGCCGGTACCGGCCAGCGCGAGGACGGCAGCCGATTGGAGGAAGTGGCGGCGGGGGGCAAGGCTCATGGTGACAACTCCGGTAGGGAACACACACAAAATGGCAGGGGCCGGGTGGGCCGATGCCAAGGGAAAAGCCTCAGACGCTCAGGTAGGACCTGCGCACCTCGTCGTTGGCGGCCAGCTCGGCCATGGACGCCTGGTAGCGGATCTGTCCCTTTTCGAGCACGTAGGCACGGTCGGACACGAGTTCGGCGAAATGCATGTTCTGTTCGGACAGCAGGATGCTCACGCCCTGCGCCTTGAGCTCCAGGATCATCTGCGCCATCTGCTCGACGATGACCGGCGCCACGCCTTCGGAGGGTTCGTCGAGCAGCACCAGGTAGGGGTTGCCCATCAGCGTGCGCGCCACGGTCAGCATCTGCTGCTCGCCGCCACTCATGCGGCCGCCGGGGCGCTGGGGCATCTCGCCCAGGTTGGGGAACAGCTTGAACAGGGCCTCGGGCGTCCACAGCGGCGCCGCCGTGCCGTCGGGCCAGTGGCGCGCCGGCTGGCGCCCCACCTCCAGGTTTTCCATCACCGTGAGGTCGGTGAACACGCGGCGGTCCTCGGGCACGAAGCCCAGGCCCAGGCGGGCCGCATCGTGCGGGTCGCTTTTGGAGAGGTCCTTGCCCATGAAGCGGATCTGGCCCTTGCGCTTGGCGAGCATGCCCATCAGCGTCTTGAGCGTGGTGGATTTGCCCGCGCCGTTGCGGCCCATCAGCGCCACGACCTCGCCGCGGCGCACATCGAGGTCCACGTCGTACAGGATCTGCGCAGCGCCATACCAGGCCTGCAGGCCCTTGGCCTCCAGCAACACGTCCTTGGAATCAATCGTCGTCATCATGCGGTCTCCGCAGGCGCAGCAGCAGTCGCTGCACCGGCCGTCTTTTTCTCGAAGGTCTTGCCGGTGCCGAAGTACACCTCCTGCACCTTGGGGTGGTCGCGCAGCTCCAGCGGCTTGCCCTCGGCGATCAGGCGCCCGCGCGCCAGCACGATCATGCGGTCGGCGTAGGCGAACACCACGTCCATGCTGTGCTCGGTGAACAGCACGGCCATGCCGCGGTCGATCACGAGCTGCTTGGTCAGCGCCATGAGCTCGTTGCGCTCCTTGGGCGCCATGCCGGCCGTGGGTTCGTCCATGAGCAGCAGCTTGGGCGCGTTGGCCATGGCGATGGCCAGCTCCACGCGCTTCACGTCGCCATAGGCGAGCACGCTGCAGGGGCGGTCGGCCTGGGCCTTCATGCCCACCTGATCGAGCAGGGCCAGGGCCTCGTTGCGCTTGTGCTCCGACGCCTCGCGGAACATCGAGAACAGGCGGCTGTCGTTGGAGATCAGGGCCATCTGCACGTTCTCCACCACGGTCAGCGAGGAGAAGGTCTCTGCGATCTGGAACGTGCGGCCCACGCCCATGCGCCAGATGTCGCGCGGCTTGCGGCCCACCAGCTCCTGGCCGTTGAGCTGGATCGAGCCCACGTCGGCCGGCAACTGGCCGTTGACCATGTTGAAGGTGGTGGACTTGCCGGCGCCGTTGGGGCCGATCAGGGCCAGCAGCTCGCCGGCCGCCAGCTCGAAGTGGATGCCGTCGACGGCCTTGACCCCGCCGAAGGACTTGCCCAGGCCGGTGACTTTGAGCAGGCTCATGCTGCCTCCTTGGCTTCGCGCTTGTTATCGAAGAGTTGCTTGATGGCCCCCGCGATGCCCTGCGGGAACAGCAGCACCAGGATGAGGATGATGGCGCCCAGCATGGCGCGCCAGTAGTCGGTGTTGCGTGCCACGGTGTCGTGCAGCCAGGTGAAGGTGACCGCACCCACCACCGGGCCGGCCAGTGTCTGGATACCGCCCAGCAGCACCATCACCAGGCCGTCGACCGACTTGCCCACGTGCAGCGCCTCGGGCGAGATGCTGCCCTTGGAGAAGGCGAACAGCGCACCGCCCAGGCCCGCGAACAGGCCGGCGATGACGAAGGCCGTCCACTGCATGCGCTTGACGTCGATGCCGATGGCATCGGCGCGCAGCACCGAGTCGCGCCCCGCCCGCAGCGCATAGCCGAACGGCGAGAACAGCACCCGGCGCAGGGCCAGCACGCCACCCACCACCAAAGCCAGCGTGAGGAAGTAGTAGTTGCGCTTGTCCGACAGCCACTCGGCCGGCCACACGCCCGTGAGACCGTTGCTGCCGCCGGTGAAGCCATCCCACTGGTAGCAGATGGCCCAGGTGATCTGCGCAAAGGCCAGCGTCAGCATGGCCAGGTAGACGCCCGACAGGCGAACGCAGAACCAGCCGTAGATCAGCGCACCCGCTGCCGCGGCCAGGGGGGCCAGCAACAGGGCCGCTTCCATGGGGATGCCGGCCGAGCGCACCAGCAGCGCAGCCGCATAGGCGCCGAGGCCGAAGTACGCGGCATGGCCGAACGAATGCATGCCCGCCGGCCCCATGATGAAGTGCAGGCTGGCCGCGAACAGAGCTGCGATCAGCAGGTCGATCATCAGCACGGTGAGGTAGGGCGAACCAGTGGTGACGAAGGGCAGCAGCACCAGGGCGGCCACCAGCACGGCCGCACCGATCTTGTACCAGGGCGGCGAGGCGCGCAGCGGCGCTTCGGGAATACCGGTGTTGCGGCTGGCAGCCTGAGGCTTGCCCATCAGCCCCCAGGGGCGCACCACGAGCACCACAGCCATCACCAGGAACTCGACCACCAGTGTGAGCTTGGAGAACGAAACGCTGTAGCCGAAGATCTCGACCACGCCGAGCCAGATGCAGATGGCCTTGATCTCGGCGATCAGCAGCGCGGCCACGTAGGCACCCGGGATGGAGCCCATGCCGCCCACCACCACCACCACGAAGGCGGCGCCGATGGTGTTCAGGTCCATCTCCAGCGTGGCCGGTTCGCGCGGCAACTGCAGCGCACCACCCAGCCCCGCCAGCAGCGCGCCGAGGGCGAACACAGCGGTGAACAGCCAGGCCTGGTTCACGCCCAGGGCGCTGACCATCTCGCGGTCCTGCGTGGCGGCGCGCACCAGCGTACCCCAGCGGGTGCGGGTGAGCAGCAGCCACAAGAGGCCCAGCACCACCGGGCCGACGACGATCAGGAACAGGTCGTACGAAGGAAATTGCCGCCCCAGGATGTCCACCGAGCCCGACAGGCCCGGCGCGCGCGGGCCGAGGAGTTCTTCGGGTCCCCAGATCCACAGCGCGGCATCCTTGATCACCAGCACCAGCGCAAAGGTGGCCAAGAGCTGGAACAGCTCGGGTGCCTTGTAGATGCGGCGCAGCAGCACCACCTCCACCAGGGCACCGAGCGCGCCGACCACCACGGCCGACAGCAGCAGCGCAGGCCAGAAGCCCAGGCCGGTGCCCAGCTTGGCCACCATGGAGTAGGCGACGTAGATGCCCACCATGAAGAACGAGCCATGCGCAAAGTTCACGATGCGCGTGACGCCGAAGATCAGCGAAAGCCCGGCGCCCACGAGGAACAGCGAGGAGGCCCCCGCCAGTCCATTGAGCAGCTGAACGATAAAACTCGATAAACTCATTCCAGATCCTTCGGCAACACTTGTCCCTCGGGCATGTCCGTCTGCCCGTTCGCGTGCATGTGGGGTAGCAATATGGCCTCAGGGGCTAGCGGACGCAAGTGTCCGCAGCCGCCTCAGGCCGGGGACCAGCCGTCAGTCGGCCGGGCGCATTTTCTTGACTTCGTCGTTCGTGGGCTGCACCTTGGCGCCGTCCACGTAGCGGTAGTCGACCATCACGCCCTTGCCGCCTTCGTTCTTGGTGCGGCCCACATAGCCGCCCATGGTGGACTGGTTGTCCTCGGGTCGGTAGGTGATGCGGCCGAACGGCGTGGGCACCTGCAGGCCCTTGAAGGCGACAACGAGCTTTTCGGTGTCGGTGGAGCCCGCCTTCTTGATGCCTTCGGCCAGCGACTTGATGGCGCTGTAGCCGACGACCGAACCCAGGCGTGGGTAGTCGTTGAACTTGCCTTGGTAGGCGGTGTGGAAGGCCTTGTGCTCAGGCGTCTGCAGGCCGTACCAGGGGTAGCCGGTCACGATCCAGCCGTTGGGGGCCTCGTCCTTGAGCGGGTCCATGTACTCGGGCTCGCCGGTCAGCAGGCTGACCACTTCACGGTCCTTGAACAGGCCACGCGTGTTGCCTTCGCGCACGAACTTGGACAGGTCGGCACCGAACAGCACGTTGAAGATGGCATCGGGCTTGGCATCGGCCAGGGCCTGCACCACGCTGCCCGAGTCGACCTTGCCCAGCGGAGGCGCCTGCTCGACGACGAATTCCACGTCGGGCTGGGCCGCCTTGAGCAACTGCTTGAAGGTGGCCACGGCCGACTGGCCGTACTCGTAATTGGGGTAGACCAGCGCCCAGCGCTTCTTCTTCAGGGCCACGGCCTCGGGCACCATCATCGACACCTGCATGTAGGTGGAGGGGCGCAGGCGGTAGGTGTAGCGGTTGCCGTTCTGCCAGACGATCTTGTCGGTCAGCGGTTCGCCGGCCAGGAAGAAGAACTTCTTTTGCTTGGCGAAATCGGTCAGCGCCAGGCCTACGTGCGACAGGAAGGAGCCGGTGAGCACGTCCACCTTCTCGCGCGAGACCAGTTCCTCGGCAGCGCGCACGGCATCGCCGGGGTTGCCGTTGTCGTCGCGGATCACGAGCTGGACCTTCTTGCCCAGCAGGCCGCCAGCGGCGTTGATCTCGTCCACGGCCAGCTCCATGCCCTTCTTGTAGGGCTCCAGGAAGGCGGGCTGGGCCTTATAGCTGTTGATCTCACCGATCTTGATGACATCCTGGGCCATCGCAGGAGCGATTGTGGCGGCCAGCGCGGCAGCGGCCGTAGCACGCATGAGGGTCTTAAGCATCGTCATGGAAACACTCCTGATGGATTGGATGGGAGAGAAACAGCGGTGGCAAACAGTATGGGGGAGACTGGGGGTCACGGGTGTGGCGGTGCGCTCAGCGCAGGCCGTCCTTGCCCTGGATTTCTGCGGTAGTGAGGCCGCCGATGCGTGGCAGCGGGCGGCCACCGGCCGTGACCACCACCGCCACCACGATTTCGTTGGCGCGTGGCGCATCGGCCACACGGGCTTCCATGGCATCGAAGTGGCTGCGCACGTAGGCGGCATCCTTGTGGCCCAGCGGCACGTCGATGGCGGCACCCAGGCCGCCGATCTTCTTGCTTGATGGCACCAGGGCCGCGCCCTTTTCCACTGCCAGGCGCAGCGGCGCCCCGAGCTTGGGGTGCAGGATGGCCGCGGCATGCTCGAGCTCGCCGCCCTCGCCCACGATGGCGGCCTTGCCATAGCTTTCGGCCTGGCCGGGTGCAATGCCCAGGGCCTGCACGCAGCGCTCGCCCAGCAGGCCGCCGAGCTCTTCGCCGATGGCGATCAGCTCGTCGAGGCTTTCCACGTAGCGGCCGGCAAAAGGATTTTCGATGACGGCCATGGCCAGGGCCTTGCGCACGGGCGGACTCACCTCGCGGCCCATTTCCACGCGCACTTCGTCGGTCTGGACAATGATTTTCCGGATCTTGGCTGGCATGTGTGTGCTCCTTGGTCTCTCGTAGTCGTTATGGGTGGCGTGGGGTCAGCGCAGGCCGTTCCACTGGCTGATGTCGGCGGCCTTGAGCCCGCCCACGCGCGCATGGATGCGTGCGCCGGTGGTCATGGCCAGGATGAAGACGATCTCGTCGGCCCGCGGCGCACCGGGCACACGCACCTCGATGGCATCGAAGTGGCTGCGCACGTAGCTGGCATTGATATGCGTGAGCGGCACGTCGAGCGCAGCGCCCGGGCCACCCACCTTCTTGGTCGAGGGCACGATGGACAGCGCGTTGCCGGGCTGACCGGTCTTCTCCTCGGCCTGGCCCTTGGCGTAGGCATTGCGGTCGCCCTTCCAGCCGAGCAGTTCGCGCATGGCGTAGCCGCCAGGCACGTGCCACAGCGCACCGTGCTCGAGCTCGCCGGCCGCACCCACGATGGCGCCCTTGCCATAGGTCGCGATGCGCTCGGCCGGCACTTCCATGGCTGCCAGCAGGCGCTGCGCCATGTCCAGGCCCACGTCCTGCAGCGCATCCATCATGGGCAGGATGTCTGCCTCGTAGCGGCCGGCATAGGGGTTGGTGAGCACGGCGCCGATGGCGCCGCGCAGCAGCGGCGCACCGGTTTCGGGCCCGAATTCGTGCCGGATTTCCTCAACATGGGTGAAAACGCGTCGGATCTGGATCATGGGATGGCCTGTGCAATTCATTAAGCAAATACTGAACCAACTTCGAAAACGGAACCGGTTTCCCGGGGCGCGGCGTGCGGCAGCGCCAGGAGTTCGGAGGCCGTCGCCCTCCATTGCCCCTGGCATGAGAGCAGCGCGCACCACAGGTGCCCGCGGGACTCCAATTCTTGCGCTTTTTCAAGACCGGCCTGCAGGGCCTGGCGCACCAGGGCTTCGGGCAGGGCCGGAACCTCCACCGTCACGGGGATGGCGCCCAGGTCGCTGTCGTCCTTGACCTCGCAGGCGGGCCTGCGCACGATGCGCGCATCCTGCACGTTCACGGCATTGGCCACCACCGTGGCCGCGGCATCGGCCTGGGCGGCCGTGGCCGCCAGGATGGTGACGCTGTCGGCGATGCCCAGCGAGTAGCTGCGCCCGCGCCAGCCACTGGTCGCCACGCCGCGCACCGGCATGGTGCTCGCAAGGCGAAAGGCGCCGTCGAGCAGCAACCCGGTCTGCAGTTGCGCCGCATCGAGTCCCGCAATGTCGGCATACACCCCGACGCTGGCCGATTCGCCCGGCGCCAGGTGCAGCGCGATGTCGCCGCCATTGTTCACCCAGGCGCGCTGCACGCCATCCACCGCATAGCAGGCCAGCAGCTCCTGCGCCACCGAGCCCGCCACTGCGGCCATGGGCGTGATGAAGCCCTGGCGAAACGGCTGGCAGGCGCTCCACATGCGCCGCGCCACGGGGCCCTGCAACGGGCAGTCGCCAGCGCCCACCGGCGCACGCAGCGCGGGCAGTTCACGCACCAGCTCCTGCAGCAGGCCCTGAAAGCGCACCCAGGCGCGAGCATGCGCCGCGGCCACCGCGAGCGCATCGCCCTCGGCCTGCACGATCACATCCATGGGGCCGTGCTGCAGGTGCCAGCGGCCGGCGGACAGCAGTTGTCGGGTGGCTTGCATGGATGCCCCTCAGCCCAGCAGCGGCGGCTGGCCCAGGGGCCAGGGGTTGGCCGATGGCAGGGTCAGCCACGAGACCGACTGCGGCGCACCATCGTTGTGCCAGGCGCCGCGTTCGAGCACCTCTCGCAGGCTGCGCACTTGGTCCATGTGGCCACCGAGCAGCTCATAGTCGCTGCGGCGCATGCTGAATTCGATCGGTGCCACGATGGCCGGCGTGGGCACGGTGCCAAAACTGTTGTCGGGCATGCGCAGCACGTCGGCCATCACGGTGATGCCGCCACCGGGCCAGACATAGGCCGGCGCGCCGCCGCAGGTCACGTTGACCAGCGCATTCTTGATGGCGCGCGTGAGCAGCACCGGGTTCTCGGTGACGCCCGCACGCAGGCTGCCGCCCGCACCACCGAGGAACAGCACCGAGGTCATCGAGGGTTCGCAGTTCTCACCGATGCGGTCGACGATGCGGCGCACCTCGGCGGGCATCTCGGCTTCCACCGGATTCAGCGATTCGTCGAGCACATACCAGCTGGCGTGTTCGCCGGTGGTCGATGTCATCAACAGGCGCAGGCCGGGCCAGGCCACCGCCTCGTCCCAGGTCTCGATGATGGACAGCGGGTCGGCGATGTCGGTGCCGCCCCAGCCCGTGCCGGGGTTCGCCACCTGGAAGTAGCGGCCCGGCGTGGACTTGCGCCCGCGCATCTTGATGCCCGAGGACTTCATGTCCAGGCACCGACCGGCCTGGTGCTCGGTGAGCACGCCGGTGATGTGGTCGTCCACCACCACCACCTCGTCGGCCTGGCCGAAGAACTGGCGCGCGAAGATGCCGATGGCCGCCGAGCCGCAGCCCACGCGCATGCGCTGCTCTGCCACGCCGTTGACGATGGGCGCGTGCCCGGCCTGGATGACCAGTTGCGAGCCGCCGTCGATGGTGAGCTCCACCGCCTGCTTGTTGCCCAGGAGCTGCATCATCTCGTTGGCGATGCGCCCTTCCTTCTTGCTGCCGCCCGTGAGGTGGTGCACACCGCCCAGCGACAGCATCTGCGAGCCGTACTCGGCCGTGGTGACATGGCCCACGACCTCGCCCTTGCAGCGCACGTTGGCCTGCTCGGGGCCGAGAAAGCGGTCGGTGTCGATCTTCACCTTGAAGCTGCAGTAGCTGAAGATGCCTTCGGTGACCACGGTGACCATGTCCACGCCATCGACCTTGGAGCCGACGATGAAGGGCGCGGGCTTGTAGTCGGGGTAGGTGGTGGAGGAACCCACGCCGGTGACGAAGACTTCTTCGGTCAGCAGCAGGTCGCCGCTCCAGACGGGTTGCACAGCAGGCGCCTCCTGGCCCCCGGTACCAGCGTCGGCAGCGCGGCCTGCAAAAGGCACCAGGACCGCCTCGCCGTCCGCCATGGTCTTGCGCAGCAGCACCACGGGATCGACCCGCACCAGCACGCCGGCCTGGTTGGCATAGCGGTCGCAGGCGCCGCTGCGGCCTTCGGAGATCTGGCACAGCACGGGGCAGGCGTTGCACTCCACCTTTGCCGTGTTCATGCGCTCGTTGCGCGGCCTGGCGCGCTCGAGCACCTGGGGCAGCTCGGGTGCGTCCATGCCTGGAAGGCCGTCGGTCTTGGTGTGTTCAGTCATCGTGGCAACCCATTCCTCGCACCGTTTTCTGTGCTTGTACGTTCATGGCGTTTTGTGTAGCATTCACTTAACTTAAATGTTGTGATCACTACATTTGAGGCGAATGTAGCGCAATCATTCGCAGTCCGCAATAGTGTTTGCGCGCCCCCTGAAATGGTGCACAAGGAGCCCCAAAATGACGCACGTAGTCACAGACGCATGCATTCGGTGCAAGTACACCGATTGCGTGGATGTATGCCCGGTCGATTGCTTCAAGGAGGGGCCCGAATACCTGGTGATCGATCCCGACGAATGCATCGACTGCGCGGTCTGCATTCCCGAGTGCCCTGCCAATGCCATCTATGCCGAGGACGACCTGCCGCCGGGCATGGAAATCTTCCTCCAGTTCAATAAAAAGCTGGCGCCGGGACTGCCCACCATCACCAAAAGAAAACCGCCTTTGCCAGATGCGGAACAATGGAGGGTTGTGAGCCACAAGCTTTCCGGGCTGGATGTCACCTACTGACGCCCGCGCCCTCTGCCTTTCAGCCAGCTTTTCGACCCATTTTTCAACTTTTAGCCGACGTTACGACCATGAGCGCATTTCTTGAAGAACGCGTATTGACCGTCAACCACCTGACGGACCGCCTTTTTTCCTTCACCACCACGCGCGATACCGCGCTGCGGTTCTCCAACGGCCACTTCACGATGATCGGCCTGCGCGTCAACGGCAAGCCGCTGCTGCGCGCCTACAGCATCGCCAGCGCCAACTACGAGGAGCACCTCGAGTTCCTGTCGATCAAGGTGCCCGACGGCCCTCTGACCTCGCGCCTGCAGAACATCCAGGTGGGCGACTCCATTGTCGTCGGCAAGAAACCCACCGGCACCCTGCTGATCGACTACCTGCTGCCCGCCAAGCGCCTGTACATGCTCTCCACGGGCACCGGCCTGGCCCCCTTCCTGAGCCTGATCCGCGACCCCGAGACCTACGAGAAGTTCGAGGAGGTGGTGCTGGTGCACGGTGTGCGCGAAGTCAAGGAGCTGGCCTACCACGACTACATCACCGAAGAGTTGCCCAAGCACGAGTTCCTGGGCGAGATGGTGAGCAAGCAGCTCAAGTACTACCCCACCGTGACGCGCGAGGAGTTCAAGCACCAGGGCCGCGTGACCACCGTGATCGAGAACGGCCAGCTCGCACGCGACCTGGGCCTGCCGGCCCTGAACCCGGTGGAAGACCGCGTCATGATCTGCGGCAGCCCCGAGATGCTGCGCGACCTCAAGCACATGATGGAAGTGCGCGGCTTCAAGGAAGGCAACACCACCAAGCCCGGCGACTTCGTGATCGAGCGCGCCTTCGCTGAGCAGTAATATCCCCGGCTGGCCCGGTCCCTGCATGGCAGGGACTGCCCTGCCACCCAACGGATCATCCATGTCGGCCACACCCACCAAGACCCGGACTGCTTCCACCCGCGCCCCCTCCGCCCGCCGCACCGGCGTGCGCGAGCAGGCGGCACAGACCACGCGCGACAACATCCTGAAGGCGGCGATCAAGGTGTTCGCACGCTACGGCTACGAAGGCGGCAGCGTGGAGAAGATCTCCAAGGCAGCCAAGTCCTTCGACCGGATGATCTACTACTACTTCGGCAGCAAGGAAGGTCTCTTCATCGAGGTGCTCGAAGAGATCTACCGGCGCATGAACGACGCCGAGTCGACGCTGGACATCCGGCTCGAAACCCCGGTCGAAGCGCTCAAGTCGGTGGTGCGCTTCGTGAGCCAGTACTACCGCAAGCACCCCGAGTTCGTCACGCTGCTCAACACCGAGAACCTGCACAAGGGCAAGCACATCTCCAAGTCGATGCGCGCGCGCGAGTATTCCTCGCCCGCCGTGTCGGTGATCGAGCAGGTGCTGGCCGCGGGCGTGGCCAGCCAGGAGTTCCGCGCCGACCTGCGCGCACGCGACCTGTACCTGCTGATCGCCTCCATGGGCTACTTCTACCAGTCCAACCGATACACGCTCTCGGCCTTCCTAGGCGAGGACATCGACCAGCCCGAGGCCGTGGCGCACTGGGACGAGTTCATGATCGATACCGTGCTGCGTACCGTGCGGGCGTCCTGAGGCGCAACGCGCCCCTCCCCGGGCCGAAGGCCCATATCTTGCAAGAGCCTCCTGCCGATCCGGGCGATCAGCAGGAGCGCAGCCTGCCCGCTTCACCGCCGCGCCTGATCTGCCCCGAGACACTTTGCAGTGCTTGCCATCTTGCACGATGTTAGCCTCTTATGTAGTATTCACTACACGAATTGCAGCTCCACGATCGCCGCAGTTTGCGCCTCCCCCTCAACCATCCGACTGGTACCTCTCATGGCAGACATCTCCACCAATGCGGCCTCCGGCAAAGTCGTCATCAAGAACATCGGCCTGCTGCTCTCGGGCGACCTGGAACGCCCCATTCTCGACGCCGACACCATCGTCGTGAACGACGGCCTCATCGTGGCCGTGGGCCGCGAGAAGGACTGCGACACCGAGCACGCGCGCACCACCATCGACGCGCGCCAGACCTGCGTGGCCCCCGGCCTCATCGACAGCCACGTGCACCCCGTCTTCGGCGACTGGACGCCGCGCCAGAACCAGATCGGCTGGATCGACTCGACCATGAACGGCGGCGTTACCACCATGGTCTCGGCCGGCGAGGTGCACCTGCCCGGCAGGCCCAAGGACATCGTGGGCTTGAAGGCCCTGGCCATCACCGCGCAGCGCGCGTTCGACAACTTCCGCCCCGGCGGCGTGAAAGTGATCGCGGGCGCGCCCATCATCGAGAAGGGCATGGTCGAGCAGGACTTCAAGGACATGGCCGACGCCGGCGTGACACTGCTCGGCGAAGTCGGCCTGGGCACGGTCAAGGCCGGTTACGAGGCCCAGCAGATGGTGGCCTGGGCACGCAAATACGGCATCCAGAGCACTATCCACACCGGCGGGCCTTCCATCCCCGGCTCGGGCCTGATCGACAAGGACGTGGTGCTGGAGGCCGATGCCGACGTGATCGGCCACATCAACGGCGGCCACACCTCGCTGCCCTGGAAGCATGTCTGCGAGCTGTGCGAAAAATCCTCGCGCGCCATCGAGCTGGTGCACAACGGCAACGAGAAGATCGCCATCGAAGCCGCACGCGCCGCCATGGAGCTCAAGTGCCCGCACCGCGTGATCCTGGGCACCGACGGGCCCGCGGGCTCGGGCGTGCAGCCCCTGGGCATGCTGCGCATGATCGCGCTGATCGCAAGCTTTGCCAACATCCCGGCCGAGCTGGTGTTCTGCTTTGCCACGGGCAACACGGCGCGCATCCGCAACCTCAACTGCGGGCTAATCGAGCCGGGCCGCGCGGCGGACTTCGTGTTCATGGACCGCGCCCAGCACACGGCCGGCGCCACGCTGCTCGAAAGCGTGCAGTTGGGCGACATCCCAGGCATCGGCATGGTGATGATCGACGGCCTGGTGCGCTGCGGTCGCAGCCGCAACACGCCGCCCGCCACTGAAATCCCGGTGGTGCTCTGAGCCCCGGTCCTGGACCCCTTCAGCACACCACCCTCCTTTCCAGCGCGGGCCCACGCGCCTGCGCCACTTCTTTCTTTGTACTGATGGAGTTCCTCCCATGAAAGCAATCGTCGC
>JAZKEE010000262.1:0-6465 GCA_040387235.1 Pseudomonadota bacterium
CCGACGAAGCGCACGTCGGGCTTGTCGATGCCCATGCCGAAGGCGATGGTGGCCACCATCACGATGCCTTCCTCGCGCAGGAAGCGGTCCTGGTTCTTCTGGCGCACCTTGGCATCGAGGCCCGCGTGGTAGGGCAGGGCGGCCAGGCCCGCGTCGCTCAGGGTGGAAGCCAGTTCCTCCACGCGCTTGCGCGACTGGCAGTACACCACCCCGGCCTCGCCCGCATGCTCGCGCTCGATGAAGCGCAGCAGCTGGGTGGTGGCGTCCTTCTTCTCGACGATGGTGTAGCGGATGTTGGGGCGGTCGAAGCTGCTGATGAACAGCCGTGCGTCCTCGAGCTGCAGGCGCTCGATGATGTCGGCGCGCGTGAGGTCGTCGGCCGTGGCGGTGAGCGCGATGCGCGGCACGCCGGCATAGCGCTCGTGCAGCACCGTGAGGGCGCGGTACTCGGGGCGGAAGTCGTGGCCCCACTGGCTCACGCAATGCGCCTCGTCAATGGCGAAGAGCGACAGGTGCCCCTCGTTGTACAGGCTGTCGAGCAGGCCCAGGAAGCGCGGAGTGTTCAGCCGCTCGGGCGCCGCATACAGCAGGGTGATGGCGCCGGTCTGCAGGCGAAATTCCACGTCCTGCGCCTCGTCGAAGCTCAGCGTGGAGTTCAAAAAGGCCGCATCCACCCCCGCCTCGTGCAGGGCGCCCACCTGGTCGTGCATCAGCGCGATCAGCGGCGAGATGACGATGGTCACCCCGCGCCCCTGCTGCTGGCGCACGATGGCAGGCACCTGGTAGCACAGCGACTTGCCGCCGCCCGTAGGCATGAGCACCAGCGCATCGCTGCCGCCGATCACATGCTCGACGATGTCCTGCTGGGGGCCCCGGAACTGCTCGTAGCCGAAGACGTCGTGCAGGACGGTGTGGGCGGGTGACGGACTCAATGACTCTCCTTTTGATAGCTGCCGCAGCGCATGGCAAAAGGGCGGCAGCCTGGTTGGGTGGGTGTTCAACAGCGCCGTCGCGCGCGTGTGCGGCGGCGGGCAAAGGCGCCTATTGTGCGCTGTGTGCAGCCCCGGCATTGGCCAACCAGGCGCCGCGGTCAACGATTCGCAATGCGAATCGATCGGTCCGATTATTCAATTGGACGCAAATGGCTGCCCCGGACAAGATGCGGTCCAGCCCCGGCACAGGGGCATCGACCACCGATCCAGGAGACAACGACATGCGCCACATCCTCCGGGCCGCCCTCACGGCCTGCGCCCTGGCGGCGGCCAGCCTGCCGGCAACGGCGCAGCAGCCGCCGTACCCGAGCGCACCGATCACCCTGGTGGTGCCATTCGCCGCTGGCAGCGGCACCGATTCCGTGGCCCGCACCGTGGGCCAGAAGCTGGCCGAGCGGCTCAAGCAGCCCGTGCTGGTGGACAACAAGCCCGGCGCCAACGCCCAGGTGGCCGCGCAGATCGCCGCCAAGGCCAAGCCCGACGGCTACACGCTGTTCATGACCACCAACACCTCGCACTCGGCGAACCCGGCGCTCTACACCGCGCTCAAGTACGACCCGATCAAGGACTTCACGCCCGTGGCGCGGGTGGGCGAGTTGCCGTTTGCGCTGGCCGTGCACCCCTCGGTGCCCGCCAGGACCCTGGGCGAACTGATCGCCCATGCCCGCGCCAACCCCGGCAAGCTCAGCTACGCCACGCCCAACAGCACCTCGCTGGTGGCGATGGAGAGCATCAAGCACATCGCCGGCATCGACCTGCTGAGCGTGCCCTACAAGTCGAGCCCCCAGGCCATGACCGACCTGGTGGGCGGGCAGGTGCAGGTCTATGTGGCCGACCTGGGTTCGGGCATGAGCATGCTCAAGAGCGACAAGGTGCGCACCCTGGGCATCACCACTGCCCAGGCCTCGCCCCTGCTGCCGGGCGTGCCGCCCATCGGCCAGACCGCCAAGGGGTTCGACCTGACGTCGTGGAACGGCATCTTCGGCCCGGCCGGCATGCCCCCCGCCGTGGTGAACCGCCTGAACACCGAACTGCAGGCCGTGCTGGCCGACAAGGACACGCAGGACAAGCTGGCGCTGATCGGCTTCCAGGTCTGGCCGAGCAAGACCCCCGAGGAGTTCGCCACCTACGTGGCCGACCAGCTCAGCCACTGGCGCACCCTGATCCGCCAGGCCGGCATCAAGCCCGAATGAGCAGGCGGCAAGGAGCCCCCATGCAGAACACCCTCGCCCCGCAGGCGGCAGGCCCGCTTGCCGGCGTGCGCGTGCTCGACCTCACCAGCGTCATCATGGGCCCGTTCGCCACGCAGATCCTGGCCCAGCTTGGCGCCGAGGTCATCAAGGTGGAAACGCCCGAGGGCGACAACATGCGCCACGTCGGCCCCATGGCCAACCCGGGCATGGGCCACATCTTCCTGCACGCCAACGGTGGCAAGCGCAGCATCGTGCTCGACCTCAAGCACCCCGAGGGGCGCGAAGCCGCCCTGCGCCTGGCCAAGGGCTGCGACGTGCTCATCAGCAACGTGCGGCCGCAGGCGCTGGCGCGGCTGGGGCTGGATGCGGCGGCGGTGGCCGCGCGCAACCCGCGGCTCATCCACGTGAGCTGCTGCGGTTTCGACCAGGAGGGGCCCGACGCCGCGCGCCCCGCCTACGACGACCTGATCCAGGGTGCCACGGGCATCCCCTGGCTCATGCAGCAGTACGGTGCACCCGAACCCGCCTATGCGCCCACCACCCTGTCGGACCGCGTGACCGGCCTGCACGCGGTGTATGCGGTGACGGCCGCGCTCTACGCCCGCGAGAAGACCGGCCAGGGCCAGGCCATCGTGGTGCCCATGTTCGAGGCCATGGCCCAGTTCGTCCTGGGCGACCACATGGCGGGGCTCAGCTTCGATCCGCCGCGTGGCGATGCCGGCTATGCGCGGCTGCTCACGGCCCACCGCAAGCCCTACGCCACGGCCGACGGCATGCTCTGCGTGCTGATCTACAACGACAAGCACTGGCGCAGTTTCTTTGCCGCCATCGGCGAGACCGAGGGTCTGGGCCGGGACCCGCGCTTTGCCACCCATGGCGCACGCGCGGCGCACATCGACGCCGTGTACGCCGAGGTGGCGCGCATCCTGCGCAGCCGCAGCACCGCCGAGTGGCGCGAACTGCTCGACGCGGCCGACGTACCCAACATGCCGATGAACTCGCCGGCCGACCTGCTGGCCAACGCGCAGCTGCGCGCCACCGGCTTCCTGCACGACAGCCTGCACCCCAGCGAAGGCCCGCTGCACACCCTGGCCCACCCCACGCGCTGGTCCGGCACGCCGCCGGCGCGGGAGCTGGCGCCCGCCCCCCGCCTGGGCGAGCACACGCGCGCGTTGCTGGCGGAGGCGGGCTACAGCACCCCACAGATCGATGCGCTGCGGGCCCAGGGGGCCTGCCGCATGCCTGCCGGAGACACCGCATGACCCCCCTCACCACCCGGCCCCGCTACCGGGTGCGCGCTGCCGATGTGCCCGCCTACCAGCCGGCCAACCACCAGCACACGCACAACCAGCGCCTGATCGGCCCCGAGACCGTGGGTGCCCGGCAGATGGAGGTGCTGCTGGGCACGCTGCACGCCGGGGGCGGTGCGCTGCCGCATGCCCACCCGGGCATCGAGCAGGCCTGCTACCTGCTGGAGGGCACGGCCCGGGCGGAGGTGGCGGGCGAGGTGTTCGACCTGGTGCCGGGCGACATGTGCTTCTTCCCGTCCGATACGGAGCACGTCTTCACCGTGACCAGCGAGGCGCCGGTGAAGCTGCTCGTCATCTACAGCCCGCCGTACCTCGAATCGCCCGAGCGGGTGGTTCGTCCTTCCGCACCTTGCACCCCCGCGCCTGTATGAATTTCGCCCAGTCCCCCGAGCACGACCAGATCCGCGATGCCATCGAGCGCGTCTGCGCCCCCTTCGACGCCGACTACTGGCTGCGCAAGGACCGCGACGGCGGCTTCCCCGAGGACTTCCACCGCGCCCTGGCCGATGCCGGCTGGCTCGGCATCGCCATGCCCGAGGAATACGGTGGCGCGGGCCTGGGCATCAGCGAGGCGGCGCTGATGATGCACACCATCTCTGCCACTGGGGCGGGGCTGTCGGGCGCGTCTGCGGTGCACATGAACATCTTCGGCCTGCACCCGGTGGTGCTCTTCGGCACCGAGGCGCAGAAGGCCCGCTGGCTGCCGCCGCTGATCGCGGGCCGCGACCGGGCGTGTTTTGGCGTGACCGAGCCCAACACCGGGCTGAATACGCTCAAGCTCACGACGCGGGCCGTGCGCCAGGGTGACCACTACGTGGTGCACGGCCAGAAGGTCTGGATCAGCACTGCCCAGGTGGCCAACAAGATCCTGCTGCTGGCGCGCACCACGCCCGTGGAGGAATGCACGGGCACCGAGGGCCTGAGCCTGTTCTACACCGACCTGGACCGCAGCACGGTGGAGGTGCGCGAGATCGACAAGCTCGGGCGCAAGTGCGTGGACTCCAACCAGGTCTTCATCGACGGCCTGCGCATCCCCGTGGAAGACCGGGTGGGCGAGGAGGGCCAGGGCTTTCGCTACATCCTGCACGGCCTGAACCCCGAGCGCATCCTGATCGCCAGCGAGGCCGTGGGCCTGGGCCGCGCCGCGCTGGCGCGCGCTGCCGGCTATGCCAACGAGCGCGAGGTGTTCGGCCGCCCCATCGGCCAGAACCAGGGCGTGCAGCACCCGCTGGCCCTGTCGTGGATGGAGCTCGAGGCCGCGCACCTCATGGTGCAGAAAGCCGCCTGGCTCTACGACCAGCACCTTCCCTGCGCGGCCGAGGCCAACAGCGCCAAGTACCTGGCGGCCGAGGCCTGCTACCACGCCTGCGAGCGCGCCATCTTCACCCATGGCGGCATGGGCTATGCCAAGGAATACCACGTGGAGCGCTACCTGCGCGAATCCTGGATACCGCGCCTGGCGCCCGTGAGCCCACAGCTCATCCTTTGCTTCATCGCCGAGAAGGTATTGGGACTGCCCAAGTCGTATTGAGGCGCGGCATGCGCTGGCATGATGCGCGCATGAAGCTGCACCTGCTGCGTTACTTTGCCGTGCTGGCCGAAGAGCTGCACTTCGGCCACGCAGCCGAGCGCCTGGCCATCACCCAGCCGCCGCTCAGTTCCGGCATCAAGGCGCTGGAGGACGAACTGGGCGTCAGGCTGTTCGAGCGCAGCAGCAAGCACGTGGCGCTCACGCCCGCCGGCCACGCCTACCTGGCCGAGGTGCGCGTGGTGCTCGACCGCGTGGCGCGCGCGGGCGAGACGGCGCGTGCCGTGGCCGCGGGGCTGCGCGGGCGCCTGGACATCGGCTTCACCGGCTCCATGGTCTACCGCGACATGCCGGCCATCGTGCGCGCCTTCGGCGAACGGGCGCCGGGCATCGAGGTGCAACTGCGCGAGATGTCCACCGGCGAGCAGCTCGAGGCGCTGCTGCACCGCCAACTGCACGCCGGCTTCATCAACAGCAGCGTGGTGCCCGAACCCCTGGCCAGCCTGCCGCTGGCCGAAGACCATTTCGTCTGCTGCCTGCCCGAAGGCCATGCCATGGCACAGGCGGGGGCCCTGGACCTGCGGGCGCTGGCGGCCGAGACCTTCGTGATGTTCTCGCGCGACGTTGCACCCGCCAACCACGACAACGTGATTGCCCTGTTCCACCGCGCCGGCATCCACCCGCACACGCGCCATGCCGCGCGGCAGTGGCTCACGGTGGTGGCGCTGGTGGCCCTGCGGATGGGCGTGGCCCTGGTGCCGGCTTCCATGGCGCAGGCAGGCGCCAGGGGCGTGCGTTTCGTGCCCATTGCCGGCCTGCACCACCCCACGGTGGGTGTGCTGGCCTGGCACCGGGACGCGGTGAGCCCCGCGCTGCGCAGCTTTCTGGACGTGGCAGCCGCCGGCCCCGCCTGATGGCGGGGCAACCTGGCCCCGTTCCAGCGCAGGGCGGCCGCGCTTTCTACAATAGGGGGATGCAAGCCCTCCACTACACCCGCGCCCAGCAGCTGCCCGACATCCTCGCCCAACGCATCGCCATCCTCGATGGCGCCATGGGCACCATGATCCAGCGCTTCAAGCTGGGCGAGGCGCAGTACCGGGGCGAGGGCTACACCGGCCCTGGCGGGGCGGGCGACCGGTTCAAGGACTTTCCGCGCGACGTCAAGGGCAACAACGAGCTCTTGAGCCTCACGCGGCCGGATGTGATCAGCGACATCCACGAGCGCTACCTGGCCGCCGGTGCCGACCTGATCGAGACCAACACCTTCGGCGCGACCACCATCGCGCAGGAGGACTACAAGATGGCCGACCTGGCGCGCGAGATGAACCTCAAGTCGGCCCAACTGGCCCGCGCCGCCTGCGACAAGTACAGCACGCCCGACAAGCCGCGCTTCGTGGCCGGCGCCCTGGGCCCCACGCCCAAGACGGCCAGCATCAGCCCCG
>JAZKEE010000263.1:0-24793 GCA_040387235.1 Pseudomonadota bacterium
GGCTCAACCAGCACGTCGACTACGGCAAGAAGCTGGCCGAGCTGGCCATCAAGGCCGCGCAGACGCGCCAGAAGGCCGGCCAGAAGGTCGAAAAGCGCAAGGGCTCGGGCGTGGCCGTGCTGCCCGGCAAGCTCACCGACTGCGAAAGCAAGGACATTGCCCACAACGAAGTCTTCCTGGTCGAGGGCGACTCGGCCGGCGGCAGTGCCAAGATGGGCCGTGACAAGGAAAGCCAGGCCATCCTGCCGCTGCGCGGCAAGGTGCTCAACACCTGGGAGGTGGAGCGCGACCGCCTGTTCGCCAACAACGAGATCCACGACATCTCGGTCGCCATCGGCGTGGACCCGCATGGCCCGAACGACACGCCCGACCTTTCGGGCCTGCGCTACGGCAAGGTCTGCATCCTCTCGGACGCCGATGTGGACGGCTCGCACATCCAGGTGCTGCTGCTCACGCTGTTCTTCCGCCACTTCCCCAAACTCATCGAAACGGGCCACATCTACGTGGCGCGCCCCCCGCTGTTCCGCGTGGACGTGCCGGCCCGCGGCAAGAAGCCGGCCGCCAAGATGTATGCGCTGGACGATGGCGAGCTCACCGCCATCCTCGACAAGTGCGCCAAGGACGGCGTGGCGCGCGAGAAGTGCCAGATCAGCCGCTTCAAGGGCCTGGGCGAGATGAACGCCGAGCAGCTGTGGGAAACCACGCTCAACCCCGACACCCGCCGCCTGCTGCCAGTGCAGCTGGGCGACATGGACTTCGCCCAGACCGAGGACCTGATCACCAAGCTCATGGGCAAGGGCGAGGCAGCCTCGCGGCGCGAGCTGATGGAACTGCATGGTGATGCGGTCGAGATCGACATCTGAGCGGTTGCGACTGCTGTGCGCGGGCCTCTTGCTGGGCCTGGTGCAGACGGCCGCCCATGCCGACCTGTGGGCCTTCGTCGATTCGCGCGGGGTGACGCATTTCGCGCCCGAGCAGGTGGATACCAACTACCAGCTGTTCTTCAAGGGCAACGAGTTCGATTCGACCCGTGACGCGCCGGCCGGCGCGGCTGCCATGCCCCATGCCCTGCCGCCCGCCGGGGCCAGGCTGCTGGCGTTCTTCGACATCGCGCCGGACTACAAGCGCGTCAAGCACCACCTGCGCGCCGCCGCCGCCAAGCACGAGGTGGACTACGAGCTGCTGCAGGCGCTGATCGCCACGGAGTCGGGTTTCGATGCCGGTGCCGTGTCGCCCAAGGGCGCCGTGGGGCTGATGCAGGTGATGCCGGCCACGGCCACCCGCTTCGGGGTGAGCGCCGATGCCAAGCGCTCGGTGGAAAAGAAACTCACCGACCCGGCCGTGAACGTGCCCGCCGGCACCCGCTACCTGCGCCACCTGCTCGACATGTTTCCCGAGCGCCTGGACCTGGCGCTGGCCGCCTACAACGCGGGCGAGGGGGCGGTGCAGCGCGCGGGCAACCAGATCCCGGCCTACAAGGAAACGCAGAACTACGTGCGTACCGTGATGGGCCTGTATACGCAGCTCAAGCCGCCGGCGCCCGTGAAGGCGCAGCGCGCCGTCTCCGGCCGCGTGCGCATGGAGCTGCAGGGCGGTGCCCTGAACCGGGGCAACCTTCCGCCCGCCCGCGTGGCGCAGACGCCCGCAATGACCGAACCTCCTGAATCCAGCAAGAACGAATGAGCGACCAACCCACTCTCGATTTTCCGGCCTCCGACGACGGCGGCGATTCCCTGGGCCTGGCCGGCTATGCCCAGCGCGCCTACCTGGAGTACGCGCTCTCGGTCGTCAAGGGCCGGGCGCTGCCCGACGTGTGCGATGGCCTCAAGCCCGTGCAGCGGCGCATCCTGTACTCCATGGACCGCATGGGCCTGGGCTACAGCGGCCCCACGCGCAACACGGCGGCCAAGCCGGTCAAGAGCGCCCGCGTGGTGGGCGATGTGCTGGGCCGCTTCCACCCGCACGGCGACCAGTCGGCCTATGACGCACTGGTGCGCATGGCGCAGGACTTCGCCCAGCGCTACCCGCTGATCGACGGCCAGGGCAACTTCGGCAGCCGCGATGGCGATGGCGCCGCGGCCATGCGCTACACCGAGGCGCGCCTGTCGCGCATCACCAGCCTGCTGCTCGACGAGATCGACGAAGGCACGGTCGACTTCATGCCCAACTACGACGGCTCCACCACCGAGCCGCGCCAGTTGCCCGCACGCCTGCCGTTCGCGCTGCTCAACGGCGCCAGCGGCATCGCCGTGGGCCTGGCCACCGAGATCCCGAGCCACAACCTGCGCGAGATCGCGGATGCCTGCGTGGCGCTCATCAAGACGCCATCGCTTTCGGCGGAGGACCTGCTGGCGCTGGTCCCCGGCCCCGACTACCCGGGGGGCGGGCAGATCATCAGCGCTGCCTCCGACATCGCCGATGCCTACCGCACGGGGCGCGGCAGCCTCAAGGTGCGCGCTCGCTGGAAGATCGAGGAGCTGGCGCGCGGCCAGTGGCAACTGGTGGTCAACGAGCTGCCACCGGGCGTGAGCTCGCAAAAGGTGCTCGAAGAGATCGAGGAAATCACCAACCCCAAGGTCAAGGCCGGCAAGAAGGCGCTGAGCCAGGACCAGACCCAGCTCAAGGCCAGCATGCTGGCCGTGCTGGACGTGGTGCGCGACGAATCGAGCAAGGACGCACCGGTGCGCCTGGTGTTTGAGCCCAAGACCGGCAAGACGCCGCAGCAGGAGCTGATCACCGCGCTGCTGGCGCACACCAGCCTGGAGACCTCGGCACCGATCAACCTGACCATGGTGGGCCTGGACGGCCGGCCGGTGCAGAAATCGCTGCGCCTGATGCTGGAGGAGTGGATCTCCTTCCGCCAGAGCACCATCACCCGCCGTTCGCAGCACCGCCTGGGCAAGGTGCTGGACCGCATCCACATCCTCGAAGGGCGGCAACTGGTGCTGCTCAACATCGACGAAGTGATCGCCATCATCCGCCAGGCCGAAGACCCCAAGGCCGCGCTGATCGAGCGCTTTTCGCTGTCGGATCGGCAGGCCGAGGACATCCTGGAGCTTCGCCTGCGCCAGCTGGCGCGGCTCGAAGCCATCAGGATCGAGCAGGACCTCAAGGACCTGCGCGAAAGCCAGGGCAAGCTCGAAGACATCCTGAACAACCCCGGCTCGCTGCGCCGCCTGATGGTCAAGGAGATCGAGGCCGATGCCAAGACCTTCGCCGACCCGCGCCGCACGCTGATCCAGGCCGAGAAGAAGGCCGTGGCCGAGGTCAAGGTGGTGGACGAGCCGGTGACCGTGATCGTCTCTCAAAAGGGCTGGGTGCGCGCCCGCACCGGCCATGGCCACGAGGCGGCGAGCTTCGCCTTCAAGGCCGGCGACGGGCTGTACCGCACCTTCGAGTGCCGCACGGTCGATACGCTGCTGGCCTTCGGCAGCAACGGCCGGGTGTATTCGGTGCCGGTGTCGGTGCTGCCGGGCGCGCGCGGCGACGGCCAGCCCGTGACCACGCTGGTCGAGCTCGAATCGGGCACGCAGCTCCTGCATTACTTCGCCGGGCCGGCCAGTGCCAGCCTGCTGCTGTCCAATTCGGGCGGCTATGGCTTCCTGGCCTCGGTGGAGAACATGGTCTCGCGCCAGAAGGGCGGCAAGGCCTTCCTCACGCTGGGCGATGGCGAAACCGTCTGCCCTCCATCGCATGCAGCGGGCAGCACCGGTGGCCAGCCGCTGGCGGCGGCCACGCATGTGGCCTGTGCCTCGGCGGGCGGGCGCATCCTGACCTTCGAGATCACCGAGCTCAAGACGATGGCCAATGGGGGCCGCGGCCTGATGCTGATCGACCTGGAGGCCAAGGACACGCTGGCCGGTGCCGCGGCTTATACGCGCAGCATCCGCATCGAGGGCATTGGCCGGGGCGGCAAGGAGCGCGAGGAGACGCTGGAGATCCGCTCGCTCAACAATGCCCGGGCCGCGCGCGGACGCAAGGGCAAGGCAGCCGACCTGGGCTTCAAGCCCGCGTCGGTGACGCGCGTCGAATAGCGGGTCCACCGCCCTTCGCCAGGAAGCCACCCATCCAGGTGGCTTTTTCTTTGATGTGCCGCAACAGTCCACGGGTTGCTACGGATTGGACGAAAGGCGGTAACGGGCGCACCATATGTAAAAAAGTGTCTGCAATGGCGCTGAGCGTGGGCTGTTGCCGGTTTGTGCGACGATGCAGCAAGCCCTTCCGGCGATGGCCAGCAGGCCTTGAAAACCATCGACAACGACAGGAGACCATGATGTTCCAACGCATCCGGATTGCCCAGAAGCTGTGGCTCGCCGTCATTTTCATCGTGGTCATGCTGGCCAGCGTGGTCGGCTTCTCGGCTTACCGCTCGGCCAAGGTGCAGGCCGAGGCCGACGAGGTCGCCCGCGAGATGCAGGCCCGCGTCGGGGCCGCGATCCGCTGGGCCGGCCTCACGGAGACCAATGCGGCCCGCACGCAGGCACTCATCGTCAGCAGCGATGCGGCGGTGGAGGCGGAGTTCAAGGACGTGATCACGGCCACATCGGCGCAGATCACCGAGGTGCAGAAGTCGCTCGAAGGCATGGCCCTGTCCGATGCGGACAAAGCGCAGATGGCCAAGATCGCCGAGGCCCGCAAGACCATGATCGACCTGCGCGGCAAGGCACGCCAACTCAAAGCCGATGGCAAGGCCGAAGAGGCGGTCGCTCTGGTCAAGCAGACCTACAACCCGGCGGTGGCGGCCTACCTCACGGCGCTGCGCGACTTCGTGGAGCTGCAGCAAAAGACCGCGCAGACCCGCCTGGCCGAGATGGCCGAATCGCGCATGCTCACGGTAAAGATCGCCGCTGTGGCCGTGGCGGCGCTGCTGGCCGCCATCATCGCGGGTGCCTATTATCTGATCGGCAGCATCCAGCGGCCACTGGCCCAGGCCAATGACCTGGCGGCCAAGATCGCGGCCGGTGACCTGAGCGAGCAGGGCTCCGTCACGCGCGGCGACGAGTTCGGCGACCTGCTGCGCTCGCAGTACGCGATGAGCGATTCGCTCGGGCGCATGGTGCACCAGGTGCGCCAGAGCACCGACAGCATCGCCATTGCCAGCGCCGAGATCGCCACCGGCAACCACGACCTGTCGGCACGCACCGAGCAGACCTCGAGCAACCTGCAGGAGACGGCGGCGGCCATGGAGCAGTTCACCAGCACCATCGCGCAGAGCGCGACCAGTGCCCGGCAGGCCAGTACCCTGGCAGCCAGCGCCACGGGCGTGGCCGAACGCGGTGGCTCGGTGGTGACCCAGGTGGTCTCCACCATGGAGGACATCAACCACAGCAGCAAGAAGATCTCCGACATCATCGGCACCATCGATGGCATTGCCTTCCAGACCAACATCCTGGCGCTGAATGCGGCCGTGGAGGCCGCGCGTGCTGGCGAGCAGGGCCGGGGCTTTGCCGTGGTGGCCAGCGAGGTGCGCAGCCTGGCGCAGCGCAGCGCCGAGGCCGCCAAGGAGATCAAGGCGCTGATCAGCGCCTCGGTGGAAAAGGTGGAGACCGGCAGCCGCCTGGTGGCCGACGCGGGCAGCACCATGACCGACATCGTGCGCTCGGTGCAGAGCGTGACCGACATGATCGGCGAGATCACCTCGGCATCGTCCGAGCAGAGCCTGGGCATCAACCAGGTCAACCAGGCCGTGGGCAACCTCGATCAGATGACGCAGCAGAACGCCGCGCTGGTGGAAGAGAGCGCCGCCGCCGCCCAGAGCCTGCGCGAGCAGGCGGAGCACCTGGCGAGTGTGGTCTCAGTGTTCAAGGTCAACGGGGCCGCCTACGGCGGCGTGGCGCCGCCGATGCGCGCGGCGCACACGCCACCACCAGCCCGGCCGGCCGCAGCCGCCAAATCCACAGCTCCCCGCATCACGCAGGCGGCCGGCAAGCCGGCTGCGAAAGCCGCTGCACCTGCCGCCAAGGCCGCGCCGGCACGCTCACCGGCCCTGGCCCAGGGGGCGGAGGAGGATTGGGAGTCGTTCTGAGTTGCAGCGGCCGTTGAAATCGACGCTACCCAAGCCTGTGCTCCCGCGCAAGGGCCGCCAGGCCGCGGATGCGGCGCCTCGCTTGCGTGCGCTGGCAGGCGTCCCCCTTCAGGGGCTGAAGGCCGCGGCTCCAAGCCTGCCTGCGCAGGCCTGGACATGCCTGAAGAGCGGCCGCCTCTGGTGGGCGCGCCGTGGCGCGCAGCGACTCAGGGGGTCAAGCCAATTCTGCGATGAGTTCGATTTCCACGCAGGCGCCCATGGGGATCTGGGCCACGCCGAAGGCACTGCGTGCATGCACACCCTTGTCGCCGAACACCTGGCCGAACAGCTCGCTGGCGCCGTTGGTCACCAGGTGCTGTTCGGTGAAGTCGCCGGTCGAGTTCACCAGGCTCATCACCTTCACGATGCGCTTGATGCGGTTCAGGTCGCCGCCGGTGGCCGCATGCAGCGTGCCCAGCAGGTCCACGGCCACGGCGCGCGCAGCGTTCTTGCCTTCTTCGGTGCTGATGTTGTTGCCGAACTGGGCCACCCAGGGCTTGCCGTCCTTGCGCGCGATGTGGCCGGACAGGAACACCAGGTTGCCGGTCTGCACGTAGGGCACGTAGGCGGCCGCAGGCACCGACACCGGTGGCAGGGTGATGCTCAGTTCGGAAAGCTTGTCGTAAACGCTCATGGTCGTCGTCCTTGGTTGGAGGTGGTTGATCGGGCCCGCGGCAGCCGGTGGCGATGTTCACCGGGCCAGGCCAGGGCAGCACGGGAGTGTTACATACCCGCGCGCCCGGTCGGCCAGCGAAGGCCTGCAGCGCCCGCGGTTTAGCATGCGCGCATGCCCGAACCCCTTGCTGCCGTGCTAGCCAGTTCCACCGGTGTCCCGGTGGCGGCGGTGCGCAGCGGCGCGCCGGCCCTGTGGCGCGTGCCCGCGCTGCTGGCGGGCAGCTTGGTGGGGGCCGCGCTGCAGCTGCAGCAGCCGTGGCTCTGGCACTGGCATGGCTATGCACTGGTGCTGGCGTGTGCGATTGCTGCGTGGGCGCTGTCGGGCCGGGGGCGGCGATCTTCGGGAACCGCAGGGCGCTGGCTGTGCCGTCTGCTGGTGGCCTGTGCAGGCGCCGGCCTGCTCTTTGCCACCACGGGCCTGCGCGCCACGGTCTACCTGCAGGGTGCGCTGGACCCGGCGCTGGAGGGGCAGAACATCCGCGTCATCGGCACCATCGCCGCCATGCCCCAGGTCAACGAGGCAGGCGTGCGCCTGCGCCTGGAGGTGGAATCGGCCTGGTTGCCCGGTGAGGGTGCGGAGTCCGCGCGCAAGCCCGTGCAACTGCCCGGGCGCATGGACCTTGCCTGGTACGGCGGCTTCTTCTTCGGGGCCTCCAGCGCGACCACCACCGTGCGGCCCCTGGAGCCGCAGCGCCGCCCGCCGGCCCTGCATGCGGGCGAGCGCTGGGAAATGACCATCCGCCCGCGCGCGCCGCACGGCCTGAGCAACCCGCACGGCTTCGACTACGAGCTCTGGACCTGGGAGCAAGGCGTGCAGGCCACGGGCACCGTGCGCACGGGCCCCAAGGACCTGGCGCCCGTGCGGCTGGCCAGCACCTGGCGGTACCCGGTGGAGCAGGCGCGCCAGTCCGTGCGCGACGCCATCCTGGCGCGCCTGGCACCGGGCCTGGACCCCGACGACCCCGGCCGCGCACGCATGGCGGGTGTGGTGGCGGCGCTGGTCACAGGCGACCAGCGCGCCATCGACCGGTCCGACTGGGACGTGTTCCGCACCACGGGCGTGGCGCATTTGATGAGCATCTCGGGCCTGCACATCACCCTGTTCGCCTGGCTTGCAGCGCTGGCGGTGGGCGCCCTTTGGCGCCGCTCGCCGCGCCTTTGCCTGGCGGTGCCGGCGCCCACGGCCGCGCTGGTGGCCGGGGTGCTGCTGGCGGCAGCCTACGCGCTGTTCAGCGGCTGGGGCGTGCCCGCGCAGCGCACGGTGACCATGCTGGCCACGGTGGCCCTGCTGCAGCTCTCGGGCCGCCGCTGGCCCTGGCCCCAGGTGTGGTTGCTGGCCTGCGCGGCCGTGGTTTGGGTGGACCCCTGGGCGCTGTACCAGGCGGGGTTCTGGCTCAGTTTCGTGGCGGTGGCCGTGCTGTTCGCCACCGACACCCGGGCCGTGGGCGGCGCGCCCCCTACGGGCCGGACGCGCGTGCTGGCGCTGCTGCGCGAGCAGTGGGTGGTCACGCTGGCACTCACGCCACTTTCCCTGCTGCTGTTCGGCCAGGTGTCGCTGGTGGGCTTCGTGGCCAACCTGGTGGCGATCCCGTGGGTCACGCTGGTGGTCACGCCGCTGGCATTGGGCGGGGTGCTCTGCGTTCCGCTATGGAACCTGGCGCTGTGGAGCCTGCAGCCCCTGGCCGCGCTGCTGCAGTGGTTGGCCACCTGGCCCATGGCGGTGCTGTACCTGCCTGTGGCGCCGCTGTGGGCCGGCGCGGCGGCCCTGGCGGGTGGCCTGCTGCTGGCCATGCGCCTGCCCTGGAGGCTGCGCCTGCTGGCGCTGCCGCTGGTGCTGCCGGTGCTGTGGTGGCAGCCGGGGCGGCCTGCGCCGGGACAGTTCGAGCTGCTGGCTGCCGACATTGGCCAGGGCAATGCGGTGCTGGTGCGCACGGCCAGCCACACCCTGCTGTACGATGCGGGCCCGCGCTTCAGCCTGGAGAGCGATGCCGGCCACCGCGTGCTGGTGCCGTTGCTGCGGTCCCTGGGTGAACGGGTGGACGTGCTCATGCTCAGCCACCGCGATGCCGACCACACGGGCGGCGCCGCAGCCGTGCTGGCCCAGCAGCCCGGCGCCAGGCTCACCGGCTCCATCGAGGCCGGGCACGAACTGCAGGCGCTGCGCCCGGCTACGCCCTGCCTGGCGGGCCAGCGCTGGGAGTGGGACGGCGTGGCCTTCGAGGTGCTGCATCCGGCCCCCGGGGATGCCGGCGGGGCCGTGCGCGCCAACCACATCAGCTGTGTGCTGCGCATCGTGGCGGCCGGGGCGCAGGCGCCCGTGGCGCTGCTGGCGGGCGACATCGAGACCGGCCAGGAGCAGGCCCTGGTTGCGCGGGGCGTGCCGCTCAAGGCCGACGTGCTGCTGGTGCCGCACCATGGCAGCAAGACCTCGTCCACCGCGGCTTTCCTGGATGCCGTGGCGCCGCGCACTGCTTTGGTGCAGGCTGGCTACCGCAACCGCTTCGGCCATCCAGCTGCCGAAGTGGTGGCGCGCTACCAGGCGCGCGGGATTGCGGTGGTGGAGTCGGCGCGCTGCGGAGCCGCCACCTGGTCGTCGGCGCAACCGCAGGGGGTGGCCTGCCAGCGCGAATCCGGCCAGCGGTATTGGCAGCACGGCATGGTGCCAGCTTTGTCGCGCTGAGCCCACCGGATGGTGTGATGGCACAGTGCCTTGGTAGGCCGATTCGGGAAACTGGGCGCACAACTTGCTATCCTGCAAGCAGGAGGCCAGTTCATGCAGAAATTTGATGAGATGTACGCCATGCTGCCTTTTGACGGCAGCGACGTGCGAGAACACTACAAGCGCTACGCGCAATGGCTGTCCAGGCAGCCGGTGGACGTGATGCAGGCCCGCCGGGCCGAGGCGGAGATGATCTTCCGCCGCGTGGGGATCACCTTTGCCGTCTATGGCGCCAAGGACGAGGACGGTGCCGGCAACGAGCGCCTCATCCCCTTCGACCTGATACCCCGCATCATCCCCTCGCACGAGTGGGCCAGCATGCAGCAGGGGCTGGTGCAGCGGGTCACGGCGCTCAACCGTTTCATCCATGACGTCTACCACGGGCAGGACATCATCCGTGCCGGCATCGTGCCGGCCGACCTGGTGCTCAACAACGCCCAGTACCGGCCCGAAATGGCCGGCGTGCAGGTGCCGCAGAACATCTATGCGCACATTGCCGGCATCGACATCGTGCGCGCCCCCAACGCCCAGGGCGAGGGCGAGTACTACGTGCTCGAGGACAACCTGCGCGTGCCCAGCGGCGTGAGCTACATGCTGGAAAACCGCAAGATGATGATGCGGCTGTTTCCCGACCTGTTCAGCATGCACAAGGTGGCGCCCGTGGCCCACTACCCCGACATGCTGCTCGAGACCCTGCGCGCCAGCGCCCCTGCCACGGCCGACGAACCCACGGTGGTGGTGCTCACGCCGGGCATGCACAACAGCGCCTACTTCGAGCACGCCTTCCTCGCCCAGCAGATGGGGGTGGAGCTGGTCGAGGGGCAGGACCTGGTGGTCAAGGACCGCTTCGTCTACATGCGCACCACGCGCGGCCTGCAGCGCGTGGACGTGATCTACCGCCGCGTGGACGACGACTTTCTCGATCCGCAGGTGTTTCGCCGCACCTCCACACTGGGCTGCGCGGGCCTGATGGAGGCCTACCGCGCTGGCAACGTGGGCATCTGCAACGCCGTGGGCACGGGCGTGGCCGACGACAAGTCGGTCTACCCCTACGTGCCCGAGATGATCCGCTTCTACCTGGGCCAGGAGCCCATTCTGAAGAACGTGCCCACCTGGATGTGCCGCAAGCAGGACGACCTGCAGTACGTGCTGGACCACCTGCACGAGCTGGTGGTCAAGGAAGTGCACGGCGCGGGCGGCTACGGCATGCTCATCGGCCCGGCCGCCACCAAGGCCGAGATCGAGGACTTCCGCCGTGCGCTGCTGGCCAATCCGGCCGGCTACATCGGCCAGCCCACGCTCAGCCTGTCGAGCTGCCCCACCTATGTGGAAAGCGGCATTGCCCCGCGCCACATCGACCTGCGCCCCTTCGTGCTCAGCGGGCGCGAGGTGCAGATGGTCGCCGGCGGCCTGACCCGCGTGGCCCTGCAGGAGGGTTCGCTGGTCGTCAATTCATCACAAGGCGGGGGCACCAAGGACACCTGGGTGCTCGGAGAAGGAGGGACCCCATAATGCTCAGCCGCACCGCCGATCACCTGTTCTGGATGTCCCGCTATACCGAGCGGGCAGAGAACACCGCCCGCATGTTGAACGTCAGCTACGAGACCTCGTTGCTGCCCCAGTCCGCCGCTGTGGCGCAGGAGGGCTGGGAAGGCCTGCTTTCCATCAGCGAACTGATCCCCGCCTACACCGCCAAGCATGGCGAAGTGACGCCCGAGCGCGTGCTGCACTTCATGGTGCGCGATGGCGAGAACCCCTCGTCCATCGTCTCCTGCCTGCGCGCTGCGCGCGAGAACGCCCGTGCCGTGCGCGGCGCGCTGACCACCGAGATCTGGGAAACCCAGAACCAGACCTGGCTGGAACTGCAGCGCCTGCTCAAGGGCGATGCCTACGAGCGCGACCCGGGCCAGTTCTTCGAGTGGGTCAAGTACCGCTCGCACCTGTCGCGCGGCGTCACGCTGGGCACCATGCTCCAGGACGAGGCCTTCCACTTCCTGCGCATGGGCACCTTCCTTGAGCGCTCGGACAACACCGCGCGCCTGCTGGACGTGAAGTTCCACGCCGTGAAGAAGGATTTCTTCGGCCGCGCCAGCGAGCGCAACCAGGAGAACGACTTCTACCACTGGAGCGCCATCCTGCGCAGCGTCTCGGCCTTCGAGGTCTACCGCAAGGTCTACCGCGACGTGATCACCCCGGGCCGCGTGGCGGACCTCTTGATCCTGCGCCGCGACATGCCGCGCTCGCTGCATGCCAGCATGCGCGAGGTGGTGGACAACCTGGCCGTGCTGGCCAACGACCATTCGTCCGAGACCCAGCGCCGCGCCGGCCGCCTGCTGGCCGACCTGCAGTACGGCCGCATCGACGAGATCCTCTCCACCGGGTTGCACGCTTTCCTCACGCAGTTCCTGGACCGCGTGAACGACCTGGGCGGCGGCATCAGCCGCAACTTCCTGGTCGCCACGGGGGACTGAGGCCCTGGCCGCATCGCATCTGCCGCGCGGCGGATGCGGGGGCCGCGCCGCACAGGCGTTGCGGGGCTGGTACGCCCGTCAGTGCGACGTCACCCACCCGTGCCTGCCAGGCAGCGATGGCATCGCAAAGCTCGCTTTCAGGCGCGCCACTTCATCGCCCGGGCTCAGCCCGAAGAAGCGCTTGAACTCGCGGCTGAACTGCGATGCGCTTTCATACCCCACCTCGCTGCTGGCGGCGGCCGCTGTCTTCCCGTTGCGCAGCATCACCAGCCGGGCCTGGTGCAGACGCACCGACTTGAGGTATTGCATCGGAGAGTTCTGCGTGACCGACCGAAAGTGCGCGTGGAACGTGGGGATGCTCATGCCCGCTTCGCGGGCCAGGTGATCGACGGTGAGGCGCTCGCTGAAGGTGGTGTGGATGCGCCGCACTGCCTTGGCGATCTTTCCGAACTGCCCCTGGCTGGCGAGTGCTGCGCGCATCGATGCGCCCTGCTCGCCGATGAGCACCCGAAAGTAGATTTCGCGCACCATCGCTGGCCCGAGCACCACCGCCTCCACCGGGGAGTCCATGGCTTCGAGAAATCGCAGTACGGTCTGTGCCAGCGCAACGTCCATCGGTGTCGAGAACATGCCGACCGGCGCCAGCGCCTGGCGCTCGGCGAGTGCATCGAGTTGCAGCGCCATGCTGGCCAGCACGGTGAAATCCAGGCTGAAGTAGATCGCCAGCAGTGGCTCGTCGGCACTGGCGTCGGTCTCCATGGTGAACGGAACCGGCATGGACACCGCCAGGTAGTGCTGGGCATCGTAGAGGTAGACCTGGTTCGCCCAGAAGCCCCGCTTGCGCCCCTGGCAGACGATGACGATCCCGGGCTCGTAGAGCACGGGGGTCGATGCCAGGGGGCGGTCGGAGCGCAGGAAGCGCACGTCCGGGAGACCCGTGAGGGTGTAGCCCTCGCGGGGCGCGAGCCGCTTCAACAGCGCCACCATGCGGGCCTGGCGCTCTTCGCGCGCACCGAGGGCGCGCTCAGGGATCGGTGTTGACGCACGCGGTTGGTCCATGCAGCGTACTGTGCATCAAATCAGGCAAAAAGCAGCCGGATGCTTGATGAGTTTCATACGAATAGGCAATGCATGCAGAGGATTGCGGCTGGCCCGCGAGGCACCCGGTTCCTAGAATTCCTGCATGCAAAACACCAAGACATTCTTCATCACGGGCATCAGCAGCGGCTTTGGCCACGCCATCGCCCATGCGGCCCTGCAGGCCGGCCACCGCGTCGTTGGAACCGTTCGCACTGCGCAGGCAGCCGCCGATTGCGAGCGGCAATTTCGCGGGCAGGCCCATGTGAAACTTCTCGACGTCACGCAGTTCGATGCGGTCGCCCCCCTGGCTGCAGACATCCAGGCGCAGATCGGGCCGGTGGATGTCGTGATCAACAACGCGGGCTACGGCCACGAGGGCATCCTGGAGGAGTCGGCCCTCGATGAGATGCGCCACCAGTTCGACGTGAACGTCTTCGGCGCGGTGGCCGTCATCAAGGCCTTCCTGCCGTTCATGCGCGAACGCCGGCGTGGGCACATCATCAACATCACCTCGATGGGTGGGCACATCACGATGCCCGGGATCGCCTACTACTGCGGCAGCAAGTTCGCGCTGGAAGGCATCTCCGAAACCCTGGCCAAGGAAGTCAAGGGCTTCGGGATCGCCGTGACGGCGGTCGCGCCAGGCTCCTTCCGGACGGACTGGGCCGGCCGCTCGATGGTTCGCAGCGCGCGCTCCATCGCCGACTACGACAGCCTGTTCGATCCCATCCGGCAATCGCGCATGGACAAGAGCGGCAGGCAGCTGGGCGATCCGGACAAGGCTGCCGCCGCCATCCTCGCGCTGGTGGACATGGCCGAGCCGCCCGAGCACCTGCTGATCGGCAGCGACGCACTCGGCCTGGTGCGGGCGAAGCTCTCGGCCATGCAGGCGGACCTGGCGGTCCATGAAGCGCTGTCGC
The DNA here is from genome assembly GCA_040387235.1 of Pseudomonadota bacterium. Lineage (GTDB taxonomy): Bacteria > Pseudomonadota > Gammaproteobacteria > Burkholderiales > Burkholderiaceae_C > Acidovorax. The sequence goes on from JAZKEE010000263.1 coordinate 13,930, forward strand.
GCTCGACCGACATGGCCTGAGGCAACCTGCGCGCCGTGCCGCTTTGGGCGTTCGAACTGGCAGGCGCTGGTTACGCTGCATTCAGCGGCATGGCCTTCCATTGCCCGGCGACCACCGATTGCACCTGCGCCACGGCCGAGTCGCGCAGCGCATCGGTACGCCAGCCCAGTTCCACGGCAAAGCGCGGCATGGCGACGGGGCAGGGCAGAACCGCCAGGCCGCACAAGCGTGCCATGGCATGGGCGGCGTGCGCAGGCACTGTGGCCACGGCCTGGGTGCCCTTGAGCAGGTAGGGCAGGGCGGCGAAGTGCGTGGTCGATGCCACCACCCGGCGCCTGTGGCCCAGGGCGGCCAGCACTTCGTCCACCACGCCGATGAAACCACCCGATGAAATGAGGATGTGGTCGCGCGCCACGTAGTCCTCTACCGTCAGGCGCAGCGGCGCCTTGCGCCGGCCGGTGGGTGCATCGACCACGCAGGCGTAGCCGCCTTCTCCAAGCGATTGGTGGCTCAGCCAGCGCGTGGCAAAGCCCCCGGCCGTGATGGCCAGGTCGACTTCACGCGCCATCAGCATCTCGGCCACGATCTGGCTGTGCGTCTGGCGAAACGCCAGCCGCAGCCCCGGCGCATGCTGCGCCAGCAATTGCACCAGCCACGGACCCAGGGCGATCTCGAAATCGTCCGACAGGCCCAGCACCACCGAGCGGCCCTGGTAGCGCGCCGCGGGCGATGTGCCCAGGGCCAGGCTCTCGCGGCATTTGTTGAGCGCCTCGCTGATCACGGGCTTGAGCTCCTGCGCACGCAGCGTGGGCGCCAGGCCGCGCCCCGTGCGCGTGAACAGCGCGTCGCCATAGACCTTGCGCAGCCGGCCCAGCGCCGCACTCACGGCGGACTGCGTGAGCGACAGCCGCAGCGCGGCGCGCGTGGCACCACCCTCTTCGTACAGCGCCTCGAACACGCGCAGCACGTTCAGGTCGAACCCGATATCAATTTCGTTCATATCAATCAGCAGTGGAGAGGCGTTGATTCATCTTAGTGCTTTGGCAACACTGCGGTTGTCTTCAATCCAACGGACCCACGCCATGACCCTTTCCACCGTCGCCGCCCTGCAGATCGGATCTTCCCCCGATGGCACCGCCCAGACCCTGGCCAACGTGCTCGCCTTCGAGGGCGACATCAAGGCCAGCGGGGCCCGCCTCGTCGTCATGCCCGAGGCGCTGTTGGGCGGCTACCCCAAGGGCGAGATCTTCGGCACGCGCCTGGGCTACCGCCTGCCCGAGGGGCGCGAGGCCTATGCGCGCTACCACGCCAGCGCCATCGATGTGCCCGGGCCCGAGACCGAAGCCCTGGCCGGCCTGGCGCAGCGCACGGGGGCCACACTGGTGCTTGGCGTGATCGAGCGCGCAGGCAGCACGCTGTACTGCACGGCGCTGTACTTCGACCCCGAAAAGGGCCTGGTGGCCAAGCACCGCAAGCTCATGCCCACGGGCACCGAGCGCCTGATCTGGGGCCAGGGCGATGGCTCCACCCTGCCGGTGGTCGAGTCGGGCGCCGGCCGCGTGGGGGGCGTGATCTGCTGGGAAAACCACATGCCCCTGCTTCGCACGGCCATGTATGCCCAGGGCGTGCAGATCTGGTGCGCGCCCACGGTGGACGAGCGCGACATCTGGCAGTGCTCCATGCGCCACATCGCGCACGAGGGGCGCTGCTTTGTCATCAGCGCCTGCCAGGTGCAGCCCTCGCCGCGTGAGCTGGGCGTGGATGCCCCCGGCTGGGATGCCGACCGCCCGCTGATCCGCGGCAACAGCGTCATCGTGGGGCCACTGGGCGATGTGCTCGCCGGCCCGCTGCCGGGCAAGACCGGCTTGCTCACCGCGCAGATCGACACGGACGAGCTGGTGCGTGCGCGCTACGACTTCGACGTGGTGGGCCACTATGCGCGGCCCGATATCTTCAGCCTGCACGTGGATCGGCGCGCACGCCAGTCCGTCGCCTTTACGGACTAGGAGGAATCCTGCTCCACGGCCTGCCGAACCAGCGCCAGGGCGTGGGGCAGGTCCTCCAGCGCCACGGAGCCCAGGGCCACGCGCAGCGCCTGGGGCACGTGGGTGGTGGTGGCGAATGCTTCGGCAGTGGAGACGGTCACGCCGCGCTGCAGCAGCGTGGCCGCGATGCGGTCGGCGCGCTGGTCATCGCCGAGCGGCAGCCAGACGAAGTAGGAGTGCGGGTGGCGCACCATCGGCAGGCCGCGCAGCGCGCTGGTCACCAGGGCCTGGCGCTGCGCAGTGTCGGTGCGCTTTTCGGCCTCCAGCCGGGCCACGGTGCCATCCTCGATCCAGGCGCAGGCAATGGCCGTGAGCACGCCGGCCGTGTTCCACGAGGTGGCGCGGATCGCGCGCTCCAGGGGCGCGATCAGCGCCGGCGCCGCCGCCACAAAGCCGAAGCGCAGGCCGGTGGCCACGTTCTTGGACAGGCTCGATACGTACACCGTGCGCTCCGGGGCGAGCGCGGCGATGGGCACCAGGGCGTCGCCTGCCAGGTAGGCGTAGGGTGCGTCCTCGATCACCAGCAGGTCGTGCTGGCGGGCGATCATTGCCAGCCGCCCGCGTGCACGCGCCGGCATCACGCACCCGAGCGGGTTGTGCAAGGTGGGCATGGTGTAGATGGCGCGCACGGGTCGCGCATGGCACAGGCGCTGCAGGGCATCGAGGTCAGTGCCCTCGGGGCCAATGGGCACGGGCGCCAGGTCCAGCCGCAGGCGCTCGGCCAGCACGCGAAAGCCCGGGTAGGTGAGGGCGTCCACGGCCACGATGTCGCCGGGGTTGAGAAGCCCCAGCGCCGCAACCGCCATGCCGTGCTGTGCGCCGTTGACGATGAGCACCTGCTCGCCGGTGACCTTGAGCAGCCTTGATTGCAGGTGCCGCGCCACGATGGCGCGCTCGTGCAGGCGCCCGCCGTAGGGCTGGTAGTGCAGCAGCGATTCCAGGTCGCCCGATGCCGCGAGCTGGCGCAGGGCCTCGCGCAATTGCTCGGTCTGGCCAGGCACGCTGGGATTGTTGAACGACAGATCGATGGCACTGGCCTGTGGCGCGGTGAGGTCCGCACCCGGCCGCGGGTACGAGGGGTCGCGCACGAAGGTGCCGCGCCCGGTTTCACCCACCACCAGGCCGATGGCCTCCAGCTCCGCATACACCCGGCTGGCTGTGGCCAGCGCCAGGCCGTGCTTCGCTGCCAGTTCACGGTGCGTGGGCAGCCGGGTGGCGGGCCGCAGCCGGCCGGCGCGGATATCGGCCGCGAGCGCATCGACCACTTGTTTGTACCGGACCTGGCCCATGGCAATCCCAAGCGTATCTATGACAATTTCTTGATTGTACTGAACCGGGTGCCTACGATGACCGCTCCCTCCACCCTCAGACAACATCCCACCATGCGCATTGCCCTGCTGGCCTTCGACGGCTTCAATGAACTCGACTCCCTGATCGCCCTGGGCATCCTGAACCGGGTCAAGCGCCCGGGATGGGAGGTGGCGCTGGTGTGCCCCGAGGCCCGTGTTCGCTCCATGAACGGCGTCGTGGTCGAGCCGCACCACGCCTCGCTGGCCTGGGCGCAGGGGGCCGATGCGGTGCTGGTGGGCAGCGGCATCAAGACGCGCGAGGTGGTGGAGGATGCCGCGCTGATGGAACAGATGCAGTTCGACCCCGCGCGCCAACTGCTGGGCGCGCAGTGCTCCGGAGCCCTGGTCCTGGCCAAACTGGGCCTGCTCGATGGCGTGCCCGCCTGCACCGACCTGACCACCCGGCCCTGGGTGCAGGCGGCCGGCGTCACTGTGCTGGACCAGCCGCTGTTTGCCCGGGGCAACGTCGCCACGGCCGGCGGTTGCCTGTCTTCGTCCTACCTGGCGGGCTGGGTGATTGCCCGCCTGGCGGGGGTGGAGGAGGCGGCGGCCGCCCTGCACTACTTCGCCCCGGTGGGCGAGAAGGAGGAGTACGTGGCCCGCGCCATGGGGCATATCGAGCGCTACCTGCCCGTGGCAGAGCCGGCCTGAGTCCAGGCGGTCTGGCCTGCCTTATTCCTTGGTGTTGCGCCGGTGGTCGCGCAGCATGTACAGGTACAGGCTCTCGACCTTCTCGCGCGCCCAGGGTGTCTTGCGCAGGAACTTGAGGCTCGAGGCCACGCTCGGGTCGCTCTGGAAGCAGCGCACGGGTACGCGCTGGCCCAGCTCTTCCCAGCCGAAATAGTCGACCAGGGCCACCACCATGGCCTCCAGCGTCACGCCGTGCAGCGGGTTGCGCGGTTGCACTGGTTTGGCGGGTGGGGCTTCTGGCGGGGGCTCGGGTTCGGGCGTCGGGGTATCGGGGGCGTTCATGCTGCAAGCATACCGAGGATGCGGCCCTTGCCCTTCAAAACGTCCTCTGCAGGTGCGAGTTGCGCTGCACCAGCTCGGCCGTCCAGTCCACGAACGCGCGCACCTTGGCGCTCAGGTGGCGGTTGGGCGGGTACACCACGTAGATCGGCAGCAGGGGCTGCGTCCACTCGGGAAGAATGCGCACCAGCGCCTCGTTCTCCAGATGCCGCGTGGCCTGGAAGCTCGTGATCTGGGCGATGCCCAGGCCCGCCACGGCGGCGGTCACGTAGGCATTGCTCTCGTTCACGCTCACCTGGTAGGGGCCGGTGATGTCCACGGATTCCTCGCCCTTGCGGAACTCGAGCGGGTAATGGCGCCCCGTCTGGGGCGAAAAATAGACGACGATGGAGTGCTTCTCCTCGATTTCCAGGGGGTGCGTGGGCGTACCCTGGCGCGCCAGGTACTCGGGCGAGGCGACGGTAATGAACTCGAGGTTGCCGATGCGCCGCGCCACCAGCGACTGGTCGGTCAGCTCGCCGCCGCGGATCACGCAGTCCACGTTGTCGCTGATCAGGTCCACCATGCGGTCGCTCACGCCCAGGTCCACCTGGATATCGGGGTAGCGCGCATGGAACTCGGCCAGGTTCGGCAGGATGAGCAACTGCGCCATCGAGGTGCCCACGTCCACCCGCAGGCGCCCGCGCGGGTTCGAGCGGGCATTGGTCATGCTCGCCTCGATGTCGTCCAGGTCGGTCAACAGGCGCACGGTACGCTCATAGTAGGCGGCGCCGTCGGCTGTCACGGTGACGCGGCGCGTGGTGCGGTTGAGCAGCTTCACGCGCAGGCGCTCTTCCAGCGCCTGCACATGCTTGGTGACCGTGGCCTTGGGCAGCGAAAGCGAATCCGCCGCCCTTGTGAACGTGCCGGCCTCCACCACCCGCACGAATATGCGCATGGCCTGTATCTGGTCCATGGGCTCTCCTTGTACTTTGTACTTGCACCCACCAGTGGGTGCAGGGTAATTCTCACATGCGGCCTGGGCGGGATTGTTGAGCTTTTAGAAACAGTGCGGTGGTGTTTGGCCTGTTTATCGGAAAGCGGCAAGGTACTACATTTCATCCATCGTCAATCCAATGGGTCCATGCCATGCAGCCCGACCGTCCGTCGCCATCTTCGCCGTCCTCCCGTGCCGGGGCCTCTTCCAAGGCCTCTGGCGCAGCAGCGGGCGCCTCCCAGCGCACCGATGCCACCATTGAGGTGGCCAAGGGCGAAGAGGTGGCGGTGCGCGTCTACGGCCGCAAGCAGCCCGGCAAGCCTTCGCCGCTGGTGGTGCATTTCCACGGCGGTGCGTTCACCACGGGTGACCTGGATACCGGCTGCACCGTGGCCGACCTGCTCGAACGGGCTGGTGCGGTGGTGGTGTCGGTGGCCTACCCGCTCACGCCGTTTCCCCAGCCGGTCAACACCGGCTATGGCGTACTGCAGTGGGCCTTTCGCAACCGTGTCAAGCTCGGCGGTCAGGGTGCGCAGATCTACCTGGCCGGCGAAGAGGCCGGTGGCAACCTGGCCGCCGCCGTCTCCGTGATGGCGCGCGACCAGTCGCACCCGCCGCTGGCCGGGCAGATTTTGCTGTCGCCCATGCTCGACCCCTGCGTGGGCACTGCGTCAGTGCGCGAGGCCACGGGCGATGCCACCGGCTGCAAGTGGACCGAGGGCTGGCGCAACTTTCTGCGCTGCCCGCGCGACGCCGAACACCCCTATGCCGTGCCTGCCACCGCGCACCGCCTGGCCGGCCTGCCGTCCACGCTGGTGATGGTAGGCGACACCGATCCCATGCACGACGAGGCGCTGGCCTATGCCGCGCGCCTTGAGTCCGCCGGCCTGCTGGTGCGGCGCCATGTGTTTCCCAAAGCCGGAGAGATGCCCGAGGCCCTGGAGGCAGAGCAGCGCGAATGCCCATGCGCCGAAGGTGCGCTGGTGCAGATCCGGCAGTTTTTCGAGGACACCCGATGTCCGGCCCCTACCTGAGACCCCAGGGTTTGTAGGAAGTGGTTGACCTCAACTTAAGTTGAGGTTCGATACTCCCGCCACCCCACTTACCGAGCAAAGCGCTCACCCCGAAATTTCCGGCCATTGGTGCCGGCGGGGAGAGGCTTTGCCCATGACTGGCCAGGAGCCAGTGCAGGTGCCGTCTGCGAGCGGTACGGACCGGCTGTTGCCCGCATTTTTTGCTGATCTGTTTTTTGCCCATTTCAATGACACGGAGGAATCACACATGAACGTTATCCACCTGCAGGCTGCTGCACCCGGGAGCACTGCCACTGCCGACACGCCAGCTGCCGTCTTGTGTAGCCGGTGTTGACCTTGCCACGGCGTCAGTGTCCAGACTCCACCGCTCCCATTCCTTGCATCCGATTTTGAAAACCATGCCGGGGCGTGCTCCACAAGGGCTGCCCCGCCACTGAAAGTCACCATGAACTTCCATCTTCCCTTCCCCAAGCGCCCCCTGGGCCTGGCCACCCTGGCCACTGCTGTCACCGCCGTCGTGGCGTCGTCCGTGCTGGTGTTCCAGTCTCCTTCGGCCCAGGCTACGGCCGGCGCGGCGCAACCCCAGGCGGTGCCCGTCTCGGTGGCGGCCGTGCTGCAGCAGGAGATCGCCCTGTGGGACGAGTTCTCGGGCCGGCTCGAAGCCGTGCAGCGCGTGGACATCCGTCCGCGCGTCTCGGGTGCCGTGCAGGCCGTGCACTTCCGTGAAGGTTCGCTGGTCAAGCAGGGCGACCTGCTGATCACCGTGGACCCCGCGCCGTACGCCGCCGAGGTGGACCGTGCGGACGCACAGGTCGCCGCTGCGCAGGCCCGCGTCTCCTACACCCGCAGCGAAATGGAGCGCGCCACGCGCCTGCTGCAGGAAAGCGCCATCGCCCAGCGCGAGCACGACGAACGCCAGAACGCCCAGCGCGAGGCCGATGCCAACCTGCGTGCCGCCCAGGCGGCCCTGCAGGCCGCGCGCCTGAACCTCGGCTACACCCAGGTGCGTGCCCCCGTGGCGGGCCGCGTGGGCCGCATCGAAGTCACCGTGGGCAACCTGGTGGCCTCGGGAGCCGGCGCGCCGGTGCTGACCACGCTGGTCTCGGTGAGCCCGATCTACGCCAGCTTCGACTCCGACGAGCAGATCGTGGTGAAGGCTCTGCAGGACCTCAAGTCCGGCAGCAGCGCGCGCACCCTGATCGAACGCATCCCCGTGCAGATGGGCACCGGCACCTCGGGCGGCACGCCGCATGCGGGCAAGCTGCAGCTCATCGACAACCAGGTCGATGCCAAGAGCGGCACGGTGCGCGTGCGCGCCGTGTTCGACAACGCCGATGGCGACCTCATCCCTGGCCAGTTCGCGCGCATCCGCATGGGCCAGTCGCGCAGCTCGCAGGCCATCCTGGTCAATGAGCGCGCCGTGGGCACGGACCAGAACAAGAAGTTCGTGCTGGTGGTGGGCGAGGGCAACAAGGCCGAGTACCGCGAAATCACGCTCGGCGCGCCCGTCGAGGGCCTGCGCGTGGTCACCTCGGGCCTGAAGGCCGGCGAGACCATCATCGTCAACGGCCTGCAGCGCGTGCGCCCCGGCGCCGTCGTTGCGCCGCAATCCGTCCCCATGACCGCCAAGGCCGAAATCCCTGCAGCCGACCGCAAGGAAGCCCGCGCCGCCAAGTCGCCTGCCGCATGAAGAAGACAAACCAGCGCACACGTGAACACCACGCCATGCTGAAAGACCTGCCATGAATCTATCCCGCTTCTTCATCGACCGCCCCATCTTCGCCGGGGTGCTGTCGGTGCTCATCTTCCTCGGGGGGCTGATCGCGCTGCGCAGCCTGCCGATCTCCGAATACCCCGAGGTGGCTCCCCCCTCGGTGGTGGTGCGCGCCCAGTACCCGGGCGCCAATCCCAAGGTCATCGCCGAGACCGTGGCCACGCCGCTGGAGGAATCCATCAACGGCGTGGAAGGCATGCTCTACATGGGCAGCCAGGCCACGACCGACGGCGTGATGACGCTGACCGTCACCTTCGCCCTGGGCACCGACCCTGACAAGGCCCAGCAGCTGGTGCAGAACCGCGTTTCGCAGGCTGAGCCGCGCCTGCCCGAAGAAGTGCGCCGCCTGGGTGTCACCACGGTCAAGAGCGCACCCGACCTGACCATGGTCGTGCACATGGTCTCGCCCAACGGCCGCTATGACATCGACTACCTGCGCAACTACGCCGTGCTCAACGTCAAGGATCGCCTGGCGCGCATCCAGGGCGTGGGCCAGGTGCAGATCTTCGGCGGTGGCGACTACTCCATGCGCGTCTGGCTCGACCCGCAGAAGGTCGCGCAGCGCGGCCTCTCGGCCAGCGACGTGGTGTCCGCCATCCGCGGCCAGAACGTGCAGGCCGCCGCCGGCGTGGTGGGTGCATCGCCCGGCCTGCCCGGCGTGGACCTGCAACTGTCCATCAACGCCCAGGGCCGGCTGCAGACCGAGGACGACTTCGGCGACATCATCGTCAAGACCGGCACCGACGGTGCGGTGACGCGCCTGCGCGACATCGCCCGCCTGGAGCTGGGCGCGGCCGACTACTCGCTGCGCTCGCTGCTCAACAACGACCCCGCCGTGGGCATGGGCGTGTTCCAGGCGCCGGGCTCCAATGCCCTGGACATCTCGGCCAACGTGCGCAAGACCATGGACGAGCTGCAGAAGAACATGCCTGAAGGCGTGGAGTTCCGCATCGCCTACGACCCCACGCAGTTCGTGCGTGCATCCATCAAGTCCGTGATCCAGACCCTGCTCGAAGCCATCGCGCTGGTGGTGGTGGTGGTGATCCTGTTCCTGCAGACCTGGCGCGCTTCCATCATCCCACTGCTGGCCGTGCCGGTGTCGGTGGTGGGTACGTTCGCCGTGCTGCACCTGCTGGGCTTTTCGATCAACGCTTTGAGCCTGTTCGGCCTGGTGCTGGCCATCGGCATCGTGGTGGACGACGCCATCGTGGTGGTGGAGAACGTGGAGCGCAACATCGCCGAAGGGCTGTCGCCGCGCGAGGCCACCTACCGCGCCATGCGAGAGGTGTCGGGCCCCATCATCGCCATCGCGCTGGTGCTGGTGGCGGTGTTCGTGCCGCTGGCCTTCATCAGCGGGCTCACGGGCCAGTTCTACCGCCAGTTCGCGGTCACCATCGCCATCTCCACGGTGATCTCGGCCATCAACTCGCTGACCCTGTCGCCTGCGCTCAGCGCGCTGCTGCTCAAGGGCCACAACGAGCCCAAGGACGCGCTCACGCGCGGCATGGACAAGGTGCTGGGCGGTGTGTTCCGCGGCTTCAACCGCGTGTTCCACCGTGGCTCCGAGGCCTACAGCGGCGGGGTCAAGCGTGTCATCGGCCGCAAGGCGCTGATGCTGGTGATCTACCTGGTGCTGGTGGGTGCGACCTTCGGCCTGTTCAAGCTGGTCCCGAGCGGCTTCGTGCCCGGCCAGGACAAGCAGTACCTGATCGGCTTTGCCCAGTTGCCCGACGGCGCCACGCTGGACCGCACCGAGGACGTGATCCGCCGCATGGGCGACATCATGAAGAAGAACCCCAACGTGGAAGACGCCATCGCCTTCCCCGGCCTGTCGATCAACGGCTTCACCAACAGCTCCAACTCCGGCATCGTGTTCGCCACGCTCAAGCCCTTTGCCGAGCGCACCCGCGCCGACCAGAGCGGCGGTGCCGTGGCCGGCCAGCTGAACCAGTCGTTCGGCGCCATCCAGGAGGCCTTCATCGCCATGTTCCCGCCGCCACCGGTGGCGGGCCTGGGTACCACGGGCGGTTTCAAGCTGCAGATCGAAGACCGCGCCTCGCTGGGCTACGAGGCCATGGACGGTGCCGTCAAGGCCTTCATGGCCAAGGCCTACCAGACGCCCGAGCTGGCCGGCCTGTTCACGAGCTGGCAGGTCAACGTGCCGCAGCTGTACGCGAACATCGACCGCACCAAGGCGCGCCAGCTCGGCGTGCCGGTGACCGACATCTTCGAGACGCTGCAGATCTACCTGGGCAGCCTGTACGCCAACGACTTCAACCAGTTCGGCCGCACCTACAGCGTGCGCGTGCAGGCCGATGCGGCCTTCCGTGCCCGCAGCGACGACGTGGGCCTGCTCAAGGTGCGCTCCACCACGGGTGAGATGGTGCCGCTGTCGGCGCTGATGAAGCTCGAGCCGAGCTTCGGCCCCGAGCGCGCCATGCGCTACAACGGCTTCCTGGCCGCCGACGTGAACGGCCAGCCCGGTCCCGGCTTCTCGTCGGGCCAGGCCCAGGACGCCATCGAGCGCATCGCTGCCGAAACACTGCCCAAGGGCATCGGCTTCGAGTGGACTGAGCTGACTTACCAGGAAATCCTGGCCGGCAATTCCGCCGTGCTGGTGTTCCCCATCGCCATCCTGCTGGTGTTCCTTGTGCTGGCTGCCCAGTACGAAAGCCTGACCCTGCCGATCGCCATCATCCTGATCGTGCCCATGGGCC
>JAZKEE010000264.1:0-13439 GCA_040387235.1 Pseudomonadota bacterium
CCCGCCATCCCGGTGGACGGTTTCTGCGTGCGCGTGGGCGCCATGCGCTGCCACAGCCAGGCCCTGACCTTCAAGCTCAGGAAGGACGTGCCCGTGGCCGACCTCGAGGCCATGATCGCCGCCGACAACGAGTGGGTGAAGGTGGTGCCCAACACGCGTGAAGCCACCATCAAGGACCTGACGCCCGTGGCCGTGACCGGCACCATGACCATCCCCGTGGGCCGCGTGCGCAAGCTGGCCATGGGTCCCGAGTACGTGGGCGCCTTCACCATTGGCGATCAACTGCTCTGGGGCGCGGCCGAACCCCTGCGCCGCATGCTGCGCATCCTGCTGGCAGCGTAAACTACCGGCGTCGCCAAGGCTCCTGGAGCCCAGCCAAAGCGCGCGCAATGCCCATTGCGCGCGCTTTTTTGTGCCCAGCGCATTGACACACCCGGTTACGTGACGTTGGCAATTGGCAACATCTGCATGCCCCAAGTTGGGGCATGGACACCGGGCGCAAAGCTTCCGCGCCACCTCAGCTTGTCAGTGCAAAACATTGATGCTATGGTGCTTTTTACATATTTTCACGCGCCGGGGCGGGACCAGACCATGAGAAAAACAGCACCGCTCGACCGAGCCGCACAACCCAATCAGTTGATGGCAAACATGCATCGTTGGAAATTTTCTGTGCTGGCGGCTGCGGCCGTGGCAACTGCCGGGCTCTACGCCACCGATGCGTCCGCGCTCGCGCTGGGCCGCATCACCGTGCAATCCGCGCTGGGCGAACCCCTGCGCGCCGAGATCGACCTGCCGCAGATCACCCCTGCGGAGGCTGAGACGCTGAAGGCGGCCACGGCCACGCCGGAAGTGTTCCGCGCCCAGGGCATGGAATACTCGCCCACCATGAACAACCTGCAGGTGCAGCTGCAGCGCCGTGCCGATGGCACCGCCGTGCTGCGCCTGTCCAGCGACCGTCCGGTGAACGACCCCTTCGTCGACCTGGTGCTCGATGCCTCCTGGGGCTCTGGCCGCCTGGTGCGCAGCTACACCATGCTGTTCGACCCGCCAGCCATGCGCCGCCCGGCGCCCGCGGTCACGGCGGCGCCCCAGATCACACCGCCCGCTTCGCGCGCAGAGACCCCGCCCGCCGTGGCGGGCCGCCCTTCGTCCGCTGCGGCATCGGCACCTGCCACCGCCCGCGCACCGGCCGCCCCCCGCGCCACGCCTGCCGAAGGCAGCGTGACCGTGCAGGCCGGTGACACGGCTGGCCGCATCGCCAACGCCAACCGGCCAGGCGGCGTCTCGCTCGACCAGATGCTGGTGGCCATGCAGCGGGCCAACCCAGACGCATTCATCGGCGGCAACATCAACCGCATCAAGGCAGGCTCCGTGCTGCAGATGCCTGACCAGGCCACGGCCCAGGCCACGCCCGCGCCCGAAGCCCGCCAACTCCTGGCTGCGCAAAGCCGTGACTTCGGCGCCTTCCGCCGCAAGCTGGCCGAATCCGCCCCGTCCACCACCGTGGCCTCGGCCGAACGCTCGGCCAAGGGCTCGGTGCAGACCCGGGTGGAAGACAGCAAGCCTGCCACGGCGGCTCCTGACAAGCTCACGCTGTCCAAGGGCTCGGTGAAGGGCCAGAAGGCCGCCGAAGACCAGTTGGCCAAGGACAAGCAGGCCAGCGACGCATCGGCCCGCATGGCCGAGCTGTCCAAGAACATCAGCGACCTGAACAAGCTGGGCGCTGCATCGGCTGCAGCGCCCTCGACGCCTGCCACGCCGGCAGCACCGCCGGTCGCCGCTCCCGCGGCAGCAGCCAGCGCTCCGGCCCAGGTGGCCGTGCCCGGCGTGCCTGCCACGCCTGCCGCCCCCGAAGCGCCACCGGTCACGGCGGCGTCCGAACCCACCAGCGGCGCGTCGGCAGAAGCCAGCGCAGCACCCGCATCGGACGCGGCCGCCGCAACGGCGCCAGCAGCCCCGGCCTCCAAGCCCATCGTTTTGCCCGCGCCCACTCCGGTGGCGGAGCCCAGCTTCCTCGACGGCCTGCTGGACGACCCCATGATCCCCCTGGTCGGTGGTGGCCTGCTGGCCCTGCTGCTGGGCTATGGCGCCTACCGCGTGATCCAGCGCCGCCGCAACAATGCGGGCGTGGACAGCTCCTTCCTCGAAAGCCGCATCCAGCCCGATTCGTTCTTCGGCGCCAGTGGCGGCCAGCGCGTGGACACCGCCAACAGCGAGATGACCACCGGCTCGTCCATGGCCTACTCGCCCAGCCAGCTCGATGCCGGCGGTGACGTGGATCCCGTGGCCGAAGCCGACGTGTACCTGGCCTACGGCCGCGACCTGCAGGCCGAGGAAATCCTCAAGGAAGCCATCCGCCACAACCCGGCGCGCGTGTCCGTGCACGTGAAGCTGGCCGAGATCTATGCCAAGCGCCAGGACCGCAAGGCCCTGGAAGCCGTGGCCGGCGAAGTGTTCAAGCTGACGCAGGGCGAAGGCCCCGACTGGGCGCGCATCGTCGACCTGGGCCGTGGCATCGAGCCCGAGAATCCCCTGTACCAGCCCGGTGGCCGTCCCGGCCTGCCGGAAGACGAGAATCCCTCGATCCCCGGCGCCTTCGTCAGCACCTTCACGGGTGCCCCGGTGGCGTCCGCCGCCCTGCCGCCCGACCTGGACCTGGACCTCGACCTGGATCTGCCCGACGACGCGCTGACCGATGCCCCGCCCGCAGCCCCCGGTGGATTTGCGGCAGCAGCCGCAGCTGCCACCGCTACGGCAGCGGCGCCTGCACCGCGCGCGCCGCAGCGCATGGAGCCCGTGCTGTCCAATGACGATTTCGATCTGCCCGACCTGACGGCCGATGCGGCATGGAATGCGCCAGCACCCGCCCCCACGCCAGCGCCGGCAGCCCGTGCCGCAGCGCCTCGCGACGAACTCACCATGGCGCCCACCGGCCCCATGCCGCTGGCCGAAGCCCAGGACTCCGGTCCCATGGACTTCGACCTGGGCGAACTGTCGCTGGACCTGACGGCTCCTTCCAAACCCATGGCCGCCCCGGCATCGCGCGAAGCGGAGATTCCCACGGCAGCCGTGCCCATCTCTGCGGACGACGACGGATCGGCTGCCGCCCAGGACGACCCACTGGCCACCAAGCTGGCGCTGGCCGAAGAGTTCAATGCCATCGGCGACACCGACGGTGCGCGCACGCTGATCGAAGAGGTCGTGGCCGAATCGAGCGGCGCCCTCAAGACCCGTGCCCAGCGCATGCTGGTCGAACTGGGCTGATGCACTCGGCTTCCACGGCCCTGAGCTACCCCACCCCCGCCCAGGCCCGCCCATGAGGGTGGCCCTGGGTGTCAGTTACAACGGCCAGCCCTACAGCGGCTGGCAGAGCCAGCTGTCCGGCAACACCATCCAGGACAAGCTGGAAGCGGCCCTGGCGCGCTTTGCCACGCACCCCGTGAGCACCTTGTGCGCAGGCCGCACGGATGCGGGTGTGCACGGCCTGATGCAGGTGGTGCACTTCGACACGCCCCTGGACCGTCCACCCTCCTCCTGGGTGCGCGGCACCAACACCTTCCTGCCCCCTGACATTGCGGTGCAATGGGCCAGCCACGTGCCCGACCGCTTTCACTCGCGTGGCAGCGCCGTGGCGCGCCGCTATGCCTACGTGCTGCTGCAGTCGCCGGTGCGCCCGAGCGTGGATGCCGGACGCGTGGGCTGGGTCTACCACCCCCTGGACCATGCGGCCATGCGCACGGCGGCCGTCTGTCTGCTGGGCGAGCACGACTTCACCTCGTTCCGGGCTTCGGCCTGCCAGGCCAAGTCGCCGATCAAGACACTGTCGCGCATCGACATCACGCGGCGCGGCCTGGGCGAACCCCACCCTGAGCTGGGCTGGAGCCCCTGCTACTGGCGCTTCGAGTTCGAGGCGAATGCCTTTTTGCACCACATGATCCGCAACCTCATGGGCTGCCTGGTGGCCATCGGACGCGGCGACCAGCCGCCCGAGTGGATGCAGCAGGTGCTGCAGGCGCGCTCGCGCGATGCGGCGGCGCCCACCTTCTCGCCCGACGGGCTGTACTTCCAGGGACCGGTCTACGACGCCGCGTGGGGCCTGCCCCAGCGCACGGCTGCGTATGATTGGCTCCCATGAGCACTTCATCGCCTTCCCACACCACGCCCCTGCCTGCCGCCCGCACCCGCATCAAGATCTGCGGCCTGACGCGTGAACAGGACGTGGACGCCGCCGTGGCGGCGGGCGCCGATGCCATCGGCTTCGTGCTGTTCGCCCAGAGTGCGCGCGCCGTCACGGCAGCGCGTGCTGCCGAGCTGGCGCGGCGCCTGCCGCCCTTCGTCACCCCGGTGCTGCTGTTCGTGAACGCCAGCACCGAAGAGGTAAAGGCCGCCACAGCGCTGATTGCCGGCGCCACCGTGCAGTTCCATGGCGACGAAACGCCTGAGCAATGCCAGACAGCCACCGGAAATGGCGCACGCCCCTACCTGCGCGCCGCCCGTATACCCCTGGGCCCGGATGCGGCACAATTCGACCTCGTAAAATACGCACACGATTTTTCAAACGCCCAGGCCATCCTGCTCGACGCCCATGTCGAGGGGTACGGCGGCGGCGGCAAGGCATTCAATTGGTCACTCCTTCCACCAAGCGTCGGCTCTCACCTCGTTTTGTCTGGTGGACTCACGCCTGCAAACGTGACCGATGGCATTTTGCAAGTGCGCCCGCGTTGCACCACGCTGGCGGTTGATGTCAGTTCCGGCGTCGAGGCCCATGGGCCCGATGGCAAGCCCCTGCGGGGCACCAAGGACGCCGAAAAAATCCATCGCTTCGTCGCCGCCGTGCGTGCGGCCGATGCACAACTTGCAAAGAATCCCCATGAGTTCCTATCAGCAACCTGACCCTTCAGGCCATTTCGGCTCCTACGGCGGCAGCTTCGTCAGCGAGACGCTGACGCACGCGATCAACGAACTGCGCGAGGCCTATGCCCGCTACCAGCACGACCCCGAGTTCCTGGCCGAGTTCGAGTACGAGCTCAAGCACTTCGTGGGACGTCCCTCGCCTGTCTACCATGCCGCGCGCACGAGCCGCGAGCTGGGCGGCGCGCAGATCTACCTGAAGCGCGAAGACCTCAACCACACTGGTGCCCACAAGATCAACAACGTGATCGGCCAGGCCATGCTGGCCCGGCGCATGGGCAAGCCGCGCATCATTGCCGAGACCGGCGCAGGCCAGCACGGCGTGGCCACGGCCACCATCTGCGCGCGCTACGGCCTCGAATGCGTGGTGTACATGGGCTCGGAGGACGTCAAGCGCCAAAGCCCCAATGTCTACCGCATGAAGCTGCTGGGCGCCACCGTGGTGCCCGTGGAGTCGGGCAGCAAGACATTGAAGGATGCCCTCAACGAGGCCATGCGCGACTGGGTGGCCAATGTGGACAACACCTTCTACATCATCGGCACGGTGGCGGGTCCGCACCCCTACCCGATGATGGTGCGCGACTTCCAGAGCGTGATCGGCACCGAGTGCGTGGAACAGATGCCACCGATGCTGGCCGAGAACAATGTGCAGGGCCAGCAGCCCGACGCCGTGGTCGCCTGCGTGGGTGGCGGCAGCAATGCCATGGGCATCTTCTACCCCTACATCCCGTTCGAGAAGACCCGCCTGATCGGCGTGGAAGCGGCCGGCGAGGGCCTCGATAGCGGCAAGCACTCTGCATCGCTGCAGCGCGGCAGCTCGGGCGTGCTGCATGGCAACCGCACCTTCATCCTGCAGGACGCCAACGGCCAGATCACCGAGACGCACAGCATCAGCGCCGGTCTCGACTACCCTGGCGTGGGCCCCGAGCACGCCTGGCTGCAGGAAATCGGCCGGGCCGAGTACGTCGGCATCACCGACAAGGAGGCCCTGCAAGCCTTCCACCACTTGTGCCGGGCCGAGGGCATCATCCCCGCGCTCGAATCGAGCCACGCCCTGGCCTATGCCATGAAGCTGGCACCGACCATGCGCGCCGACCAGTCCATCCTGGTCAACCTGTCGGGCCGCGGCGACAAGGACATCGGCACCGTGGCCGACCTGTCGGGCGAGGATTTCTACGACCGCCCTTCCATGCGCGGGCTGACC
Source organism: Pseudomonadota bacterium (assembly GCA_040387235.1). Classification (GTDB taxonomy): domain Bacteria; phylum Pseudomonadota; class Gammaproteobacteria; order Burkholderiales; family Burkholderiaceae_C; genus Acidovorax. The sequence continues at coordinate 6,116 of JAZKEE010000264.1, forward strand.
GTGAAAGGCGCAGAGGCCAAGCCATGAACCGCATCAGTACCACTTTTGACCAATTGAAGGCGCAGGGCCGCAAGGCCCTGGTGCCCTACGTCACCGCCGGCTTCCCGTTCGCCGACATCACCCCGGCCCTCATGCACGGCATGGTGGAGGCGGGCGCCGATGTGATCGAGCTGGGCGTTCCCTTCTCCGACCCCATGGCCGACGGCCCGGTGATCCAGAAGGCGGGTGAAAAGGCCCTGGCATTGGGCATCGGCATGGCACAGGTGCTCGACCACGTGCGCGAGTTCCGCAAGCGCAACAGCAGCACCCCCGTGGTGCTCATGGGCTATGCCAACCCCGTGGAGCGCTATGACCAGCTGCATGGCGCTGGCGCCTTCGTGCGCGATGCGGCTGCGGCCGGCGTGGACGGCGTGCTGGTGGTGGACTACCCGCCCGAGGAATGCGAGGCCTTTGCCGCCAGCCTGCGCGCGCACGGCATGGACCTGATCTTCCTGCTGGCCCCCACCAGTACCGACGAGCGCATGGCCCAGGTGGCGCGCGTGGCCAGCGGTTATGTGTACTACGTGTCGCTCAAGGGCGTGACCGGTTCGGGCGCGCTCGACACGGCCGCCGTGGAGCAGATGCTGCCGCGCATCCGCCAGCACGTGCAGATACCCGTGGGCGTGGGCTTCGGCATCCGAGACGCGGCCACGGCCCAGGCCATCGGCAAGGTGGCCGACGCCGTGGTGATCGGCACGCGCATCATCCAGCTGATCGAAGACCAGCCCCATGAGAAGGTCGTCCCCATCACGGTCGACTTCCTGCGCGGGATCCGCAAGGCACTCGACGCATAATGTGCCCCTTGGCGTCCGCCCAACCGGCGGACGCCCATCGTGGTTACACACACGGTTCTCGTCTTTTTGCGCCCGGCCCGGTTGGCACGGAAACCCGCAAGATGTCCAGAAACCCTGTCATTGACGAGGAAAACACATGTCCTGGCTCGAAAAACTCCTGCCCGCCAAAATCCAGCAAACCGACCCGACCGAGCGCCGCCAGGTGCCCGAGGGCCTGTGGATCAAGTGCCCGAGCTGCGAAACGGTGCTCTACAAGTCCGACCTGGAGCACAACCAGAACGTCTGCCCCCACTGCAGCCACCACCACCGCATCGGTGCACGGGCGCGCCTGGACGCCTTCCTGGACCCCGAGGGCCGCTACGAGATCGGTCAGGAAGTGCTGCCCGTCGATGCGCTGAAGTTCAAGGACAGCCGCAAGTACCCCGAGCGCCTCAAGGAGGCGCTGGAGAACACGGGCGAGACCGATGCCCTGATCGTCATGGGGGGCGCGGTCAAGAGCATCAACGTGGTGGTCGCCTGTTTCGAATTCGACTTCATGGGCGGCTCCATGGGCTCCGTGGTCGGCGAGCGCTTCGTGCGCGGCGTGGAAACCGCGATCGAGCAGAAGGTGCCCTTCCTCTGTTTTACCGCCACCGGCGGTGCGCGCATGCAGGAAGGCCTGCTGTCGCTGATGCAGATGGCCAAGACCAATGCCTCGCTGACCCGCCTGGCCAAGAAGGGCCTGCCCTACATCAGCGTGCTGACCGACCCGACCATGGGCGGTGTGAGCGCCGGCTTCGCCTTCGTGGGCGACATCGTGATTGCAGAGCCCAAGGCACTGATCGGCTTTGCCGGCCCGCGCGTGATCGAATCCACCGTGCGCGTGACCTTGCCGGAGGGGTTCCAGCGCGCCGAATTCCTGCAGACCAAGGGTGCCGTGGACTTCATCTGCGACCGCCGCGAGCTGCGCAATACCGTGGCCAGCAGCCTGGCCATGCTGCAGCGCCTGCCGGCCGACGCCGTGGTGTAAGCACGCAAGAATCCGACAGGCATGCATTGGCATGCCCCATGAAAAAAGCGCCCGTCGAAAGACCAGGCGCTTTTTCTTTGGTGGTTGCAGCCGCGTCAGCGCATCACGTTGGCCTGCAGGTTGGCCAGCACGATCATCAGCACCTGCAGCAGCACCAGCACCACCAGCGGCGACAGATCCACCCCGCCCAGCAGGGGAATCACCTTCTGGAACGGCCGCAGCACGGGGGCGCACAGGCGCCACACCACATCGGACAGCGGCGAGCGGGCAGCGATCCAGGACATCACGGCGTGCACGATGAGCAGGCCCATGAGCCCCGACACCGCCACCTTGGCCAGGCCGAACAGCACCAGCCAGGGTAGCCAGGCCCAGGCGGCGGCCGCGCCGACGAGCAGCAGGAACAGCACGTACTGCAGCACCTGGAACAGGATGGCCGCCACCAGGCTCGATAGGTCCCACTTGCCCACCGGGGGGATCAGCTTGCGCAGGGGCAGGATGATCCAGTCGGTGAGCGCAAAGACCAGCCCACCGATGGGGTTGCCAAACGGCACGCGCTGCAACTGCATGTACAGGCGCAACAGGCAGGCGCCCGTGAGCAGGCCACCAACGACATCGAGCAGGAAGGAAGCGATCTGGAAGAACATGGGAGCTGCAAAAAGGAAAGCGGGCGGTGCGAAAGCAGCCCGCGCCATGGGATGATAGCGGGCTAAAGAACCTGTTTACGATCTATCCAGGGCCGCGCAAGTACCTTGCCGGGATGGGATGCAAGGCGCGGTGCGCCGTTGATGGCCCGGCACAACCAAGCGCCGCAACGCCGCACACCGCCCGGCAAGGCTCTTGCCCGAAGGGTTGGGGCGAAATCGGGCGATTGAACGCCTCGGACGCTTGCATGGGCACGAGCCCATGCGGCGCACCCGAAGCATCCACTCATCCCGATTGCGCCTCAACGCGGCCGTGGATAGATCGTAAACAGGTTCTAAGATCTTGCCTCATGACACCACCCCTCTCCCTGTCATCTCTGCCCCTCTTCCCCCTGGGGTCCGTCCTCTTTCCCGAAGGGCTTCTGGCCCTGCGCGTGTTCGAGGTGCGCTACCTGGACATGGTGCGCAAATGCCATCAGATGGGTGCTCCCTTCGGTGTGGTGTCGCTCACCCAGGGCCATGAGGTGCGCCAGGCAGGCGCCCCGGAGGAGCAGTTCAGCGAGATCGGCACCCTGGCCGTGATCGACCAGCTCGACACGCCCCAGCCCGGGCTCATCACCCTGCAGTGCCGGGGCAGCCAGCGCTTTCGCATCGTGCAACGCAGCCATCTGGTGCACGGGCTGTGGATCGCCGATGTGACGCACCTCGACCCCGACCTGGCCGTGCCTGTGCCCGATGACCTGCGGAAGGCGTCGCAGGCGCTGGCGCAGGTGCTCAACACCTTGCAGCAGCGGGATCCGGACAGCCCGACAGCCCTGGTGCCCACCGCCGCCCAGCTCGACGACTGCGGCTGGGTGGCCAACCGCTGGTGCGAACTGCTCCCCGTGCCGCTGGAGCTCAAGCAGCGCCTGATGGAGCTCGACAACCCGCTGGTGCGGCTGGAGCTGGTGGGCGACGTGCTTGAACGCACGGGCATCGCGCAGTGAGCCCCCTGCCTGGCAAGGCGGCAAGCACGTGCTGAACAACGTCCTGGAGTGGCCCCGCCCGGTCAAGCGGCTGGTGGTGGTGGCGCTGGACATCGCCATGGGCCTGTTCGCGATGTGGCTGGCCTTCACCCTGCGTCTGGACGTGCTGCACTGGCCCGAAGGCATGCAGTGGCTGGCCTACGCGCTGGCACCGGCACTGGCGTTTCCCATCTTCGTGAACCTGGGGCTGTACCGCGCCATCTTCCGCTACACCGGCATCACCGCGCTCATCACCACCGGCAAGGCCGTGGCGATCTACGGGGCGCTGCTGTTCGCCATTCTGATGGTGGGCCAATGGGTCGGCATCCCACGCAGCGTGGGCATTCTGCAGCCGGTGGTCTTTTTGCTGCTGGTAGGTGCCAGCCGCACGCTGGGCTGGATGTGGCTGGCCGGGCAGACCACCAAGGCCCCCCACCGCCTGCTGATCTACGGCGCCGGCACGGCCGGCGCACAGACCGCAGCCGGGCTGGTGAGTGCGCGCAACTATGTGCTCGAGGCCTTTGCCGACGACGACCGCGCCAAGGTCGGCCGCAGCATCAACGGCGTGCGCGTGTACGCACCCATCGCGCTGGCCGAGGTGGTCAAGCGCTTTGGCATCACCGACGTGCTGCTGGCCCTGCCCAGCGTGCCGCGCCAGCGCCGCCACCAGATCATCGAGAACCTGCGCTCGCTGCCCGTGCGCATACGCACCATCCCCGGCCTCACGGACCTGGCCAGCGGCCGCGTGACGGTGACCGACTTCCAGGACCTGGACCTCGAAGATCTGCTGGGCCGCGACCCGGTGGCGCCCGACCCTGCGCTGCTGGGCCGCCATATCCGCGGCCAGGTGGTGATGGTCACCGGCGCGGGCGGCAGCATCGGCAGCGAGCTGTGCCGCCAGATCGCCCGTGAAGGCGCTGCCCGTCTGCTGCTGGTGGACCACAGCGAGTTCGCGCTCTACAGCATCCACCAGGAGCTGCAGTCCATCGTGCAGCAGGAGGCCATGGCCTGCGAGCTGGTGCCGCTGCTGGCCAGCGTGAGCCACGCGCAACACATGCTGGACCTGTGCCAGGCGCACCGCCCGCGCACCATCTACCATGCCGCGGCCTACAAGCATGTCCCCATGGTGGAGGCCAATGCCGGCGAGGGCATCCGCAACAACGTCTTCGGCACGCTGAACATGGTGCGCGCGGCCATGGAAAGCGGGGTGGAGAACTTCGTGCTCGTTTCCACCGACAAGGCAGTGCGCCCCACCAACGTGATGGGTGCCAGCAAGCGCGTGGCCGAGCTGGTGCTGCAGGCGGTGGCCTCCCGCACCCGCCAGCCCGGCTCCGTGGATGGCGCCCCGCACGTCCGTTTTTCCATGGTGCGCTTCGGCAACGTGCTGGGCTCCAGCGGCAGCGTGATCCCGCTGTTCCGCAGCCAGATCGCCGCGGGCGGCCCGGTCACGGTGACGCATCCGGACGTGACGCGCTACTTCATGACCATCCCCGAGGCTGCGCAACTGGTGCTGCAGGCCGGCGCCATGGCCCAGGGCGGCGAGGTCTTCGTGCTGGACATGGGCGAGCCCATTCCCATCCTGGAACTTGCGCAGCGCATGGTCGCGCTGTCGGGAATGAGCGTGCGCGCCCCTGGACACCCCGAGGGAGACATCGAAATCGTCTTCACCGGACTGCGCCCTGGAGAAAAGCTCTATGAGGAACTGCTGATCGGCGATGGCGCACAGCCCACGGCGCACCCGCGCATCCTGCGTGCCCATGAGGAGCACCTGGCCTGGGACGCGCTGCAGGGTCGCCTGCAGGGCTTGGAAGAAGCCATCCACCGGGCCGACGTCGCCACCATGATGGCCCTGCTGCACGAACTGGTACCGGGCTTCCACCAGGAGCCGCAGCAGGCCTGACATGAAGCACCCCCTGAGTCGCTTCGCGCCTTCCCCCTGTCTCAGTTTGCTTCGCAGTCTGGGAGGGGGACGCCTCCAGTGCAAGCGCTGGACACGCCGCCCTTGCGGCGGGGCGGCTCTTGCACGGGGGCAATGGCCATACGCGTGCCGGTTTCGTGGGCCGCAGGTGGCGCGCAGCGCCATGGATAACTGAAGTGAGCTCCACCCTGTTGCGTGCCACGGCGACCTTGCTGACGGGCAGTGTGGTGGCCCATGCGCTGCCGCTGCTGCTGGGGCCGGCCCTCACACGCCTGTACACCCCCGCCGAATTCGGCCAGTTCGCGCTGCTGTGGGCGCTGGCGACCAATGTGGCGGTGGTCGGCTGCGCGCGCTACGAATTCGCACTGCCGCTGGAAAAGGCCGAACCGGGCGCGGCCGAACTCATGGCGCTGTGCGCACGCCTGCTGCTGCTGGCCACCGCTGGCACGCTCGTGGCCGGCGGCGTGATGGCCTGGCTGCAAAACATGCCGCTGGCCTGGGCCTTGCCCCTGGCCGTGCTCTCCATAGCCGCCACGCAGTGGCTCACGCTGTGGGCCACGCGCTCGCAGCGCTTTGGCCTGCTGTCCATCGCGCGCCTGGTGCAGCATGGCGGCGGCGCCCTGCTGCAGCTGGCGCTGGGCCTGCTCAAGCTGGGCGCGGCAGGTCTGCTGGCAGGTGCCGTGGCCGCCGGACTGGTGGCCGCAGCCGCCCTTGCGAGGCCGGCCCCTGCCGGGGGCTGGGCCGTGCTGTGGCTCACGCCCCAGGCATCGCTGCGCGCCATGGCGGCGCGCCACCGCGATTTTCCGCTGCTCAATACGCCGCATGCCTTCATGGGGGCCCTGCAGGACACGCTGACGCTGATCGCCGTGGCGGCCTGGGCGGGCGATGCGGCAGCAGGCCTGTGGGCGCTGTCGCTGCGCTACCTCAAGGCCCCGGCCACCTTGCTGGGCGGCGCGCTCTCGCAGGCGCTGTACCCCCAGCTGCTGCAGGCCCGCACGGCGGACGAGGCCCGTGCCCTCGTGCGCAAGAGCATGCTGGCGCTGGCTGCCATCGCCCTGCCCATGGCAGCGGTGCTCATGCTCTGGGGGCCGTGGATGTTCGCCACCGCGTTCGGCCCGCAGTGGGGCGAGGCCGGCCCGCTGGTGCGTGCGATCGCGCCCTACATCGCCCTGCACTTCATCGCCTCGCCGCTGTCGGTGACCACGCTGGCCTGGCGCGCGCAGGCCTGGGCGCTCAGGCTGGCGCTGGTGGGACAATTGGCCTTCTTTGCCGGGCTGCTGGCCGGCTTGGCCCTGGGTGGGCTCACGGGCGCGGCCTGGGGCCTCTCGGCCTCCATGCTGCCCTACTTTGCCTATTACTTGTTCACCCTTGCCCACTGGAAAAACATCCCCGATGAAAGCCTGGCTTAACCGCGCACGGCGCCGGATCTGGCAGGCGCTGATGTACCGCATGGTGTTCGGCGAGCGCACGCCCGCCGGCGTGCTGCTGGCGCACACGCGCATTGCGCCGAGCACCTGCATCGAGGGCGAGCACGCGCTCACGCTCGCGGACCATGTCTTCATCGGCCAGTTCAATTTCCTCGATGCCACAGGGGGCCTCACGATCGACGAGGGCGTGCAGATCACCAACTTCGTGAGCATCGTCACACACAGTTCGCACCGCGCCATCCGGCTGCTCGGGCGCGGCTACGCCACCCATGCGGGCGGCGAGGTGCCCGGCTACGTGAAGGGGGCGGTACACATCGGCGCCTACGCCTTCGTGGGGCCGCACAGCCTGGTCGAGGCCGGCACGCGCATCGGACGGGGCGCGCTGATCTGTGCCTATTCGCAGGTGCGCGGCGAGGTGCCGGCATTTGCCGTGATGGCCGGCGCGCCCGCGCGCCAGGTGGGCGACGTGCGCACGGCCGATGCGGCGCTGCT
>JAZKEE010000264.1:13539-29466 GCA_040387235.1 Pseudomonadota bacterium
AATGCGCTGGTGCGCTGGCTCACGGGCTGGAGCCTGCGCCGGGCGGACCTCATCACCGGTGACTCGCAGAGCCTGATCGATGCGGCCAAGGCCTACGGCCCGGCCTGCCCCGTGCAGGAGATCCACTGGGGCGTGGACCTGGCGCGGTTTGCGCCCGCGCCCTGGGCCGACAAGACCGGCCTGCAGATAGTAAGCCTGCGGTCATGGGAGCCCAACTACAACATCGACACCCTCATCGAGGCCGTGGGCGCGCTGGTGGCAGGCCACTCCGAGGCAGGGGTGCAACTGCACCTGCTGGGCGGCGGATCGATGGAAGCGGCGCTGCGCGCGCTGGTGACCGCCAAGGGGCTGGAGGAGCACGTGGTCTTTCACGGCCGGCTGGACGATGCAGGCATGGCGCGGGTGCTCGCGCAGTGCAAGCTGTCGGTCTCGGTACCGACGAGCGACGCGACCTCGGTCTCGGTGCTCGAAAGCATGGCCTGTGGCTTGGCCGTGGTGGCCAGCGACCTGGACGCCAATCGCGCCTGGCTGGATGCCAGCCTGCTGGTGCCGCCACGGGATGCGGCGGCGCTGGCGCGCTGCCTGGAAGCCCTGGCCGCCGACGACGCCCGGATGCAGCGCCACGGACAGGAGAATGTGCAGCGCATTGCGCGCGACGGCGACCGCGCCGTGCAGATGGACACGATGGATCGACTTTACCGAGAACGGATGGCCCCCCCATGAGCCAGCCCCAGGACACCCTGGCATGGGTCAGCGTGATCGCCCCCTGCCGCAACGAGGCAGGGCATATCGCGGCCTTCTGCGACAGCGCGCTGGCGCAGGTGCTGCCGCCCGGCTGGCAGATGGAAGTGCTGGTGGCGGATGGCTGCAGCGACGATGGCACGTGCGAGTTGCTGATCGCGCGCAGTGAAGAGGACGCACGGCTGCAGTGGGTGGACAACCCCGGACGCATCGTCTCCACCGGGCTCAATGCCTGCATTGCGCGCGCGCGCGGCGAGGTCATCGTGCGGCTGGACATCCACACCCGCTTTGCGCCCGACTATGTGGCGCGCTGCATCGAAACCTTGCAACGCAGCGGCGCCGACAACGTGGGCGGCCCCTGGGTGGCCGAGGGCACGGGCCCCATGGGTGAGGCCGTGGCCGCCGCCTTCCAGTGCCGCTGGGTGGTGGGCGGCGCGCGCTCGCGCGACACCCGGTTCGACGGCGAGGTGGACACGGTCTACCTGGGCTGCTGGCCACGCGCCGTGTTCGAGCGCATCGGCGGCTTCGACGAGGCCCTGGTGCGCAACCAGGACGACGAGCACAACCTGCGCCTGCGCCTGGCGGGCGGGCGCATCTGGCAGAGCCCGCTGATCCATTCGCTCTACCACCCGCGCAATTCGCTGCGCCACCTGTTCGCGCAGCAGCGGCAGTACGGCTACTGGCGCCCTTTCGTGGTGCGCAAGCACGGACAGGCCGGTTCGGTGCGGCAGCTGGTACCCGCTGCCTTCGTGGCCGCGCTCGGCCTGTTCGCGCTGTGCCTGCCCTGGACCGCGCTGCCGCTGGCCGCATTGGTGGCGCTGTATGCAGCCTACGTGGCCCTGGCCTCGGTGTCGGCTGCGCGCAGTGCAGGCCGCTGGCCATTGCTGGCGCGGCTGCCGGTGGTGATCGCTGCCTACCACGTGGCCTATGGCCTGGGCACCTGGCGCGGCCTGTGGGATGTGCTGCGCGCGCGCCCCCCCTCGGCACGATTTGCCCGGATCACGCGATGAGCAACCCCGCCGAACCCCAGGCCGTGCAGGCGCGCTATGCGCGCCGCGATGCTGCACAGGATGCCCTGCGCTACCAGCTGATGGCCAGCGCCTCAGCCCTGCAGGCGCAGCAGGAGCGTCTGCGCGCCCTGGTGCGGCTGTGGAACGCACATGGCTGGACCGGTCTCTCGGACATGGCCATCACCGAGGTCGGCTGCGGCGCGGGCGGCAACCTGCAAGACCTGCTGCGCCTGGGTGCCAACCCGGCACGCCTGCAGGGGCTGGAGCTGATCGCCGAGCGCGCCGCGCAGGCGCGCGCCGGCTTGCCAGGAGCCGTGCGCATCGTGGAAGGCGATGCCACGCTGGCGCCCGTGGCCGATGGCAGCCAGCACGCCCTGCTGGCCTTCACCCTGTTCAGCTCGCTGCTGGACCCGGCGTTCCGCCAGCACATGGCCGATGTGCTGTGGCGCTGGGCGGCACCGGGCGGCGGCGTACTGGTCTATGACTTCATCGTGGACAATCCCCGCAATCCCGATGTGCGCGGTGTGCCCCTGGCCGAGCTGCGCCGCCTGTTTCCCGCAGCCCAGGTGCAGTCACGGCGGATCACGCTCGCCCCGCCCATTGCACGCCGGCTGCCTGCTGCCTGGCTCGCACCGGCCTCGGCACTGCTTCACCCGCTGCGCACCCACCGGCTGACCTGGCTGGCCAAGCCGGCCTGACCCTCTGCTTCGCACCGCACTGAATCACGTTCCATGAAAATCACTGTCATCGGCACCGGCTATGTGGGGCTTGTCACCGGGGCCTGTCTCTCGGAGATGGGCAACCACGTGGTGTGCCTGGACCTCGATGCGCGCCGGATCGCCGCGCTGAACCAGGGGCAGCTGCCCATCCACGAACCGGGCCTGCTCGACGTGGTGCTGCGCAATGCGCGCGCCGGCCGCCTGGAGTTCACGACCGACACCAACCATGCCGTGGCGCATGGCCTGCTGCAGTTCATCGCCGTGGGCACGCCCCCGAGTGAGGACGGCTCGGCCGACCTGCAGCATGTGCTGGCAGCGGCGCGCTCGATCGCCGAACGCATGGCGGGCTACAAGCTCATCGTCAACAAGAGCACGGTGCCCGTGGGCACGGCCGACCGGGTGCGCGACGCGGTGGCCGGCGTGCTGGCGGGCCGCAGCCTGCCTGCCGACTTTGCCGTGGTGTCCAACCCCGAGTTCCTCAAGGAAGGCAGCGCGGTGCAGGACTTCATGCGGCCCGACCGCGTGATCGTGGGCACCCAGGATGAGCGCGCCACCGAACTCATGCGTGCCGTGTACGCCCCTTTCATGCGCAACCGCGACCGCCTGGTAGTGATGGACGTGCGCAGTGCGGAGTTCACCAAGTATGCGGCCAACGCCATGCTGGCCACGCGCATCAGCTTCATGAACGAGCTGGCGCTGCTGGCCGAAAAGCTCGGGGCCGACATCGAGAACGTGCGCACCGGCATCGGCATGGACCCGCGCATCGGCACGCATTTCCTGTACGCCGGCACGGGGTATGGCGGGTCGTGCTTTCCCAAGGACGTGCGTGCGCTCATCAAGACAGCACAGGATGCAGGACAGGAGTTCCACATCCTGCCCGCCGTGAAGGCCGTGAACGACCGCCAGAAGCAGGTGCTGGCCGACAAGATCGTTGCGCGCTTCGGCGCCGACCTAGCGGGCCGGCGCTTTGCGCTCTGGGGCCTGGCCTTCAAGCCCGGTACCGACGACATGCGCGAGGCGCCGAGCCTGGCCATCATCGACCGGCTGCTGGCCCTGGGCGCCCAGGTGGTGGCCTACGACCCCCAAGCCATGGACCAGGCGCGCCAGGCCCTGGGCCCCCGTGCCGGCCTGACCTTCGCGAAACAGGCCGACGAGGCGCTGGTGGGCGCGGACGCGCTCGTCATCGCCACCGAGTGGAAGGAGTTCCGCAGCCCGGACTTCGCCCACCTGGCCGCCACGCTGCGCGAACGCGCGGTGTTCGATGGCCGCAACCTTTTCGATCCCGCCGAGCTGCGCGACGCGGGGCTGGAGTACCACGCTATTGGCCGTGGCACTGTCCCCGCCAACCCCTTGCCATCCGACCATGCCGAACGCTGACACCACCGCCCTGCCCTTCCTCCCCTTCGCGCGCCCCGACATCGGCGATGCCGAGGTGAATGCGGTTGCCGAGGCCATGCGCTCGGGCTGGGTCACCACAGGGCCGCAGACCAGGACCTTCGAGCAGGCCTTCACCGAGTACCTGGGCGGCGGGGTCGACAGCCTGGCCGTGAACTCGGCGACCGCCGGCCTGCACTTGGCCCTGGAAGCCCTGGGCATCGGCCCGGGCGACGAGGTGATCGCCCCCACGCTGACCTTCACGGCGACCACCGAGGTGGTGCGCTACCTGGGCGCCGACCCGGTGCTGGTGGATGTGGACCCGGTGACGCTGAACATGGACCCGGCCCGGGTGCGCGCCGCCATCACGCCGCGCACCAAAGCCATCATGCCGGTGCACTATGGCGGCCTGGCCTGCGACATGGATGCCATCCTGGCCATTGCGAAAGAGCATGGCCTCAAGGTGGTGGAGGATGCCGCCCATGCCCTGCCCACGACCTGGAAGGGTGCGCTGGTCGGACAGCTGGCGTCGGATGTCACCGTGTTCAGTTTCTACGCCAACAAAACCATCACCACCGGCGAAGGCGGCATGGCCGTGACGCGCGACGCGGAACTGGCCAAACGCATGCGCGTGATGCGGCTGCACGGCATGAACCGCGATGCCTTCGACCGCTTCACCTCCAAGACGCCCGCCTGGTACTACGAGGTGGTGGCCCCGGGCTTCAAGTACAACATGACCGACGTGGCTGCGGCCATGGGGCTGCAGCAACTGGCACGCCTGCCGGCCTTCGTGAAGCGGCGCCAGTACCTGGCCCGGCGCTACCACACCGCGCTGGCAGGCTTGCCATTGGTACTGCCGGCCGAGGCGCCGGCAGGCGACGTGCACGCCTGGCACCTGTACGTGATCCGCCTGGCTCCAGGTGCCCGCCTGTCGCGCGACGCACTGGTGCAGGGCCTGTCGGACCTGGGGATCGGCACCAGCGTGCACTATGTGCCGCTGCACCGCCACCCCTACTGGCGCGACCGCTACCAGCTCACGCCTGCGATGTTTCCGCTGGCCGACGCGGCCTACCAGGCCATGGTGAGCATTCCGCTGTTCACGGCCATGGCCGATACCGACCAGGACCGCGTGATCGCGGCCCTGCAGCAACTGCTGGGATGATGCTCAAGCGCGCAATGGATATCGTGGTTTCTGGCAGCGCCCTGCTGGCGCTCGGGCCGGTGCTGCTCGCCATTGCGCTGTGGGTGCGCTGGGATTCGGCAGGCGGCGCACTGTACCGACAGGAGCGCGTGGGCCGCCACGGGCGCAGCTTCCACATCTACAAGTTCCGCTCCATGCACACCGGGGCCGACCGGGCGGGCCCGGCCATCACGGTGGGCGAGGACGCGCGCATCACCCGCGCCGGCCAGTGGCTGCGCCATAGCAAGCTCGACGAGCTGCCCCAGCTGTTCAACGTGCTCAAGGGAGACATGAGCCTGGTGGGCCCGCGACCCGAGGTGCCCCGCTACGTGGCTCTGTACCCGGTGGAGCTCAGCGCCATCGTGCTGAGCGTGCGCCCGGGCATCACCGACCTGGCCTCCATTGCGTTTCGCAACGAGAGTGCGCTGCTGGCGCAGAGCGCCGACCCCGAGCGCACCTATGTGGAAGAGATACTGCCTGTAAAGCTGGACTACGCCGCGCGCTATGCGCGCAACCACAGCGTGTGGCAGGACATCATCATCCTCGTGCGCACCGCAGATGCCGTGCTGCACCCGGCCCGCGCCCCCAGCGGCAGCCCTGGCCAACCGCACTGAGCGGCCGAAAAACCGGAGCGCAGGGGCAAAAACCAGGCAGGGCACGCCAAGCCGATAAAATGGCAGGTTCGCCGCTGCGGCACAGGCAAATGTGCAGCCCCCGGCAGCCCTCCACAACGACGCACCACGCGCGCACCGCATTGACCGCACCTATGTCTGAACAGAACACCCCTCCAGTGCCCCCGGACGACAACAAGCTCATGGCCGAACGCCGTGAAAAGCTCCGCGCCCTGCGCGAAACCCAGGCCCAGGGCGGCGCGGTGGCGTTTCCCAACAATTTCAAGCCGGCGAACAAGGCGGCTGACCTGCACGTGACCTACGGCCCGCTGGATGCCGAGGCCCTGGAAGCCAACCCGGCCACGGTGAGTGTGGCCGGGCGCATGATGCTCAAGCGCGTGATGGGCAAGGCCAGCTTCGCCACGGTGCAGGACGGCTCGCTGGGCGACACCGGCGGCCAGATCCAGCTGTATGTGACCCGCGATGCGCTGGGCGAAGAAGCCTATGCGGCCTTCAAGCACTGGGACCTGGGCGACATCGTGGGCGCGGAGGGCACCACGTTCAAGACCAAGACCGGCGAGCTGTCGATCAAGGTCACGCGCCTGCGCCTGCTGACCAAGAGCCTGCGCCCGCTGCCCGACAAGTTCCACGGCATGGCCGACCAGGAGCAGAAGTACCGCCAGCGCTATGTGGACCTGATCACCGATGAGCAGGCGCGCAGGCGCTTCATCGCGCGCAGCAAGGCCGTGAGCGGCCTGCGCGAATTCATGGTGGGCCACGGCTTCCTGGAGGTCGAGACGCCGATGCTGCACCCGATCCCGGGCGGTGCCAATGCCAAGCCCTTCGTGACGCACCACAATGCGCTCGAACAGGAGATGTACCTGCGCATCGCGCCCGAGTTGTACCTCAAGCGCCTGATCGTGGGCGGTTTCGAGCGCGTGTTCGAGATCAACCGCAGCTACCGCAACGAAGGTATCTCGGTGCGCCACAACCCCGAGTTCACCATGATGGAGTTCTACGCGGCGTACTGGAACTACCTGGACCTGATGGACTTCACCGAGACGCTGATCCGCGAAGTGGCCCTGAAGGCAACGGGTTCGCTGCAACTGACCTACCAGGGACGCGCGGTGGACCTGTCGCAGCCGTTTGCGCGCCTGACGATCCGCGAAGCCATCTTCCAGTACACCGAGGCCGGCGCCCACGTGGACGATGCCGCCTGGCTGACCAGCGCCCTCAAGAAGCTGGGCCTGAACGAAGAGAAGAACAAGCTCTCGACGCGCTCGCTGGCCAGCCTGCAGGTGCTGTACTTCGAAGAGACGGTGGAAGACAAGCTGTGGCTGCCCACCTTCATCATGGAGCACCCGACGGAGATCTCCCCGCTGGCACGCGCCAACGACACCCGCCCCGAGGTGACCGAGCGTTTCGAGCTGTACATCACCGGGCGCGAGTTCGGCAACGGCTTCAGCGAACTCAACGATGCCGAGGACCAGGCTGCGCGCTTCCACGCCCAGGTGGCCGCCAAGGACAGCGGTGACGACGAAGCCATGTTCTACGACCACGACTTCGTGCGCGCGCTGGAATACGGCATGCCCCCTACGGGCGGCTGCGGCATCGGCATCGACCGCCTGATGATGCTGTTGACCGATAGCCCCAGCATCCGCGACGTGATACTGTTCCCGGCATTGCGGCGGGAGTCCTGAGCGGTCTGCCGTTCGCCTCCTGAGCTTTGCACCAAGGAGTCACCGTGCCCTTCACTCCCCGCAGCGCGCCCTACCCGGCCACGGCCATCGCGGCCTCGTCCCGCAACCGCTTCTCGGTGCTGGTGGTCGAAGACCAGAACTCCGTGCGGGCGGCGCTGGTGGCGGAGTTGCGGCACGCCGGGGTGTCGGAGATCTTCGAGGCCCCCGAAGGCGCAGCGGCACTGCACCTGTTCAAGACACATCGGCCGGACCTGGTGCTGCTGGACATCCGGCTGCCCGGCAAGGACGGCTACTGGGTGGCACAGCAGATGCGCGAGAGCGAGGCCGGCGACTGGACACCCATCATCTTCCTGTCGGGCCTGGACAACGAACTCGACGTGTGGCGCGGCATCGAGGTGGGCGGCGACGATTACCTCGTCAAACCCGTAAAACCCATCGTACTGATGGCCAAGCTGCGCGCGATGCAGCGCCTCCTGGACATGCGCCGGCGGCTGGTGTCGGTGTCGGCCGAGCTGCACGTGGCCAATCAACGCCTCAACGAGATGGTGGAAGTGGACTCCCTGACCGGGCTGGTGAACCGCCGGGGCTTCGACCGCATGCTGCACAGCGAAATCCTGGCGGCCCGGCGCGATGGCACGCCGCTCACGCTGATGCTGTGCGACCTGGACCATTTCAAGTTGTTCAACGACGCCAGCGGCCATGTGCAGGGCGATGCCTGCTTGAAGGAAGTGGGCCGGCTGCTGCGCGAGGTGTGCGTGCGCCCGCGCGACGTGGCTTCGCGCTATGGCGGCGAAGAATTCGCACTGATCCTGCCCAACACCCCGCGCTCTGGCGCCATGACCTTCGCGCGGGCACTGGGCCAGTTGCTCAAGGTGCGTGGCATTGCGCACCCGGACTCTCCCCTGGGGGATGCGCTGACGCTGTCGGGCGGCATCACCACCTGCGTGCCCGACGACAGCACCAACGCCGAGAGCATGATCATGCGTGCCGACCAGGCCCTGTATGCGGCCAAGGCACAGGGTCGCAACCGCTTCTTCAGTTTCGAGATGCAGATGGATACCTTGGAGCAGTTGCGCAGCTGATGGTGATCTTTTTCGATTTTTTCGCGCCCGAGCGCGCCCTTTTCCCATGGCCACTACGGGTCTGCATGTTTTGAAGACGCGCCTGCCCGACTGGGTGCAGGACTGGCTCGACGTGATCGTGCCCGGCCTGCAGATCCTGCTGATCGTTTTCGTGGCCTGGATGCTGCAGCGCCTGCTGCGGCGCCTGGTGGCGCGTGCCGCCGCCCACTACCAGCTACCCGATGAGCTCCTGGTGCCCATCAAGGGATTGATCCGCTGGACCATCGTGGCCAGCGCCTTTTTGCTGGTGCTCGAGCGCATGGGCGTCTCGGCCACGGTGCTGTGGACGGCACTCACGGGCTTTGCCACGGTGGGTGCCGTGGCTTTCTTCGCGGCCTGGAGCGTGCTCTCCAACCTGTTCTGCGCGCTGCTGATCTTCACGGTGCGGCCGTTCCGCGTGGGCGACTATATCGAGGTGCTGGACACGGCCGAGAAGCCCGGCGCCAAGGGCAGGGTGGCAGACATCAACCTGCTCTACACCACGCTCGAAGACCACCTCCACGCGGGCCCGGACGGCACCTGGCTGCAGATACCCAACGCACTGATCTTCCAACGCGTGATACGGCGCTGGAGAGGACCGCCGCCCGCGGCGGTGGAGCCCGCTGCGCCTGCAACGCCCGCGCTGCCCGCCAATACCGCACCGGGGCAGGAATACTCGCCCGCCACGCCCGCGCCCTGAACCAGGGCAGCGGCACAGCAGAGCGCGCTCAGGGCAGCAGGTCCAGTGCCTGCAGATAGGCCGGCTGGTACATCAGATCGTCCCAGGCCTGGGGAAAGGTCTCGGGCAGCAGGGCTATGCGGCGCGACTCGCTGTCCACACTGGGCTGCCAGCGACCCTGGGCCTGCGCACCAGCCAGGCCGTCGAGCAGTTCGTCCACGGCCTTGCCGTCGCCCACGCTCTGGTTGCACAGCAGCACCAGGTCGCAGCCAGCCTCGAGTGCGGCCAATGCGCCATCGGTATAGCTGACCAGTGCGCCATCGAGGCGGCGCGCACCTTCCATGCTCAGGTCATCGCTGAAGATGGCGCCGTCAAAGCGCATCTCGCGACGCAGGATGTCCTGCAGCCAGCGTTTGGAAAAGCCCGCAGGACGGCTGTCCACCTTGGGGTAGATCACGTGGGCCGGCATCACGCTGGTGAGCGTGCTGCTGAGCCAGGGGTACGGGGCGGCATCGTCGGCCAGGATGGCCTTGAGGCTGCGCGTGTCCACCGGCACCTCGGTGTGCGAATCGGCCTTGACGAAACCATGGCCGGGAAAATGCTTGCCGCAGTTGGCCATGCCGGCCTGGAGCAGGCCGTGCATGAGACTCTTGGCCAGCAGCGCCACGACGCGCGGGTCGCGGTGGAAGGAGCGGTCGCCGATCACGCCACTGCGCGAGCCAGCCGCTTCTTCCTGCCAGTCGAGATCGAGCACCGGGGTGAAGGAGAAATCCACACCGCAGGCGCGCAGCTCGGCGCCCAGCACATAGCCAGCGGCCGTCGCGGCATTGGTCGCGCGCAGGGCGCCGCTGCCGGGCACCGCCTTGGCGCCCTTGCCGTCGTCCATCCACAGCTCGCCCAGTGCGCGCATGGGCGGCAGGTGGGTGAACCCATCGCTGCGAAAGCGCTGCACGCGGCCGCCTTCGTGGTCCACGCAGATCAGCAGGTCGTCGCGCACGGCCTTGATGGCGCTGGTCAGGCCCAGCAACTGGGCGCGGTTCTCCCAATTGCGGGCGAACAGGATCACGCCGCCGGTGAGCGGGTGGGCCAGGCGGCGGCGGTCGTCGGCGCTGAGCGTGGTGCCGGCCACATCGAGGATGACGGGTGCGTGTTCGGTCATGGGCTTGAGAAGTCAGAAGGGATGGGAATGGGCGGCACGCCGGTAACGGCATGCCCGCGGGCATCAGGGGGCTTTTTCGACCACGCAGAAGCTGGCGGCGTAGTCCGTCTCGTCCGTGACGCTCAGGTGGGCCTGCAGGCCACGCTCTTCGAACCACTCCTTGAGCGCGCCGTGCAGCACGATCACGGGTTGGCCCGAAGGCAGCTTGGCCACTTCGCAATGGCGCCAGGTCATGGGCATGCGCATGCCGAGACCGATGGCCTTGCTGAAGGCCTCCTTGGCGGAAAAGCGGGTGGCCAGGTAGCGCAGGCCCCGGTCCGGCCAGCGCGCCGTGCGCGCGCGCCAGGTGGCGAGTTCGCCTGCGGACAGCACCTTCTCGGCGAAGCGATCGCCATGGCGTTCCAGGCTCGCCTTGATGCGGCGCACGTCGCAGATATCGGTTCCGATGCCGTAGATCATGGCAAGGCGCTCAACCTGCTGCGGCAATGCAGGCGTTGTAGGCCTGCACGGTCGCTGCATAGCCCAGTTCCAGCGCATCGGCGATGAGGGCATGGCCGATGGACACCTCGAGCACACCGGGCACCTCGCGCACGAAGGCGGTGAGGTTGTCGCGGTTCAGGTCGTGGCCGGCATTGACGCCCAGCCCGGCATTAAGCGCGGCCTGGGCGGCAGCGCGGTAGCGCTCCAACTGCAAGGCCTGCCCGGACGTGCCCCAGGCGGCGGCATAGGGTTCGGTATACAACTCGACGCGATCGGCCCCCACCGCCTTGGCTGCGCCCATGGCCTCGGGCGCCGGGTCCATGAACAGGCTCACGCGAACGCCCAGGGCCTTGCACTCTGCAATCAGAGGCGCGAGTCGCTCGGCATCCTGTGGGAAGCTCCAGCCATGGTCGCTGGTGAACTGGTCTTCGCTGTCGGGCACGAAGGTGGCCTGGTGCGGGCGCACCTGGCGGATGAAGTCCATCAGGTTCTGCGAGGGGTTGCCCTCGATGTTGTACTCCCGGTCGGGCCAGGCCTTCATGAGTTCGGCCAGTTCGAATACGTCATGGCTTCGGATGTGGCGTTCGTCCGGGCGGGGGTGCACGGTGATGCCCCGGGCACCTGCCTGCAGGCATAGCTCGGCCGCGCGCGTGACGCCCGGAATGCCCAGGTGGCGCGTGTTGCGCACCAGGGCGACCTTGTTGACGTTGACCGACAAAGCGGTGCGATGCGACGGGTGTTGTGCCATGGGAGTTTGTAGATCAGAGGGTCTGCAGATCCATCATGAGCTGGCGGGTGCGCAGCGTGGGACTGCCGCAATGGTATTGCAAGAGCGCCCGCAGCTGCGGCTTGAGCTCGGCGGACACGGGCGCGCAGGCGCGCAAGGTGGCGGTGTAGCTGGACGCGCTGGTGTCGAGCGCTGCCTGCAGGGCCCGCCACTGGCTGCCGGGCAGCGCGACGCGATCACCCGGCGACGCGGCACGCAAGCCCCCTTCGGCCACCAGCGTGTAGCGGGTGCTGGCATGCAAGGGCTCGAGGGTCATGGTCTGCGCGTCCAGGCTGGGCAGGAGGCCGATCTCGCGCAACAGCAGCAGCTCGAAGCTGCGCAGCACGGGCTCGAGCGCATCGCCATGCTCGCTGGCCAGCACCCGCACTACGCCCGCGTAGGCGTCGAACAGCGCCGTGTGCGCATCGGCCCGAGCGAGCAGGCGTAGCAGCAATTCATTGAGGTACATGCCCGACAGCAGAGCGTCGCCCGTGGGCATGACATGGCCGCCCACCCACTCGGCCCCTTTGAGGGTATGGATGTCAGCCGAGCCATCGCCCGACAGGGTGTAGGTGAGCAACAGCGGCTGCAGCGGCAGCAGCACGGGGCGGAAGTTGGAGGTGGGCTTCTTGGCGCCCTTGGCGACCAGGGCGACCCGGCCCTGGCGGCGGCAGAACACCTCCAGGATCAGGCTCGACTCGCTCCAGTCGTAGCTGTGCAGTACATAGGCGGGCTCATCGGAAATGCGCTTGGCAACAGCCACAGGCAGCCCTCAGTCAGGCCGAAGGCACGCAACGCACACCACTGCATCGACAACCAGCGCTCATGCCCTCACTCGTAGCCGAACGAGCGCACGCGCGCCTCGTCGTCGGCCCAACCTGAGCGCACCTTGACCCACAGCTCCAGGAAGACCTTGGCGTCCATGAGCTTCTCGAGCTCCTGGCGCGCCTCGGTACCGATGCGCTTCAAGCGCTCACCCTTGTCGCCGATGACCATCATCTTGTGGTTGTCGCGCTCGACCACGATGGTGGCAGCGATCTTCACCAGGCGCTTGTGCTGCTTGCTGGCCTCTTCCTCGAACTTGTCGATGACCACGGTGGAGGTATAGGGCAATTCGTCGCCCGTGAAGCGGAACAGCTTCTCGCGCACGGTTTCGCTGGCGAGGAACTTCTCGCTGCGGTCGGTAAGCTCGTCCTCGCCGTACCACCAGGCCTGCTCGGGCAGGTACTTGGCGCAGATGCCGAAGAGGCGCTCGATGTCACCCTTGTTCTTGGCCGACATGGGCACGAATTCGGCAAAGGGATGGCGCTCCTGCATGCTCTTGAGCCAGGGGGCCAGTTCGGCACGGCGGTTGACCATGTCGAGCTTGTTGGCGATCAGCAAGGTGGGAATGCCGGGCTTGAACAGCGACAGCACCTTGGCGTCGGCCAGCGTGAAATTGCCCGCCTCCACGACGAAGAGGATCAGGTCCACATCGCCGATGGCGCCCATCACCGTTTTGTTGAGCGACTTGTTGAGCGCCGTGGCGTGGCGGGTCTGGAAACCCGGCGTGTCGACGAAGACGAACTGGGTCTGCTCGCGCGTGCGGATGCCCGTGATGCGGTGGCGCGTGGTCTGCGCCTTGCGCGAGGTGATGCTGATCTTCTGGCCCACCAGGGCATTGAGCAGGGTGGACTTGCCCACATTGGGCTTGCCGACGATGGCGATCACGCCGCAGCGCTGGCCCGGCACGGCCGCCGGCGCGCCGGCGGCGGCCAGCATGGCATCCAGATCCCCCGGGGTTTGGGGCCCGTCTGCAGGAGTGCCGGCATCGCCCGCCGTGTCTTGGGTGGCGTCGTCGTTCATAGGTTCTTTGCTTTCAGTGTGGCCAGCATGGCCGCCGCTGCGGCCTGCTCGCCGGCACGGCGGGAGCCGCCGATGCCGCGTTCGGTCAGGCCCAGTTCGGGAATATCGCACTCGATATCGAAGGTCTGGCGGTGCGCCGCCCCCACGGTGGCCACGACGGCATACTGCGGAAGCTTCATTTTGCGGCCCTGGAGCCACTCCTGCAACGCGGTCTTGGGATCCTTGGACGCCGCCTGCATCTGCGGATTGATCTCCACGGCCTGGAAAAGGCGGTGCACCAGGGCTTCGGCCTGGATATAGCCGGCATCGAGGTATACCGCGCCGATCAGCGCCTCCAGCGCATCGGCGAGGATCGAGGGACGCTGGTGGCCGCCGGACTTGGATTCACCCTCGCCCAGGCGCAACACCTCGGACACGCGCAAGCGCAACGCCAACTGGTGCAGGGTATCCTGCTTGACCAGGTTGGCCCGCACCCGCGAGAGATCACCCTCGGGCAAGGACCCTAGGCGCTGGTACAGCAGGCTCGCCACCGCAAGGTTCAGGACGGAGTCCCCCAGGAACTCGAGCCGCTCATTGTGGTCGGCCGAAAAGCTGCGGTGCGTGGTGGCACGCTGCAGCAGCGAGGGATCGGAAAAGGGGTGCTGCAGGCGATCCTGCAGTGCAAGAAGACTGGGGGACACTACTTGGTCTGTCCCTCGAAGCGGTAGACAAGAAACGCCGGGCCGGCGAGTGGGATTTCGCGGGAGTATTTGAAGGACACAAAGGTCTTGTCGCCGCGTTTAGTTACCTCCAGGTCTTTGCCCTGCACTGAACTAATGTTGTCAATTGCACCCGCACGGTCAAAGGCCCCGCGTATGCCTGCAACCGTAGTCTCTTCCTTGGCCGCCTTATTAGCCGCCTTGCTGATGGCCTGATACTCCAGGAAAATCGGCAAGGACTGCCCGCCGATGGCAAACGCCGCCACGCAGATCAGCCCGATGAAAATCACGCCGATGAACGACAGGCCGCGCTGGCGGGAACGGCTGGCAAAACGATTGGAATGCATGCTCTACCCTCTCGGTGTTGTTGGAAATGGGCTATCGGTCAATGGAAAGGACCGATACGCTTGAGATTACCGAAATTCATCCAGACAAAAAAGGCCTTGCCGACGATATTAGCGTCGGGCACGAAGCCCCAGTAGCGGGAATCCAGCGAATTGTCGCGGTTGTCCCCCATCATGAAATAGTGGCCTTCGGGCACCTTGCAGACCACGCCTTCGACACTGTAGCGGCAGTTGTCGCGGTAGGCAAAATTGCTGGCCCCCTGGATGAAGCCGGGCACATCCGGATTGTTCAGCAGCCGATGGGCCTTGCCATCGATCTGTTCTTCGAGCTGCTTGAAATAGCGCATGGTGTCTTCCTCGAAGAAGTCCGGAGCCTGGGTGGTCGGCACCGCCTGCCCGTTGATCGTGAGGCGCTTGTTCAGGTAAGCCACTTCGTCGCCCGGCACACCGATCACACGCTTGATGTAATCGAGGTTGGGCTGCGGCGGGTAGCGGAACACCATCACGTCGCCCCGCGCCGGCTTGTTGCCCTCGATGATCTTGGTGTTGATCACCGGCAGGCGCACGCCGTAGGTGAACTTGTTCACCAGGATCAGGTCGCCCACCAGCAGGGTCGGGATCATCGAGCCCGAGGGGATCTTGAACGGCTCGAACAGGAAGGAGCGCAACACGAACACGGCGGCGATCACCGGGAACAGCCCGGCCGTCCAGTCCAGCCACCAGGGCTGCATGAGCAGGCGCCCCTGGGCTTCCTGCACATCCACATCCACCTTCTGGATGCCCATGCGATCGAGCTCGGCCCGGCGCTGAACGGCAGCATCTTCAATCGCCTGGGCCGCGCGGCGGCGCTGGGGCAGGAAGTACAGGCGCTCGGCGAGCCAGAAGGCGCCCGTGATCACCGTGGCCAGGAACAACAGCAGCGCAAAATTGCCCTCGATGAGGCCAAAGTACCAGGAACCCATGTAGCCGACGAAGGCAGCCAGGATGGCGGCCGTGAGAATTTGCATGAACTGCATCAATCTTCCACCTGCAAAATGGCGAGGAAGGCCTCCTGGGGCACCTCGACCGAACCGATCTGCTTCATCCGCTTCTTGCCCGCCTTCTGCTTTTCCAGCAGTTTGCGCTTGCGGGAGATGTCGCCCCCATAGCACTTCGCCAGCACGTTCTTGCGCAGGGCCTTGATGGTCTCGCGCGCGATGATGTTCGCGCCGATGGCGGCCTGGATGGCAACGTCGTACATCTGGCGGCTGATGATCTCGCGCATTTTGGCCACCACGGCACGCCCGCGGTACTGCGACTGCGACCGGTGCACGATGATGGACAGCGCATCGACCTTCTCGCCGTTGAGCAGGATGTCCACCTTGACCACGTCGGAGGCACGGTACTCCTTGAACTCGTAGTCCATCGACGCATAGCCTCGCGATACGGACTTGAGCTTGTCGAAGAAGTCGAGCACGATCTCACCGAGCGGCATCTCGTAGGTCAGCATGACCTGGCGGCCGTGGTAGGCCATGTTGATCT
>JAZKEE010000265.1:0-1675 GCA_040387235.1 Pseudomonadota bacterium
GGCGCCAGCGCCCAGCCCAGGCTGCCGGTGATGCCGTGCACGCTGTAGGCATGGCCCAGGCGCGGCGCGCTCACGCGCCGGTTCAGCAGCGTGTAGTCCACTGGGTGGAACACGCCGTTGCCGATGCCCGCGAGCACCGAGAACGCAGCCAGCATGCCGTAGCTGGTGCTGGCCGCAAAGCCGAACGCGGCCAGGCCCAGCAAGGTCAGCCCGCCGAACAGGATGGGCCTCGGGCCGAAGCGGTCCACCACGAAGCCCGAGCCCGCCTGCACGGCGCACGAGACCACGAAGAAGATGGTCATGAGGAAGCCCAGCTCGGTGTAACCGACCTGGAAGGCGTCCTTGAGCCACGGGAACAGGGGCGCCAGCAGGAGCTGGCTGTAGTGGCTGATGAGGTGGGCAATGCCCACGAGGCCGATAACCCCGGCGTCGGCACGCAGGGGGACGGCAGCAGCGGGGCTGGTGGGGTTGGCAGAGGTCATGGCGGCATCGTAGTATTGCGCCTGGATTTCTGGAATGCGACGGAAAGACAGCTTTCGGCGAATTTGCGCCAACAGCGTATACAAAGCAAAGCACGGAGCCCCCGATGGCACGCACCAGCCAGGTCGCCCCGCTCGGGGACATGGACCCCTTCGCCCCCAACCCCGCCCACCCGGTGCGGGTGCGTGCGCGCAACATGCCGGCCGATACGCACTTCGAGCCGCACCGCCACGCCTGGGGACAACTGGCCTACTGCGCCAGCGGCGTGATCCAGGTGAGCGTGGTGGCCCCCGTCGCGCCGACTGCCTACATCGTGCCCCCCTCGCGCGCGGTGTGGATCGCCCCCGGCGTGCTGCACGCCATTGCCGTGCTGGAAGCGGCCGCGTTCCGCACGCTGTACATCGACCCCGGCGTGGTGCCCGCTGACGGCGCCGTCTGCCGCGTGATGGCGGTGACGCCCCTGCTTCGCGAACTGGTGTCCGCGCTGGACCCCGTGGGCGGCACGCCGCCCGGCCCCGCGCGCGAGGCGGCCCTGACCGCGCTGGTGCTCGAAGAAATCGGCGACGCCGAAAGCCTGGCCCTGGGCGTGCCCCTGCCTGGGCCGGACAGCGACAAACGCCTGCGCGCCCTGTGCCAGGCCGTGCTGGAAGCACCCGGCCGCCATGCCACGCTGCACGACTGGGCCACCGACAGCGGCGCCAGCGAACGCACCCTGGCCCGTTTGTTCCGCACCCAATTCGGCATGGGCTTTGCGCCATGGCGCAAGCAGGCGGTGCTGGCCCATGCCCTGCCCCGCCTGGCGCGCGGCGAGTCGGTGGGCCAGGTGGCCGCCTCCAGTGGCTACGCGAGCGAAAGCGCGTTTTCGGCCATGTTCAAGGCCGCCATGGGGCAACCGCCGAGCTGGTTCATCGGCAGGAACGATGCCTCTGTGCCTTCAGCGTGAGCCCGCCAGCCACCGTGCGCCAAGCGCTCGGGCAACCGCCAGGTCACTTTCGGCAACCGCCGGAGCAGCAGGTGCCATTCCGCCAGCCAGATGCAGCGATACTGGGAGCCTGCAACACAAGGTTTCGGGGGAGAGGGAAAGCATGGTTCGACAGCTGTTCATTGCCACCGCCTGCCTGGCGCTGGCGGCCCCGGCGTGGGCCATCAACAAGTGCACAGGGCCCGATGGCAAGGTGTCCTTTCAGGACGCGCC
>JAZKEE010000265.1:1775-24933 GCA_040387235.1 Pseudomonadota bacterium
GGGCCATCAACAAGTGCACAGGGCCCGATGGCAAGGTGTCCTTTCAGGACGCGCCGTGCGCGGGAAACGGCAAGGGCGAGAAGGTCGAGGTGCGGCTGTCGAGCAGCGGCATAGGCACCGCTGCGCCAGCCCCCGGCGCCGCAGCTCCTGCGGCCAGCCCGGCCTCGGGCGCGTCGGCAGCGGCCCCCGCAGCAGGTGTCGCATCCGCCCCTGCCGCACCGGCCGCCGCCTCGGCACCGGCACCACGCAAGGAAGGCGCCTTCGGCGAGACCTGGCGCAGGAAGACCGATCTGGAGCAGCGCCTGGTCCGCGAAGCGCGCGGCGCACTCCAGACCCACCAGCAGCGCTGCGTTGCCGAGCAGCGTGACAGGGCTGCCCGCCGCACCCAGGCCCGCACCAGCACCACCGTGGCGACGTCCGAACAGGCCATCACGTCCGAAATGCAGGCCGCGGCCGCCGCCTGCGAGCTGCGCTCGCGCGAGCTGCAGGCCAACGTGGACGCCCTGGAAAAAGAGCTTAGGGAACTGAGCAAGAAGTAAGTTCGGCGCACAGGCCAGCGCACAGCTGCGCGGCGACTTCGCTGCCTATCGTTTTGCAGCCAGCCCCTCGGGCCAGAAAGCCGCGCGGATTTCCGGTGCGCAGTACGGCAATACGATCACCGCGCCCCACAGGGCGCTCCCCAGCGCGGAGGATCCATGGGCGAGGCCCGATAGCACCATGGGCCCACCGAGCACCAAGAGGACACACATCGCCAGACCCGACCACAGCGCAAAGCCGGGCGCCCAGGGGCGAAACCGCAGCAGGCCGTAGATACTGGCCAGCGTGGCGACCACGGCCGTGATCGCCCCCGACACCAGCGCCAAGGTGAAGCTCAGCCCCTGGTCTTCCTCCAGGTAGCTCTGGAAAGCGTCCCTCAGGCCCCGCGGCACCAGTTCAGGCAGCAAGAACCGCTCGGCGACCTCGGCCAGTACGGGAAGCGCCACGGAAGCGACGACCAGCCAGCGGTAGTTTGTCGTGTTCAAAAAAATCCCTTTGTGTTCACCCCGGCGCCCCGACCTGCTGCACCAGCGCCATGGCAAAGCGCCCATGGCCCACCGACCAGTCCGAATAATCGTTCTCGTGCATGAAGATGAACACGTCGGCCGGGGCCACGTGCGCCATGGCCTGCAGGTTGTGCGCGATCGCAGCATACAGCGCGCGCTTCATCGCATCGCTGCGCCCTCGCCGCAGGGTGATCTCTACGACGACCACGGCGTCCGACCGCGCCACGCCGTTGAAGCTGCGGCTGAAGGCGAACTGCCCCGGCGCATAGCCGGTGACCATGTTGAACAGCTCGTCCTCGGGCATGCCGATGCCCTCCACCAGCGCCTGGTGGATGGCCTGGACGATGGCCTCGCGCTCGGTGGCGGTAGTGGCTTCGGGCAGATAGGTATGGATGAAGGGCATGCTGTAAGTTCCTGAAAATCAAAATAGGCCCAGCGCGTGATACCGATTCGCTCCGGGAAGAAGTCGAATTCTTGCAACCCAGGTCCGCATGGAAAAGCGATTTATGCTCCCGGTCTATGTGCATTTGAATCACATAGCCATGAAACATCGCCTGCCCCCTCTGGGTGCCCTGCGCGCCTTCGAAGCCGCTGCCCGCCTGGGCCGCATGACGGCCGCGGCCGACGAGCTTTCGGTATCGCCCGGCGCCATCAGCCGCCAGGTGCGCCAGCTCGAGGACCACCTGGGCCTGCCGCTGTTCGACGGGACCAAGGCCCGGCCCACGCTGACGGCCGCGGCGCGCACTCTGCAGCCGGTGCTGACCCACGCCTTCCAGCAGATCGAGGACACGGTGCGCGCCCTGGGCGACGCCCACCACGGCCCGCTGGACGTGGCCTGCTTCAGCACCTTCACCGTCAAGTGGCTGATCCCGCGGCTGTTCGACTTCCACGCGCAGCACCCGGGCATCGAGGTGCGGCTGCGCACCACCGACACGGGCACCGACGCCGCGCGCGAAGGCTGCGACCTGCTGATCACCGCCGAGGACGCAGACACGCCCCGCGATGGCGCCACCGCCCTGCCCCTGTTCGCCGAGCGCCTGGGGCCGGTGCTGGCACCCGCGCTGGCCGCACGCAGCGGCGGCATGCTGCGCACGCCTGCCGACCTGGTCGGCCAACCGCTGCTGCACACGCGCACGCGGCGCAATGCCTGGGCCATGTGGGCCGCATCGGCAGGCACAGACTTGCCCGCCGCGGCCACCACCACGGGTCCCGTGTACGAGCACTATTACTTCACGCTGGAGGCCGCGGTGCGCGGCCTGGGCATTGCCGTGGCACCCTGGCACCTGGTGATGGACGACGTGCAGGCCGGCCGGCTGCTGGCACCGCTGGGCTTCGCCGCGTCGGGCTACGACTACCTGGCGCTACGGCGCAGCGGGGCCGCGCACCCGCGGCTCGATGTGTTCTGCGCCTGGCTGGTGGCGCAGGCGCGCACGATGGCACAGCCCTTCACCATGCAGGCTTGAGGGCAACGCCGGGCCCAGGCGTCAGTCATCCCAGCGGAACAGCATGTGGGCGCGGGGCCTGGTGGTCTCGATCAGGCGCGCGTTGGGTTCATCGGTGCGGCTGATCCATGCCAGCGCATCCTCGCGGCTGCGGCCGTACTGTTCATGGCGCTGGGTCAGGCGGCTGGTGCGCAGGCCGTCGTCGACATCGACGTACCAGACCTCGTCCAGCAGCCCGGCAACGCCTGCCCAATGGCCGCTGTCGAGCAGCAGGTAGTTGCCTTCGGTAATGACAAGCTGGGTCTGGGGCGCCACGGCGATGGCGCCTGCGACCGGCTCTTCGATCTCGCGCCGGAACTCCGGTGCATAGACGGTTTCGCCGGGCCGTTGCGCACGCAGGCGCAGCAGCATGGCGGCATAGCCTGCACTGTCGAAGGTGTCAGGAGCGCCTTTGCGATCCGCGCGGCCCAGCCGTTGAAGCTCCACATTGGCCAGGTGGTAGCCATCCATGGGAACCACCTGCGAGACACCGGCGAAAGCCTGCTGCAAGGCCATGGCCAGCAGGGATTTTCCGGCGCCTGGTGGCCCGACCAGCCCGAGCAGCTTGCGATGGCCGTCCTGCAGGAGTTCGTGCACACGCGCCAAATGGCAGGGCGGGACGGAGGGAAGTGTGCGGATCGTCATGCGTTCATGGATTCTTCAGGCCCGCCATTCGGCCGGGATCTTTTCCGCAGGCAATGCACCGGTCATGACCGAGACCGTGTCGCTCATGGTCACCGCCTTCGGATCGAGCACGGCACCGCGCTTGCCCAGGCGTGCGACGTGGATGCGGTCGGCGATCTCGAAAACATGGGGCATGTTGTGCGAGATCAGCACCACCGCCAGGCCCCTGTCGCGCACCCGGCGGATCAGCTCCAGCACCATGTTGCCCTCCTTGACGCCCAGCGCTGCCGTCGGCTCGTCCAGGATCACCACATGCTCGGCAAATGCCGCTGCGCGGGCCACGGCCACGCATTGCCGCTGCCCGCCGGACAATGTTTCGACTGCCTGCGTCATCGAGCGGATGCCGACCTTCAGGTCGTTCATGCGCGCAATGCTCTCTTCCAGCATCCGCTTCTTGTCGAGCATGCGCAGCACATTGCCCAGAAAACCCTTGCGGCGCAGCTCGCGGCCCAGAAACAGGTTCTCGGCAATCGTCATTGCGGGAGCAACAGCCAGGTCCTGGTACACGGTTTCGATGCCTTCGCGGCGCGCATCGACCGGGCCCTTGAAATGCACCGGCTTGCCGTCGAGCTCGATCACGCCTGCATCGGGGATGGTCGCGCCCGACAGGCATTTGATCAGGGAGGATTTGCCAGCACCGTTGTCGCCGATCAAGGCGAGGATTTCGCCGGCGCGCAGCTCGAAGTCGGCACCGTCCAGCGCCGTGACCTGACCGTAGCGCTTGACCAGGCCCGTGGCCCGCATGACGATGGGGGGTTGCGCAGCCATCAGCGGCCTCCTTTGCGCGACAGTTGGTCGACTGTGACCGCCAGGATCACGAGGATGCCGGTGATCAGCATCTGGTACACCGACGACACGCCCATCAGCGTCAGGCCGTTGCGCAGCACCCCCACCACCACCGCCCCGATCAGCGAACCGAGCACCACACCGCGGCCACCGAACAGGCTGGTGCCGCCCAGCACGACGGCGGTGATGGCATCCAGCGCCTCGGTCTGCCCGGCGTTCGGATCGCCCACGCCGGTGCGGGCCACGGCCAGCAGCGAGGCGATGCCATAGAACACCCCGGACAGGGCATACACGCCCAGGATGATGCGCTCGGGCGGAATGCCGACCAGCCGCGTCGCCTCCGGGTTGTTGCCCACCGCATAGACATGCCGGCCCGACGCCGTCTCGCGCAGCCAGAACCAAACGCCCAGGTACAACAGCACCATCAGCACCGTACCATACGCAATGTTGGTACCACCGATGGCGAAGGTACTGCCCAGCCAGGTCATGGCCGCAGGCACCTCGGTGACCGTCTGCGCCCCCGAATACAGCTGCGTGATCGCAAAGGCGATGTTGAAGACGCCCAGCGTGACGATGAACGGCGGCAGCTTCAGGCGCGTGACGAGCAAGCCATTGAGCAGGGCGAACAAGGTCGTCACGGCAATGCCGGCCAGCACGGCCAGAAACGGCGGCAGCCCGAAGTCGGCGGCCACCTTGGTCATCACGATGCTGCCCAGCGCCATGATCATGCCGCACGACAGGTCGATGCCGGCGGTCAGGATGATCAGGGTCTGGCCTATGGCGATGACGCCGACGACCATGACCTGCTGCAGGATCAGCGAAAAGTTGTCGGCACTGAGGAAGCGGTCGGTGGTGGCGCCGAAGATGCTGCAGGCAATCAGCAGCGCGATGAAGGGCCCGAGCTGGCCGAGGGGGGGCAGTTTGTCTTTCAACGGGATAGTCCTCAGGAGAGGGGCTGAGGGCAGGCACACGGCAGCCCTCGACCCGAACGCGGCAGCAGCGACCACCGGCGCGGCCGTGCCACAGCATGCCAGGCCGCGCAGCGGAACCACCCGGCTCCGCGCGACGGCCTGGTGCGCGAGTGGCTACTTCTTGCCCCAGCACAGGTCGGTGCCGGTCTTCACGTCCTTGCTGTCGACGCCTGCAACAGCCTTGCCGGCGATCAGGGTCACGCCGGTGTCGGTGTAGCCGCTGACCTTCTTGCCGCTCTTGGCGTACTCGATGCCGGCCTCCACCCCCATGGCCGCCATTTTCAGCGGGTACTGCTGCGAGGTGGCGGCGATCTTGCCGGCCGCCACGTCCCGGATGCCGTCACAGCCACCGTCCACGGAGACGATCATCACGCCCTTTTCCTTGCCGGCCTTCTGCAGCGCATTGAACGCGCCGGCGGCTGCCGGCTCGTTGATGGTGTAGACCAGGTTGATGTCGGGGTTCTTCTGCAGGCAGTTCTCCATCGCTGTCTGGGCCTTGCTGCGGTCACCGAAGCTGTCGGCCATGCACACCACCTCTGCAGGCCTGGCCAACTCGTTGTTCTTCGCGTCGTAGCTGGCCAGGCCGAAGCCCTGCAGGAAGCCGTTGTGCCGCTGCGCACCGACCGGGTGGCCAGGCAAGAGATCGAGCGTAGCGATCTTCACCGGCTTGCCCTGCGCACTGGCGGCAAGGGCGGCCTTGGCGTACTGGCCAATCAGCACGCCGGCCTTGTAGTTGTCGGTGGCGAAGAGTGCGTCGGTGCCATCGGCCGGGTCGGTCGGGCTGTCCAGCGCGATCACCATCACCCCCTTGTCGCGCGCCTTCTTGATCGCGGGAAGGATGGCCTTGGAGTCGTTGGGCGTGATCAGAATGGTCTTGGCACCCGTGCCAATCATGTTCTCCATCGCGGTGATCTGGCCGGCGTTGTCGCCATCGGCCTTGCCGGCACCGCTCAGCAGCTTGGCCCCCTTGGCCTTGGCGACCTCGGCGGCACCTTCCTTCATCTTCACGAAGAAGGGGTTGGTCTCGGTCTTGGTGATCAGCCCGATGACCGGCGTATCGGCCATCGCCGTGCCAGATGCGGCCAGCAGGGTTGCGATCAGGGTGGCGTGCTTGAAGTTCATCGGATGTCTCCAGGGTGTGGTCGGGTCCAAATGCAGCGATGCGCAAGCCCTTGCCTGGACACATGCCGTGTGCGATTATCGTAACGCGCAAGCGCTTGCGCAAGCGCTTGCTAATTAGGGAAATCCATAGCATCGGTGTGCCTGCGGTGACCAGGACACCGGGCACTTCGGTGCCGAAATTCCCGGGATGGGTGCGATACGATGAAGATTCCCCGTGCCTATCCACCACGCAGTGCGTCCCACCGCACAGGGGCAGTACAGGCCATGGCAGTTGGAGCTCAACGGAGAAATGATGATTACGATGGAAACCGTCGCGGCGGCCGCAGGGGTATCGACTTCAACGGTCTCGCACGTCATCAACAAGACGCGAAAGGTCCACCCCGATACCGAGCGGGCCGTGCTGGACGCCATCGACCGGGTCGGCTACTCGCCGAACCACCTGGCGCGTGCCCTGGCAGGTGCGCCGACCAGGACGGTCGGGGTCGCCATTTCGGTGTTGTCGAACCACTACTTCGCCGCCGTGGTGCGTGCCATCGAGGCAGAGTGCGCAAAGCGTGGCCTGATGATGTTGCTGGCCGACACCCACGAGAATGCGGACTACGAGTTGAAGGTGGTGCAGGCCTTGCATGAGAGGCGTGTCGACGGCATCGTGATTGCGCCCTGCGCCGAGCCGCAGCACCGTGCGCTGGACTACCTGCGCGACAAGGGTGTGCCAACCGTCCTGGTCGACCGGTTTGTGGGGACCACCTTCGATCAGATCGGCGTGGAGAGCCGCGATGCGGCCCAGACCCTGGTGGAGCACCTCATCGGGCTGGGCCACCGGCGCATTGCATTGGTGTCGGGTGCAGCGGGGCTGTCCACGACGACGGAGCGGCTCGAAGGCTATTGCCGCGCGCTGGCGGCGGCAGGCATCGACTTCGATCCGGCCCTGGTCAGGAGCGGCGAGTCGAGGTCCGAGCCGGCCTGCGCGGCAGTCCACCACCTGCTGTCGCTGGACCAGCGCCCTACCGCGTTGATGACCGGCAACAACCTGATGACGATTGGCTCCATGCAGGCTTTGCGCTCTGCGGGAATGAGCGTTCCGGACGACATCTCGCTCGTTGGCTTCGACGACTTTGACTGGGCTGACGTCTTTTCTCCGCGCCTGACGGTCATGGCGCAACCGGTGGAGGAGCTCGGCACGCGGGCTGTCCGCCTGTTGGCCCGGCGCATTGCCGACCCCGGCGCGCGTCGCCAGACCGTGCGGCTGGCGCCCACGCTGCGGCTGCGCGACTCTGCGGGGGTGCCCGGTTCCAGGTGACGCTGTTGGTGCCCCTGGGAACGTTGCATTTCTTGGCCCAGTACAGAAGGGCCCCGGGGCTGGGCAATGGCACCGCCCGAGCGCTCCAGCGTGGGCACGCGCGCGGTGCGGGCGAAGTAGTTCAGCAGCTTCCGGCAATAGCCGTCCAGCACGGCGCGAAGGGACGACAGTCGGTCAAGAGGCGGACCGGCCGCCGTCGGAAATGCGGAGTACTCTCAATTTTTCGGGGGAGCCCCTGCCGCAGGGCCGGCTTTGCGCCCTGCCCGCCATCAACCCCGGCCGTGCACGCTGGGCGCGGTTCACGTATGGTGGCGGTTCCGCCCCTCCCACTCTGCCCTGCCATGGCCACACCCGCCCCCTCTTCCATCCACAGCTACGAGCCGCGCAACGGCCATGGACTGCCGCACGACCCGTTCAACGCCATCGTCGGGCCACGGCCCATCGGCTGGATATCGACGCAAAGCGCAGCGGGTGCGCTGAACCTGGCGCCCTACAGCTTCTTCAATGCCTTCAACTACGTGCCGCCCATCGTGGGCTTTGCGAGCATCGGCTACAAGGACACGGTGCGCAATGTCGAGGAGACGGGTGAGTTCGTCTGGAACCTGGCCACGCGCACTCTGGCCGAGGCCATGAACCAGAGCTGCGCGGCGGTGCCGCCCGAGGTCGACGAGTTCCAGCTGGCAGGGCTCACGCCGCTGGCCAGCACCCAGGTGGCGCCGCCGCGCGTGGCCGAGAGCCCCGTGGCATTCGAATGCCGGCGCACGCAGATCCTGCAATTGCAGGG
Source organism: Pseudomonadota bacterium (assembly GCA_040387235.1). GTDB lineage: Bacteria > Pseudomonadota > Gammaproteobacteria > Burkholderiales > Burkholderiaceae_C > Acidovorax. The sequence goes on from JAZKEE010000265.1 coordinate 9,947, forward strand.
TCTCGATGGAGCCCAGGTGCCGACCTGGCTGGTGCTGGGCGAGGTGGTGGCCATCCACATCAACAAGGCGCTGCTCAAGGATGGTGTCTACGACACCGCCGCCGCGGGCCACATCCTGCGTGCGGGGGGCCCTGCCGACTACTTCACGGTGGGCCCGGAGCAACTCTTCAAGATGTACCGACCAAGATAGCCCACACCCCCTGAGTCGCTTCGCGCCTTCACCCCTCTCTCGACCCGCTGCGCGAGTGGGGAGGGGGACGCTCCCAGCGCACGCCAGTGAAGCGCCGCATGCGCAGCTCGGCGGCCCTTGCACGGGAGCACCGGCCTTGAGCATGCCAGTTCCCGCCTTCGGCAGGCATGGGCAGATCAGCGGTCAGGATGCGAGGCCCAGTACAAGCTGCAGCTGCTCGTTGCCGGCCGTTACAACTGTGCCCACCGCAATGTAACAAGGCGTGGCAGCATGCGATCGAGTTTTCAGGAGACCGCCATGCCCCGCCCTACCCTCGCCCTGCTGGCCTCGCTGGCGCTGCTCGCCAGCACCGCTGTGGCCGCGCCCACCGTGGGCCCCTGCCCCGTGCTGCCGGCCGACCATGTGTTCAATACGCGCATCGACCAGTTGCCGGTGCACCCGCAGTCGGCGGCCTTTTTGCAGACCATCAGTCCGACTGCGCGGCGCCTGCATCTGGACCTGGGCCAGAGCGAGGACATGGCCAGCAGCGAGTACTGGGGCATCCCGTACAACGTGGTGCGCGGCAGCCAGATCACCTGGCCTGCGGTCTATTTCAGCACCGACGGCGCCCCCGACGAGAGCGATTGCGCACGCGCCGATGGCAGCCTGGTGCGGCCCTGCACAGGCCTGACCAGCCCCGCACGCCTGCCCTTCCCGCTGCAGCCCAAGGTGGAAGGCGGCATCAGCAGCAACAAGGCGATCTACAACGACCACCACATCCTGGCCGTGGACACCGACACCTGCACGCTGTGGGAGAGCTACCTGAGCTATGCCCGGCCCGACGGCGGCTGGGACATCTACAGCAGCGCGGCCTTCGACCTGCGCTCCAATGCGCTGCGCCCTGCGGGCTGGACCTCATCCGACGCGGCGGGCTTTCCGGTCTTCCCGCTGCTGCTGCGCGCCGACGAAGCCAGCACCGGCGAGATCCAGCACGCGCTGCGCTTCACCATCCAGAGCAGCAAGATCCGCACAAGCTACACCTGGCCGGCGCGCCACCTCACGCGCAACGGCGATGCCTCGGCCGCCAAGCCCCCCATGGGCCAGCTGTTCCGCCTGCGTGCCGACTATGTGGTGCCGGACACCTACACGGCGCAGGCCAAGGCCATCCTCAACGCGCTCAAGCGCTATGGCATGTACATCGCCGACGGCGGCTCGGACATGTACATCACCGGCGACCCGAGCCGACTGTGGCAGGACGCGACCATCTCCCAGGTGCAGACCGTGCCGCACACGGCCTTCGAGGCGGTCGACCTGTCGCCCATCACCACACGGGTGGGATTCAGTGCCGACAGCGGGCGCGTTCCGCCCGCTGCGGGCACCGGGCCCACCACACCAGCCAGCTTTTCAGGCACGGCCGAAGGCACGGTGCAGTCGCTGCGGCTGACCGGGCGCGTGCAGCCCGCGTCGGGCGACGTGGGCCAGGCTGGCGTGGTCTATGTGGTGGCCGCCGTGCCGGGCGTGGGCCTGGCGGTGCTGACGCCACAGGGCTGGACGCTCTTCAACGGCGCCTCGACGCCGGCACCCGCATGGCAGGGCACGCTCGCCGCCTCGCAGACGGTGCCCATCCTGGAACTGCTCAACGTGAGCGGCCTGCGCGGCACGCAGTTTTTCCTGGGCTACGGCACCAGCCTGGCGGACATGCTGAACAACGGCAAGTTCCAGCTGATCTACACCGTGAATTGAACGATTCACCCCCTGAGTCGCTTCGCGCCTTCACCCCTCTCTCATATTGCTGCGCAATCTGGGAGGGGGACGCCCCCAGCGCAAGCGCTGGATACGCCGCCTTCGCGGCGGGGCGGCCCTTGCGCGGGGGCACTGGCCTTGGGCGCGCCAGTTTCACGCGCCGCGGGTGACGCATAGCGCAATGAATACATGGCATCAGCGTTGCAGCGGCGCGCACAGGCCCTGCTGCGGGTCGCGCGCCCACTGTTCGAGCCAGGCCCACAGCTGCTGCACGCCGTCACCCCCCGGGGCTTGCAGCCCGTGGTCGGCACCGGGCAGTTCACGCACGCACCAGGGCGCCTGCCTGCCCTGCGCTTGCCGTGCCCCGCGCCGGAAGGCATCGGCCGGCACCAGCGCATCGGCCCCGCCCCATACCTGCAGCACGGGCCAGGGCCCCTCGCGCAGCGGCTGGGCCAGCGGCCAGTGCCACAGGTCGCGCCAGTAGCCCAGGCTGCGGCCTTGCGCCACCGTGCTGTCGGGCAGGCTGCCGGCCTGCAGGCGGCCCAGGGTCTCCCAATCGGCCGCCACCCCAAGGCGCTGCGCCTGCAGGGCTCCCGCTTCGCGTGGGTCGAGCCCGCTCGCCGACAGCAACACAAGGCCCGCCAAATGGGGCACCTCGGGCGCGAGCGAAGGCAGCAGTTCGGCCCCTTCGGAAATACCGACCAGCACCTGGGGCACGGCGGGCAGACCGCTCTCGTGGCGCTCGCGGGCATCGGCGCGCAGCGCGGCGCGCGCATGGCCGCGCCAGGCCGAGAGGCGGTCGGCCTGCACGAAATCGGCAGCGCAGGCACTGGCCGCCGTGCGCGCACCGGGCGCCACGCCGGGCTTGTGCAGCACCAGCACCTCGGCATGCAGCAGGCCGGCGAAGTAGCGGTCGGCCAGGGAGCCCATGCCGGCGCAGCCCGAGCCCGGCAACACGATCACGCGGTAGCGCAGCGGCGCGGTGCGCTCGGGCCGCTGCAGGGCCTGCACACGGGCCTCCCCCGCCCCGGGCAGCAGGTAGGGCGCGAAGGCGGTGGCATCCGCAGCAGCCTGCGGCCCCGGCTGCGCCGCGCAGCCGGCCACGAAAAAGGCCAGCGCAAGGCTGGCCTTCAGGGTGGGACGCATGCGGCCCGTCATGGCGGCAAGGGACCCGTGAAGCTCACTTGAGGATCAGCACCTGATCGGGCTGCTGGGGCACGGGCATGGGCTGGCCGCCGCCCTGGTAGACCACGGGCGGTGGCGGTGGGCGCACGCCGCGTGCCAGGTGGGCATCGGTGTAGCCGAGCTGGCCGGCCAGCTGCTCGTACACGCTCTGTGCCAGGCTGCGCGAGGTTTCGCTGATCACCTTGGCCCGGTTGGGCGGGGCGATGTCGCCGCGGTTGGACAGGATCTTGGTGTCGTTGCCTTCGCCCTGTGCGGAGAAGGCGGCCTTGATCTCGTAGGTGCGGGTGTTGATCAGCGAAAAGTCGGCCAAGAGCTGCAGGCCATACTGGCGCGTGGCGCTGCTCGTGCCCTGCAGGGGCGAGAGCGCGTCGGTGAAGTTGATGCTGGAGACCACGCCGAAGAGCACGTAGTCGGCACCGGCGAACTCGCCCTTCTTGATGCGGGCGGTCACGTTGGCCACCTGGTTCTGCGCCTGGGGCGTGGCCATCCTGCCGGTCTGCACCTGGTTGAGCACCTGCTCGGCCTTGCTGTTCTGCGGCTTGCCGGCGTCGAAGCCCTTGCCCTGCACCAGCCGGAAGTAGGTGCCTTGCAGCAGCGCGCCTTTGATGTCGTTGGTGTAGCCGCCGAGTTCGCGCTGCTCGATGTAGCTGTAGCGGCCGGCCACATAGGTACCGCTGGCCTGTTCGGAGGCCTGCATCGAGTGGCTGCCCGAGCCGCCGTACATGCCGTGGCTTGCGCTGCCGCTGGCGCTCATCTGGGCGCTGCGCTGGTAGGCGCCGGCCACGAAATACTCCGAGACCTGCTGGGCGTAGGCCAGGTCGGTCACGGCGATCTTGGGGGCCGCGTTCTGTGCCTGGGCGCTCGCGCCGAAGGTCAGGGCCAGCACGGACAGTGCGGCCGCGAGGGTGGTTCTGCGTTGCATGGTGAAGTCCTTTCAGTACCGTGGTCGATCAGCGCTTGCTGGTCTTGCGGATTTCTTTCTCGTCCTGCCATTCCACGGTGCCTTCCTGCACGTCGAACAGCTTGAGCGTGAACTTGTAGTACACGTCCTTGGTGGAGTTGCTCTGCTTGACGATGCTGGTCAGCTCGCCTTCCATGCTGTACTTGGCGGCCGTCATCTGGCCGACCTTGGCGGTGGTGCCCTGCTTGTACAGGCCGCTCTGGTTCTGGCGCTGCAGTTCGTCCACGCCCTGCTGCATCTCGTTGATGGAGCGCACGAAGCGCACCTTGCCGGACTTGACCAGCGAGGTCTGGATCGAGTTCATCACGTTGGTGGTGTCGATGTACTCGCTGGTCTTGTTCTTCACGGTGGAGATGGTCACCGTGGGGCGGCCCTGGAAGATGCCCGTTTCGAGCAGGCCGCCGGTCATCTTCTCGGCGATCATCTGCAGGTCGGTGGAGCCGAACTCGTTGGTCACCAGCTCCACGGCCTTGGAGTCGCCGTAGTTGACCTGGCGGTCAAAGCGCACGGTGGGCGAGGACAGGTTCTGGCAGGCCGAGAGGGCCAGGGTGCCGGCCGCGAAGGCCAGGATGAGCGCGGTGCGCTGGATGCTGCTGTTGCGTTGCATGGTGTTTTCTCCGGTCGGCGCTGCGATGTTCAGCGCGGTTCTACGTTCATTTCCAGGCGCAGGTCGACTGCGGCGCTGGTGGGGGCTACGCTCTTGACGGTCTGCTGGCCCAGGCCGAGCACACTCATCTGCTTCCACGACTCTCCGTCACCCACCTGGTTGCCCACCTGGTCCAACCACTTGAAGCGGTAGAACACGGTGCGGTCGGTGCGGCCCATGTTGGCCATGTCGGCCTGCACCACCAGGATCTCGTTGGTGCGCACGATGCGCATCTCGCGCACGGCGATGCTGTTGGCTTCGCCGCGCAGCGCCACCTTGGAGGCCACGGCGATGGGGGTCGCAGGGTCGTGCAGCTGGGCGTGGGCCGCAGCGCCGGTCAGTGCCATCACGGCGACGCCGATGGCGGTCAGGTGGGTGCGGATAGTCATGGATAAGGCTCCTTGGAAAACGGTCTGTCGGTTCAGTTCTTGGCCGGGGTCACGGGCGCTTGCGCGGGCTTGGCCGCAGGCCGCGTGCGGTTGGTGGTGGTGGTGGTCTTGGTGGTCGTCGTCGTTGAGATCGTCTTGGTGGACGATGAAGGCACGTCGACCGCCGGGGCCACGGCGGCAGTGGAAGCCGCTGCAGCCAGCTGGCCGACCGATGCCACGTCGCCCATGATCACGCTGTTTTCGTACAGGCGCAGGGGCACCAGGGCGTACTGGCCGTCGATCTTGACCGGCACGGGCAGCGCGCGACCATTGATGGTCACCGTGTGCTCGCCCGGTGGCAGGTAGCCGCGGGCCACGTACACGCGGCCAGGCAGCATGCGCCACATGCGGTCGTCAGCCTGCTCGGTGGCCGAAGCAGCCACGGCGCCCACGATGCCGCCCAACAGGCCGCCCTTCTTCTGCAACTGGTCCTGCATCACGCCCTTGGCCACGGCGCGGGTGAAGCCGCGCAGCACCATCCCGGGCATTTCATCCTTCAGGGCGCGGCGTGCCATCACGTTCACGTCGACCACTTTTTCGAGTTTCAAGTCCGTGCCGGCGGCCGACAGGTTGGTCAGCGGCGCATCGCGCGAGGGCTCGATCACGGGGTAGGAGACGCTCACCGTGGTCCAGCGGCTGCCCACGGGCACGGGCAGCGTGAAGGCACGGGGCTTGCGCGCGGGGGCGTCGCCGGCCTCGACCACGAACAGCACGTCGGTCATGCGCTGGCGGCGCTTCCAGGTGAAGCTGGTGCGGCTGTCCAGGCCGCGCAGGCCTTCTTCGAGCACGCCGGTCTCGGGCTTGAGCTCGATGGCCTTGCGGTAGCCCGGCGCAGCCAGGCCCGGCTCGTTGAGCATCTCGTACAGGAAGCCGGCCAGGTAGTGGCTCAGGGCGTTCTGGTAGCCGTTCTTCAGGGCCAGCACTTCGGGGTCGTTGAAGGTCTCGACGGGGTAGCCGTTGAGCTCCTTGCCGCCCGAGCTGGCGCCCTTGGACTTGGCTTCCTGCTCGGCCGCCAGGGTTTCCTTGGAGCGGAACTCGGCGATGATGGCTTCGCGTTCGTGCGTGCGCTTGATGTCCACGCGGGCGTTCTCCACGTCGCCCACGGCCACGCGGTTGAGCGCCAGGCGAGTGGTCAGCCAGACCTTCTCGTAGTCCTGGCCTTCATAGGCCTTCAGGCGCTCGCTGATCAACGCGGCACCCACGGTGCCCATGAGCTTTTGCGGGTTGCTCTTGGCGGTGTCTTCCCATTCCTTGACCTTCACGTCGGCCAGCAGGAAGGCATTCGTGCTGTCCGCGTAGCGGCGGTCCATGCGCAGCAGTTCGCCGCGCTCCATGTTGAAGAGCAGTGCGGTCTTTTCTTCCTCGGTCTTGGCCGTGGATTCGAGCTGTGCGATGGCGGCGGGAATCCCGCCGCTGCGGCCTGCGCCCTGCACGTCCGTGGCGAGCTTGTCGTGGCTCTGCATCGTCGCGCAGCCTGTGAGGGCGGCGCTCAGCGCCAGCACCCACAGAAGGCGGGGACGGAATTGGGGACGGGTGGTCATGAATACTCCTTGTGAATGGATCGGGTGTTCACCAGAAAGCCCCGGCGACGCGCCCCTGCAGCAACAGGAATGCTGCGGCGGACACCGAAAGGGGTGCCGCACGCGGCAAGCCGCTGGCGAAGGAGGTTGTCGACCGGACAAGGAAAGCTGTGCAGGACCTCGCGCTCCCTCCTGGCGCTGATCCTCGCGGTTGCGGCTGCAAGCCCCTTGTGGCTGTGAATTTCTTGGTTTTTGTGTGCTCTGAAGCCAGGGCGCAATGTAGCAAAAGGATGTATCTTTTCTGTAACCGGCAACGGGTTGCAAAAACAGTTGTAGCGGTGCATTTCAGGCCCCCTTGTCCGCAAGCATCGGCAGGCGGTAGATCCACACCACACGCCCGCCGGGCGCACGCAGCTGGGCGCTGGGCAGCAGGCCGGGCACGGCGAACTCCAGGCTCACCAGCCAGGAACCGGCAGCCATCTCAGCCTGGGCCTTGGCGGCCGCGCGGGCCATGCTCTCGGGGCGCTGGAACAGGTAGACCATCTGGTAGCCGCTCCAGTCGGCGTGCCACATGTCGCCGCGGCGCACCTTGGCCCAGGGGCAGCGCAGCGCGCAGGCCAGGCGCAGCGGCCAGCTCCATTCCAGCCCTTCCAGGCGGGCATCCGGGTAGGCGTGGCGCAGGGCGATGAGCCCGTCGCCCACGCCGCAGCCCGCATCGAGGATACGGGCTGCGGGCGCCACCGACGCCTGTACCGCCAACGCCTGCAGTGCATGGCGCGGCGTAGGGAAGATGGGCGCGTCGCGCCAGGCATTGAGGGGGTAGACCGCCAGCAGCAGGGCCAGCGGCACCAGCCAGGCCCAGGCCGGCAGGCTGGCCACGCCGGTGATCGCCAGCGACAGCGGAAAGCCCAGCGCAATCAGCGCGCGGCGCCACCAGTTGGCACCCAGCAGGCTTGCGGCCGTGCCCAGCAGGCAGGCGGCCACCAGCGCCGCCATGGGGGGCACGGCCCGCTGCAGGCTGAGGTACAGCAGCCATGCTCCCGCCCACGCCAGCAGAGCGGGGAGAGGCCAGGGCAGCAGGCGCAGGGGCATATGCATCACAGGCCCAGAAGGCCTTGCAGAAAGTGGGCAGCGCCCGTAACGACCAGGCCCACAGTCTGCGCGCAAATCGCGCAAACGGCCATGCCCACAAGCCCCGTGGCCAGGGCGGCGGGATGCAGTGACGGCAGGCGGCTTGCGCGGGGCATGGAACTCTCCAGAACTCCCCCGGTGCACATGCCCCGGGATGGAATGGAGCGCAGTGTAGGCCGGCATGGCGCGCTGCAACACGCCTGTGCAGGCCGCCGCGGCACGATTGTGTGCACTTTGTCACGTGACCCCGCCCCGGTGCGGTGGGGCCACGCGCCCACAGGTGTTTAGCCGCGCAGGCGCTCGATCAGGCCGTTGAGTTCTTCGATGGAGCCGAACTGGATGGCCAGCTCGCCCATGTCTTCCACACGCCCTGCCCGCTTCACGCGCTTCTTCACGCGCACCTCGACCTCGGCCATGAGCAGGTCGGAAAGCTCTTCCTCCACGCGCCGCAGGTCGCGCGATTTTTCCTTCTTGGGCTTTTGTGGCACCAGGCTGAACTCGGCGCCGATCTTCTTGACCAGGGCCTCGGCCTCGCGCACCGAGAGCTTCTTGGCCGCGATCTGGTTGCCGGCCGTGATCTGCGCCGCGCGGTCCAGCGACAGCAACGCGCGCGCATGGCCCATGTCGATGTCGCCGGCCATGAGCATGGTCTGCACCGGCTCGGCCAGGTTCAGCAGGCGCAGCAGGTTGCTGGCAGCGCTGCGCGAGCGGCCCACGGCCTGGGCGGCCAGTTCGTGCGTAAGCCCGAACTCGCGCACCAGGCGCTGCAGGCCATGGGCTTCTTCGAGAGGGTTCAGGTCCTCGCGCTGGATGTTCTCGATGAGCGCCATCGCGGCTGCGGCCTCGTTGGGCACGTCTCGCACCAGCACCGGCACGCGGTCCAGACCGGCCAGGCGCGCGGCACGGAAGCGCCGCTCGCCGGCGATGATTTCGTACTTGCCGGCGTTCTCCCCGTCGGCCAGGCGCCGCACCAGGATGGGCTGCATGATGCCCTGCACCTTGATGCTCTCGGCCAGCTCGTACAGCGCGCCCTCGTCCATGCGCGTGCGCGGCTGGTACATGCCGGGCACCATCTCGGCCAGGGTCAGCGCATTGGGCAGGCCGGCATCGGCCGCCTGGGCCTGCTCGGAGGCTTCGCTGACCTTGGGGCCCAGCAAGGCTTCGAGGCCGCGTCCGAGGCCCTTGGGTTTTTTGGTGACCATGGTGAGAAAAGCTTTCTTGTTGTGTTCAGAAAATCAGGGGCGGCCGCGCCACCGTCATTGATCGATGATCACCAGCGTGCCATGGCTGCCCGGCGCCACCGCATGGGGCACGCCAGCGGGCACGATGAAGACCTCGCCGGCCTGCACCTCGGTGACCTGGCCCTGCAGGTCCAGGCGCATGCAACCTTCGACCACGAGCAGGGCCTCATCGAAATCATGCGTCTCATCGGGGTAGGCGCCGTCGTCCATGCGCAGCACCTTGACGTTGGCGTTGGCAGCCCGGCCGATGACGCGGGACGACCAGGCCTTTGGAAACGACCGGGCCGTTTCCAGCAGATTGGTTTTGGACATAGGGCTCAGGAGGTGGCAAGCGGTGGCATGGTGGACGACCGCAGCCCGCCCAGCAGGGCCTGGCCCTCGGGCCAGTCGGCCAGGCCCGATTCGGCATTGATGTGGCCGCGCTCGCCATAGTCGATGAAACGCGCGCCCCAGGCCTGGGCCATGCCCTGGGCACGCTCGAAGCTGCAGTACGGGTCGTTGCGGCTGCCCACGAGCACGGAGGGGAACGGCAGGGCCTGGCGCGCAACCGGCGCCCAGCCCGGCAGGTAGCCGGCGATGTCCTCGCGCTCCACGTCGCCCGGCGCAACCAGCAACGCACCCTTCACGCGGTGGGTGTGAGAAGAATGCGCGGCCCACCAGGCAGTGAGGATGCAGCCCAGGCTGTGCGCCACCAGCACCACGGGGCCGGGGGCGTCGACGATGGTTTCCTCCAGACGCGCGGTCCAGTCGCCGCGCAGCGGGCGCATCCAGTCGTGCTGCTCCACGCGCTCAAAGCCATGCAGCGCCTCCCATCGGCTCTGCCAATGGTCGGGGCCGGAACTCTGCCAGCCGGGCAGCACGAGCACGGTATCAGGGGATGCATTCATACTATGAATTTGATAGCAATCGGATAGATGCCCGGTCAGACAACCGCAGGTTTCTTGCCGAGCGCCTTCATGCTTTGCACACGCTCGACCATCTCCTGCGCGAACTCGATGAAGGCCTGGCTGCCCTTGGCCAGCGGGTCGAACACCACGCCGGGCAGGCCGTAGCTCGGGGCCTCGGCCAGGCGCACGTTGCGCGGGATCATGGTGTTGAACACCTTGTCGCCGAAGTGGTCCTTGAGCTGCTCGCTCACCTGCTGCTGCAGGGTGATGCGCGGGTCGAACATCACACGCAACAGGCCGATGATCTGCAGGTCGGCATTCAGGTTGGCATGCACCTGCTTGATGGTGTTGACCAGGTCGGTCAGGCCTTCGAGCGCGAAGTACTCGCACTGCATGGGCACGATCACGCCATGGGCCGAGCACAGGCCGTTCAAGGTCAGCATCGACAGCGAGGGCGGGCAGTCGATGAGCACGAAGTCGTAGTCCGCATCCACCTCGGCGAGTGCCGCCTTGAGGCGCTTTTCGCGGTGCTCCAGCGCCACCAGTTCGACCTCGGCACCGGCCAGCTCGCGGTTGGCACCCAGCACGTGGTAGCCGCACTTTTCGCTCAGCACGGCCGCTTCGCGCACCGAAGCCGACTCGAGCAGCACGTCGTAGACCGTGAGGTCGAGCTTGCGCTTGTCCAGGTTCGACCCCATGGTGGCATTGCCCTGGGGATCCAGGTCGACCATCAGCACGCGCTGGCCGATCTTCGCCAGGCCGGCCGCCAGATTGACGGTGGTGGTGGTCTTGCCGACGCCACCCTTCTGGTTCGCAATGCAAAAAATCTGGGCCATGGAGTGGATGCCTTGTTTACTTCGAAATGGCCAGCTTGATGCCGAAGCCGATCAGGAACACGCCCGCGATTTTTTCGAGCACGCGGCCGATGGTGGGATTGGCGCGCATGCGCTCCGCCAGATGGTGGGTGAGCAGCACGGCAATGAGTCCGTAGGCAAACGTCAGGGCCGCCACGGTGGCCGCCATCACGCCGAAGGTCAGCAGGCCCTGGTGGCGGGCCGGGTCGACGAACAGCGGGAAGAACGCCATGTAGAACACGATGGCCTTGGGGTTGAGCAAGGTGATCAGCGCGGCCTGCTTGAAGTAGTGGCGCGGCTCGATGTTGAGGATGGGCTGGGCGCCGGGCTTGGCCGTGAGCATCTTGAAACCCAGCCAGGCCAGGTAAGCGGCACCGAGCCACTGCACTGCATGGAAGGCGGTGGGGTAGGTGGACAGCAGGGCGGCCACGCCGGCCACCGCCATCCACATCAGCACCTGGTCGCCGGCGATCACCCCCATGGTGGCGGCCAGGCCACCGCGGATGCCGCCCTTGCTGGTGGAGGTGATCAGCGCCAGATTTCCCGGACCGGGGATTGCCAGGAACAACACGATGGCGGCCACGAAGGCGCCGTAATCCGCAATGCCAAACATGAGAAAGCCCCCAGGGGAAAGACGAGCTGCAAGCAGGCGAATACTGCTACTGCAACAAACGACCGGCGAGCGGCGAGTTTACGCGACCCGTGCGCAGCCCTGCCCTTTTTACCAACGGCGGGTCACGCGGGACGCATCCAGACGATGCAGCGCTCGGCCTCCAGGCCCGGCACGGCGAGTGGTTCCACGTGAAACACCTGCACGCTGGCAGGCAAGGCTGCGATCTCCTCTGCGGGGTGCTTGCCCTTCATGGCCAGCCAGACGCTCTGCGCGCCAAGCGCCTGTCGCGACCAGGTGGTGAAATCCACCAGCGAGGCGAAGGCCCGGCTGGTCACCACATCGAACGGACCATCCAGGTTCTCGACCCGGGCATGCACGCCGCGCAGATTCGGCAGCTTGAGGGACACCGCCACCTGCTGGATGAAGGCAGCCTTCTTGGCCACCGTGTCCACGCAGCTCACATCCACCTCAGGGCAGCAGATGGCGATCACCACGCCGGGCAGTCCGGCCCCGGCCCCGACGTCGAGAAGGCGAGCGCCCTGCCCCACAGGCAGTGCTGCCTGTGCGAGGGCCCGGTGCAGCGGCGGCACCGCCGCCAGGCTGTCCAGCAGGTGGTGGGTCAGCATTTCTTTCGGATCGCGCACGGCCGTAAGGTTGTAGACCTTGGTCCATTTCTGGATCAGGTCCAGGTAGCACAGCAGGGCATCAGCCTGCGCGTCCGCGAGGGACACGCCGAGTTGTTCGGCCGCCGAAAGCAGCGTGGAGCGAAAAGCCAGCGTGGTGGCGGAAGGAGTGTTCATGGGGTTTGGGGTGTCCATTGTTCAATTGGCAGCGCCCTGGGAGGTCAGCCATCGGGCAAAGGTTTCACGTGGAACCATTGCACTCGGGGAGCCTTCAGGAGCCAGCACTGTTCCAGCAGTTGGCCGGCTGGTCCTTGGTCTGCACCCAGTAGCGGGTGCCCTGGCCCAGGGTGGTATTGGTGGTGCGCATGCCGGTGAGGCTGCCGCTGCCCAAGCCATCCTGCACATCGGCCATGCGCCAGCCACTGCCCAGCTCCTTCTCACACCGGGCCGAGGCCAGTGCTGCCGAAGTCAGGATGGCACCCATCACGGGCTGGGTGGGCGCCAGCATTCCGCCGGTCCAGCCGGCATAGGTGGTTTCCACGCCCCCGGCAGGTTTGGCGGCCGTGCCCGGTTGGATGCACAGCACCGGCAGGACCACGCGGCACGAGGTGTCGCCTTGCTGGTGGTTGCAGGGATGGTCATCCTTCAAGGGCCGGTCCGTCGCACGGGGTTCTCCGGCACAGCCCAGGCGTGCGACCTCGGCGGGCATCGTGGCATCGTCTGCCACCACCGCAAAGGTAAGGCCGTGGCCAATACCTGGGCTGGCGGCCGCTGGTGCTGCAACCGCGGGCCCCGCAACAGAAGCCGCCAACTGCGCCGGGCGGAAGGAAACAGGAGCGCCCCCCGACAGCACAGAGCCCTCCTTGCCAGCCTGCGCCCCTGCGCGCTTGTCCCGCTCGTGCTTCATCCACAGCGGAATGGCCAGCAGCAGCACCAATACGGCCACCACGGCGATGGCGCGCACCATCAGCAGCTCACCCCGCTGGCGCGCGCGCACTCCTGCCCCGCTCTTGCCGGCCACAGGCCGCTCAGTGCGCGGGCGCTTCTGCATGGGCACGTGCACCGGCAATTCCGCGGAAGGCGCCCTTCTTGAGGTGCACCATGAGCAACGAGATCGTGGCGGGCGTAATGCCCGAGATGCGCGAGGCCAGGCCCAGCGTCTCGGGGCGGTGGCGGCTCAGGATCTGGCGCGCCTCGATGGAGAGGGCCGCCACCTGCATGTAATCCAGGTCGTCCGGCAGCTTGAGGTTTTCGTAGTGGGCGGCACGCTCCACTTCGTCCTTCTGGCGGTCGATGTAGCCCGAGTACTTGGCCGCGATCTCCAGCTGCTCGATCACGGATTCGCTCAAGGCACCCAGGGTTTCACGTGAAACATCGGCCGTGGCGTATTTGCCACCGTCCATGCCCACCAGGGATGCATAGCCCACATCGGGCCGGCGCAGCAGTTCGAACAGGTTGTATTCGTGCTCGATGCTCTTTCCCAGCACCCGCTCGGACTCTGCCGTCGGCAGGTTGCGCGGGTTCACCCAGGTGGCCTTGAGGCGCTCTGTTTCACGTGAAACAGCGTCGCGCTTGCGGCTGAAAGCCTCCCAGCGGGCATCGTCCACCAGGCCCATCTTGCGGCCCATTTCGGTCAGGCGCAGGTCGGCGTTGTCCTCGCGCAGCTGCAGGCGGAACTCAGCGCGGCTGGTGAACATGCGGTAGGGCTCGTTCACTCCCTTCGTGATCAGGTCGTCGACCAGCACGCCCAGGTAGGCCTCGTCGCGGCCGGGCAGCCAGGGCGCATCGCCACGGCACTGCAAGGCGGCGTTGACACCGGCGAACAGGCCCTGGGCCGCAGCCTCCTCGTAGCCCGTGGTGCCATTGATCTGGCCTGCGAAGAAAAGGCCCTCGATCTGGCGCGTCTCGAAGCAGCTCTTGAGCGAGCGCGGGTCGAAGTAGTCGTACTCGATGGCATAGCCCGGGCGCAGGATGTGCGCGTTCTCCAACCCCGGCATGCTGCGCACCAGCTCGTACTGGATGTCGAACGGCAGGCTGGTACTGATACCGTTGGGGTAGTACTCGTGCGTGGTCAAGCCCTCCGGCTCCAGGAAGATCTGGTGGCTGTCCTTGTCGGCAAAGCGGTTGATCTTGTCTTCCACGCTCGGGCAATAGCGCGGGCCCACCCCCTCGATCTTGCCCGTGAACATGGGACTGCGGTCGAAGCCGCTGCGGATGATGTCGTGCGTGCGCTCGTTGGTGTGCGTCACCCAGCACGGCATCTGCCGCGGGTGCATGGCCGCATTGCCCATGAAGCTGAACACCGGCACCGTGCCCTCGTTCACGCCGCCGGGCATGCCGTCGCCAGGCTGCTCGGCACACTTCGAAAAGTCGATGCTGCGCCCATCCAGGCGTGGCGGCGTGCCGGTCTTCAGGCGCCCTTGGGGCAGCTTGAGTTCCTTGAGGCGCGCCGAAAGCGACACGGCGGGCGGGTCCCCTGCCCGGCCGGCGGCATAGTTGTTCAGGCCCACGTGGATCTTGCCATCGAGGAAGGTGCCAGCCGTGAGTACCACCGTGCGCGAACGGAAGCGGATGCCCACCTGCGTCACGGCACCCACCACCCGGTCGCCCTCCACCATCAGGTCGTCCACTGCCTGCTGGAACAACCACAGGTTGGGCTGGTTCTCCAGCATGCGACGGATGGCAGCCTTGTACAGAATGCGGTCGGCCTGGGCGCGGGTGGCGCGCACGGCAGGGCCCTTGGAGCTGTTGAGGATGCGGAACTGGATGCCGCCCTCGTCAGTGGCCAGCGCCATGGCGCCGCCCAGGGCATCCACCTCCTTGACGAGGTGGCCCTTGCCGATGCCACCGATGCTGGGGTTGCAGCTCATCTGTCCCAGCGTCTCGATGTTGTGCGTGAGCAGCAACGTCTTGCTGCCCATGCGGGCAGCTGCCAGCGCGGCCTCGGTGCCGGCATGGCCACCGCCGACGACGATCACATCAAATT
>JAZKEE010000266.1:0-5025 GCA_040387235.1 Pseudomonadota bacterium
AGCACGATCCACTGGCCTGCGCCGTCACCGCTGGCCGCGTTCTGGCCCACGCCGCCGATGATGCGCACGGCACCCACGACCGCCAGAAACTCGATGTTGTCCACCTGGATCACCGTGCCCGGGGGCAGGCTGCGTGCATCCACGATCACCGCCTGCTTGCCGTCGGCAGGGTTGGCGCTGCCCGTGATCACGAGCGGCACGTTGGGGTTGAACCCTGCCCCTGCCGTAGGCTTGATGATCTGCACCGACAGGGGCTCGTTGGGCCCCAGGGTGGCGTAGAACACCTGGCCGGCGTTGGTCAGCTCGGGGTTGTCGCCTGCGATGCGCTCGATGCGGAAGCCGAGTTCGGCCAGCGCTGCGGCACCGCTGGTACTGGAGGAAAGCCCCTCGGCCTGCAGGCCCACACCGGGGGGTACGCCGACCTGCAGGATGGGGTGGCCATCGGGGGCCGTGACGATGGGGATGTCGGCCAGCGGGCTGGGCGTGCCCGGTGTATCGGGCCGCGTGGGCAGCACCACCGGGATGGTGATGATGGTGGAGCCACCGGGGCCGGGCTCGGTGGTGACGGGCACGCCGTCGATGGGGGTGGAGGGCGGTATGCCGGGGCCTGGATCGGGGGCCGGGGTGTTGTTGGTCACCGCCGTGGCCGCCAGCGTGGCGGCATCGTTGCCGGCCGCATCCTGGATGGCGTTGGCGTCATTGCCCCCGCTGGGGTCGGCATAGGCCACCGTCACCACCTGGCCATGGGTCACGGCCGTGGTCAGGGTCAGCGTGACCGTTCGGGACGCGGCATTCACCACCGCTGCCGTGACCACATTGGGTGTGGCCCCCACCATCACGGTGAAGGCCCCGGGCACGGCGGCATTGACCGCATCGAGCGTGCCCGCATCGGTATAGGTCAGCACCAGCGCATTGCCATTGACCGTGGCCGAGGCGAAGGCGGGTGCCACCGGATCGATGGTGACCGACAGGCTCAGCGAGGCCGTGCTCAGATTGCCCGCCGCATCCGATGCCTTGGTGGTCAGGGTATGCGTGCCAGCTGCCAGGGCGGTGCTGGTGATGGACCAGTTGCCCGCGCCATCGGCCGTGGTGCTGCCCAGCGCAGTCGTGCCATCGGTGTCGTACAGGGTCACGCCCGCATTCAGCCCGGCCGTGCCCGAGAAAGTGGGCAAGGTGGCGCTGGTGATGTTGTCGGTGCTGGAGGCCCCGGTATCGCTGGCGGCATCCAGGTTGGGTGGGGACGAGGCTGCGGGGGCGACGGTGTCGATGGTGTAGGCCTCGCCTGCGGTGTAGCCGCCCGTGATGGCCATGCCCAGGCCGTTCTGGATGCCCGTGCCGCTGCCATTGAGGTCCAGGCGCAGGGTGCCGTCGCCGCTCACGCTGCTGACCGTCACGGTGTAGGTGCTGCCCGAGCCACTGATGCCGGTCACGGTGCCCGTTGCGCCGACCCCTGTCGCGGTGAAGTCGCTGGTGTCCACACCGCTCACCGACTGGCTGAAGGCGACGGTGTAGTCCACGCTGGTGGCATTGGTCAGCGCCGAGCCGCCCGTGCGCACGATGCTGCTGACCGAGGGCGCAGCCGTGACCACCAGGGCAAAGGTGTCGCTGGTGCCCAGGCTGCCGTCGCTGGCCGTGACCTTGACCTGCAGTGTGCCCGCATCGCCCACGGCCGGGATGCCGCTGAAGGTGCGGGTGCCGGGGTTGAAGCTGAGCCAGCCGGGCAGGGCGGCGCCGCCGTCGAGCGTGGCCGTGTAGACCAGCGTGCTGCCGGCGTCGGGGTCCTGGAAGGCATTCGATGCGAAGGTGAAGTTGAAGCCCTGCGTGGCGGTGGCCGCCTGGTCGGCCAGCGGGGTGGCCACTGTGGGGGTCTCGTTGACGTTGGTCAGTGCGACGGTGAAGGCCTTGTCGGTGAACAGGCCGCCGCCGTCGGTGGAGCGTACGGTGACTGCGTAGCTGGCCTTGGCCTCGAAGTCCAGCGTGGTGCCGGCCTTGAACTGCAGGCTGCTGCCGCTGATGGCGAAGTCGCCCGCGTCCGCACCCCCGAAGATGCTGTAGGTGAAGCTGTCGCCCGCATTCACGTCGGTGGTGGTGAGCGCGCCAATGCTCAGCGGCGTGGCGGTGGAGCTGTTCTCTGCCACGCTGGCTGCCGAGAGGGCGATGTTGGTGGGGGCCTCGTTGACCACGCTGACGGCGCTGCCCGCGCCGTTGTTCACCGGCGCCTGCCCGCTGGCCATGCGCGTGCCGCCTGCGGCAAGCGTGAGGTCGGTATCGCCATCGATGGACAGGATGTAGGTCTGCCCGTTGGCGAGCCCGGTGCGGTCGTTGTAGAAGCCGCTGATCCTGTAGGTCTCGTTGCCGCCGTTGGCCACCGAGATGGCCAGCCCGGCGAACGTGATCTCGTGCGTGCCGGGGTTGTAGGTGCCCACCACGTTGGTGGCGTCGGGGCCGCTCAGGCGCCAGGTCACCTTGCTGAAATCTCCGCTGCCCGAGGTGTGCACCTTGAGCTGCGACACCCCCAGCGCCAGGCCGTCGCTGCCGCCCCCGTCGGTGAGCCTGAAGTCGAACACGTCGACCGCTTCTGCCGCCGTGTCTGCCGTGCTGGGCAGGCCCACGGGCTCGCTCACCCCCGTGCCGGCCGTGAGGGTGCCATCGGTGTTGGTGGCCGGCACCGCATTGTTGAGCAGGATCTTGACGGCTCCCGCGTAGATGGGAACCGTCCAGTTGCCGGCATAGAAGGCCACTGCCACGTCGATGTCGCCATCGCCGTCCACGTCACCTGCCGCCAGGGCCTGGCCGGTCACTGGTGCGCCGTTGTACATGAAGGCCGGGTCCTGCAGCACCACCCCGGAGTCGGAGAAACCGCCGGCCCCGTTGTTGACCATGATCTTCTGGCCCAGGCCATCGAGGTCGCCATCGCCGTCCACGTCGGCGAAGGCGCTCGGTGCCTCGGCCCGGGTGAAGGCCTGCAACTGGGTTCCCAGCGCGCCGCTGCCATTGTTCTGGAACAGGATGAGGTTGGCGGCGGCGCCGTTCACACCGCTCACCAAAGCGTCGGCGTGGCCATCGCCCGTCAGGTCCGCAGACAGGGCCGCACCGCCGAAGGCGTCGCCAAAGCTGCTGTGCGGGGTGAAGCCGCCGCTGCCATTGTTGGTGAGAATGCGCACGGCGTTGTCTTCGACGACCACAGCGTCCTTGTCCCCGTCCCTGTCCAGGTCCACCAGCGTGGCGGCCTGGGGGTCCGATACCTTGGCCGGGCTGGACGACAGCGTGAACGCGCCCGAGCCATTGTTCTTGTAGACCGCGTAGTTGCCCTGGAAGATGCCGATGAAGGCATCCAGGTCGCCATCGCCGTCGAGGTCGGCGATCTCGGCGGTCTGCACACTGCCGCCGATGGTGCCGCCCGCCGTGAAGGTGCCGGTGCCGTTGTTCTGCCAGATCTGCAGCGGCGACTGGTAGGAGCGGGTGACCAGCTCCAGCTCGGGGTCGGCATCGAGGTTGACCAGCCAGGACTGGACGATGCGCGCCGCCGGAAGGCTCTGGTGCAGGCTGAAGTTGCCGGCACCGTCGTTCTTCCAGATCTGGCTTGGCTGGTTGCCCGCCGCCTTCTCCACGCCGATGAAGATGTCCAGGTCGCCATCGCCATCGAGGTCGGCGAATTTGGCCGTGCTGGCGTTGGAGTTGTCGGTGGCGTTGGAGTAGGACCAGAGGCTTTGGCCGGAGGTGTAAGCGAGTGCCATTCGGTGGTTTCCTGCTGCTCAGTTCATGGTGGGTTTGATGACGCTTGCCGTACTGCGCGTGTCTGTGCGCCAGAAGGCCATGTCCTGGTACTTCTCGAAGATGTCGGGCGGCAGGAGGGTCTGGCGGTCGCGCGGGGCCACCTTGCGGTGCACCTGGTGCATGCCAGCCATGCCCAGGGCTTCGTCGAACTGCGGCGCGTCGTACTCGACGTTGTCGACGTCATGGCCCTCGAACCATGGCTCGCCGATGAAGCGGTAGACGAGCTGCAGCACCTTGTGCGGCGCGCGCACCAGCAGGTCGTAGTCCACCAGCAGCAGCTTGCCGGCGTGGGGGCCGTAGTAGGCCTCCTTGAGGGCCGCCCAGGGAAAGCCGATGAGTCGGTCATGGCGGGCCAGCGCGGCCATGCGGCTGTAGATGGTCAGGCGCTCCGCCTCGCTGGCGAACAGCTTGGTGTTCTCGAACGGATTCTTGTGCAGCTGGTTCTCGATGCTGTCCATGATCCAGGGAATGTCGCGCACGCAGGCGATCATCTTCGCGCCCGGGAACATGTCGGCCACCATGGGCATCTTGGCGCACCACAGGCGATTGGTGTCGAAGATGACCTCCCGGTCGACGTCGCCATGGAACGCGTCGAACAGTCCGCGCAGGATCTTCTTGCGCAGTGGCGCGTCGATCAACAGCGACAGCTCTCCGCCAGCGCTCATCAATCGCAGGTTGGCCGATACCAGGCCGCCCACCGGGCTGGTCATGCCCGCATGAAAGCGCGGGTTCTGCAGCAGCAGCGCGGACAGCAGGGTGGAGCCTGAGCGTGGCAGGCCGGTGATGAAGTGGTACTTGTGCACAGATTTCCAGGGGCCCGGAAAACGAACGCACGCACGCAATTTCCTGCGGGCGCCGTTTCGTTCTTTCCACGTGTAGGGTCAAGGCGCCAGGCCTGGCGATGCGGGGCCAGGCCTGTCGACAGCGCTGCCAATGATTGGCAACACATGACACGGTTTGTAGCTGGGCCTTACCAAGTGGTAAACCCTACCGAGGTAGGGTCCGGCCGGGCATGGGTCTGCGCGGGCCGGTACTGCCTGCGCCCCTGGCGGGCGCGGCAACTGGACGGTGGTGCCCGGCAGGGCGTTGCGCTCGCCGGGGGGACAGGGCAGGCCTCAGGTGAACCCGAGGCCCCCACCACTCAGGCGAACCCGATCCCCTTGGCCGCCAGGCCCACCAGGTCGATGCGCGCGGCCGTGGCCTCCAGGTTGCCCGCCATCACCACCAGCTCGGCGGCCGAGACCCCGC
>JAZKEE010000267.1:0-22575 GCA_040387235.1 Pseudomonadota bacterium
GACCCGAGCAGCCAGATCGCCTGCACCATCGGCGGCAACGTGGCCGAGAACTCGGGCGGCGTGCACTGCCTGAAATACGGCCTCACGGTGCACAACGTGCTCAAGGTGCGCGGCTTCACCATCGAGGGCGAGGCGGTGGAGTTCGGCAGCGATGCCCTCGATGCGCCCGGCTACGACCTGCTGGCCGCCGTGATCGGCAGCGAGGGCATGCTGGCCGTGACCACCGAGGTCACGGTGCGGCTGATCCCCAAGCCGCAACTGGCGCGCTGCATCATGGCCAGCTTCGACGACGTGCGCAAGGCGGGGGCTGCAGTGGCTGCCGTCATCGCGGCCGGCATCATCCCGGCAGGGCTGGAGATGATGGACAAGCCCATGACCGCCGCGGTCGAGGACTTCGTGCACGCAGGCTACGACCTGAACGCCGAGGCCATCCTGCTGTGCGAGAGCGACGGCACGCCCGAGGAGGTGGAGGAAGAGATTGGCCGCATGACCGAAGTGCTGCGCGCTGCGGGCGCCGTGGCCATCTCGGTCAGCTGCGACGAGGCCGAACGCCTGCGCTTCTGGAGCGGCCGCAAGAACGCCTTCCCGGCCAGCGGCCGCATCAGCCCCGACTACATGTGCATGGACTCCACCATCCCGCGCAAGCGCCTGGCCGACATCCTGCTGGCCATTGCCGAGATGGAAAAGAAATACCAGCTGCGCTGCGCCAACGTCTTCCACGCGGGCGACGGCAACCTGCACCCGCTGATTCTGTTCGACGCGAATGATCCGGACCAGTTGCACCGCTGCGAGCTCTTCGGCGCCGACATCCTGGAGACCAGCGTGGCCATGGGCGGCACCGTGACCGGCGAGCACGGCGTGGGCGTGGAAAAGCTCAACAGCATGTGCGTGCAGTTCTCTGCCGCCGAGAATGCGCAGATGTTCGGCCTCAAGCATGCGTTCGACCCGGCCGGACTGCTCAACCCCGGCAAGGTCATCCCCACGCTGCACCGCTGTGCGGAGTACGGGAAGATGCTGGTGCGTGCGGGGCAGATCAAGCACCCCGATCTGCCTCGCTTCTGATGAAGCCCCCCTGAGTCGCTTCGCGCCTTCACCCCTCTCTCGTCTCGCTGCGCGAGTCGGGAGGGGGACGCTCCCAGCGCAAGCGCTGGATACGCCGCCTTCGCGGCGGGGCGGCCCTTGCGCGGGAGCACTGGCCTCGAACGCGCCGGTCTCGCGCGCCATGGACGACACGAAGAGCAGTGGATAACCGAGATGCCATGCACCAGCAGCGGTCTGCCAATGAACCACAGGCGCCAGGCCCCATGAAGGGCTTGCAGGGCCTGGCCTTTCTGCTGCTCATGCAGTCAGCCGGGGAGGCACTGTCGCATTTTCTGCACCTGCCCGTGCCCGGCCCGGTGGTCGGCATGGTGCTGCTGCTCCCGGCGCTGCAATGGGGCGCCGTGCAGCGGGCCGTGGCGCCGGCAGCAGGTTTTCTGCTCACCCACCTGTCGCTGCTGTTCGTGCCGGTGGGCGTGGGCGTGATGACGCACCTCGACCTGCTGGGTGCCTACGGGCTGCGCCTGGGGTGGTGATCGTGCTCTCCACCTGGGCCGGGATGGCGGCCACGGTGCTTGTGCTGCGCCTGTTCAAGACCCGGACCAGCGGGCAGGAGGCCGGCGATGGCCAATTTCGTTGAGCTCTGGGTCTACCTCTCGCAGGCACCGCTGTTCGGCCTTACGGCCACACTGGCGGTGTACGTGCTGGCGCAGGCCTTTTCCGCACGCACGGGCCATGCGGCCTGGGCCAATCCGGTGCTGTGGTCGGTGGTGGTGCTGGCCTGTGCGCTGCTGGCCACGGGCACGGCCTACCCCACCTTCTTTGCCGGGGCGCAGTTCATCCACTTCCTGCTCGGGCCAGCGGTGGTCGCCCTGGGCTGGCCGCTGTGGCAGCGCCGGGTCGAGCTGCGTCGGCGCTGGGGCCGCCTGTTGCTGGCCGCCCTGGCCGGCGGCAGTGCTGCAGCCGCGAGTGCCGTGGGCCTCGGCTGGACCATGGGCCTGCCGCTGGACATGCTGATGTCTCTCGCGCCCAAGTCGGTCACCGCGCCCGTGGCCATGGGCGTGGCCGCGCAGATCGGCGGCGTGCCGGCGCTCGCGGCGCTGTTCGCGGTGCTCACCGGCATGGTCGGCGCGCTCTCGGGCCGCACCCTGTTTGGCTGGCTGCGCGTGAGGCACCGACGCATCCGGCACGGTGGCACGCGGTTTTGCGCTGGGCACCACATCACACGGCATCGGCGCTGCGCAGGCGCTGCAGGACGATGCCGATGCGGGCGCCTATGCCGGCCTGGCGCTCGGACTGCAAGTGGTGTTGGCGGCGCTGCTGGTGCCGCTGGTGGCCCAGCTTTTCTAGCGCACCACGCGCCATATCTCACCCGCGTGCGACAGGCCGAACAGCACCAGCCCGATGAGCCCGCCCACCACCGTGCCGTTGATGCGGATGTACTGCAGGTCCTTGCCGACCTGCAGCTCGATGAGGTCCGACATCTCCCGGGCATCCCAGCGCTGCACCGTGTCCTCGATGTGCTGCGAGATGAAGTGCGACACGTCGGGCGCCAGGCCCTGCACCCATCGCTCGAGCCGCGCGTTGAGCGATTCGCGCAGCGCCGGGTCGCCCGCGAGCGACTGCCCCAGCCAGCCCCCCATGGCCTGCACGTTGCGCGCCACCGCAGACCCGGGATTGTCCAGGTCGCGCTGCAGGGCCGTGCGCATGCCCCGCCACAGCTCCTGCACGTAGCGGCCCAGCGTGGCATCGGTCTGCAGGTAGGTGCGGATCTCCTCGCCCCGGCGCTGCCAATCGGGGTCGGTCTGCAGGCGCTCCACCAGGCGCTGCACGGCCTCGTCGAACTGGGTGCGCAGCTGGTGCTGCGGGTTCGCCGCCACCTCGCCCAGCAGGCCGGCCAGGGCATTGGCGACCATGGCCGATCCCTTGTCGCCCAGCCAGTCGGTGGGCAGCACTTTTTCCTTGACCGGATGGTCCTTCTTGAGCCACTGCACGATGGTGTGCGCGATCAGGTGGCGCGTCTCCTCGTTCTGCAGCACGGTGATGAGCCGGGCCAGCGCATCGTCCAGCAGCGCCTGGTGGCGGCCGTTGTGCGTGAGCGCGCCCAGCACCGTGGCCATGGCGTGCGAGAGGTCGATCTGCCCGATCAGCGTGCGCGCAGCGCGCTGGATGAAGCGCTCCACCTGGGCATCCTGCACGGCGTCGAGCCCGGCCGACAGCAGGCGCACGGCCTGCTGCCCCAGCAGCGCGGCATGGCCCGGCGCCACCAGCCATTCGGCCAGGCGCGCGACCGGGTCGTGGCGGCGGATCAGCGCCACCAGCGAGGGCGGATCGAGGAACTTGTCGCGCACGAAACCGGCCAGGTTGCGCCCGATGCGGTCTTTGTTGCGCGCGATGATGGCCGTGTGCGGGATGGGCAGGCCCATGGGGTGGCGAAACAGCGCCACCACCGCAAACCAGTCGGCCAGCGCGCCCACCATGGCGGCCTCGGCCACGGCTTTCATGCAATTGAGCGCCAGGCCCCGCTCCACCAGGCTGGTGCCGATGAACACCGCCGTGGCCAACAGCAGCAAGGCCAGGGCCTGGCGCTTGGCGCTGCGCAGCGCGCGGGCGGCGTCAGGCTCGGGCGGGGCCGTCATCGGCACATCTTTGCGGCGCGGCAGCGGCCGTGAATGCCTTCAATGGATGTCAGGCGGACGCGGCGATCTGGTTGAGCGCGGTGGACAGGTGGCCGACGGTGCGGTCCACGTTGTGCCATTTCTCCAGGCCAAACAGGCCGATGCGGAAGGTCTTGAAATCCGGCCCCTCATCGCACTGCAACGGAACACCGGCAGCGGTCTGCAGGCCCACTTCCATGAACTTCTTGCCGTTCTGGATCCCGGGGTCGGTGGTGTAGCTCACCACCACGCCGGGGGCCTTGAAGCCTTCGGCCGCCACGCTGGGGAAGCCGCGCGATTCGAGCAGCTCACGCACCTTGGCGCCGAGCTCGATCTGTTCGGTGCGCACCTTGTCGAAGCCGTACTCGCGGGTCTCCTGCATCACCTCGCGCAGGCGCACCAGGGCATCGGTGGGCATGGTCGTGTGGTAGGCGTGCTGGCCCTTTTCGTAGCCCTCGGCGATCTGCATCCACTTCTTGAGGTCGCACGAGAAGCTGCTGCTGGTGGTGCCCTCGATGGCCTGGCGTGCCCGTTCGCTGAGCATCACCATGGCACAGCAGGGCGAGCCGCTCCAGCCCTTTTGCGGGGCCGAGATCAGCACGTCCACGCCGGTGGCCTGCATGTCCACCCACATCGCGCCCGAGGCCACGCAGTCGAGCACGAACAGCGCGCCCACCTCGTGCGCGGCGGCAGTCAACGTGCGCAGGTAGTCGTCGGACAGGATGATGCCGCTGGCGGTTTCCACGTGCGGTGCAAACACCACCTTGGGGCGCTCGGCGCGGATGGTGGCAGCCACCTCTTCTGCAGGGCACGGCGCCCAGGGCGCCTGCGGGCCATCGCCCTGCTTGCGCGCCTTGCACACCACGGCGCCGCCGCCCAGGCCACCAGCGGCGTCGAAGATCTGGCTCCAGCGGTAGCTGAACCAGCCATTGCGCACGATGAGCACTTTCTCGTTGTTGGCGAACTGGCGCGCCACGGCCTCCATGCCGAAGGTGCCGCTGCCGGGCACCAGCACGGCGGTGTGGGCGTTGTAGACCTGCTTGAGCGTGGCCAGGATGTCCTGCATCACGCCGGTGAAGCGCTTGGACATGTGGTTGAGCGCGCGGTCGGTGTAGACCACCGAGAATTCGAGCAGGCCGTCGGGATCGATATCGGGCAGCAGTCCGGGCATGGGGAGAGTCTCCGTTGGATGGGGCACAGGGCAACGCGCGACCATTCGGCCGCGAGCGCCTCAATCAGCCGGTCAGCTTAGCATGGCCCTTTCACACCGGTGTGGCTACCAGGTATCGACAAAGCGTTGCCCCATGGGCGCGACCTGGGCCGATGCCAGCCCCCGCGCCAGCCAGGCACGGGTCTCTGCCGGGTCGATCACGGCGTCGATCTCCAGCGTCGCCGCCATGTGCATGGCCTCGCCATTGGCGTACTGGCGTGCCACGAGCTTCTGGAACAGGGCGTCGCGCTCCGCGCCCTCGGGAACAGCCTCGAGTTCCTTGCGAAAGCCCAGGCGCACGGCGCCTTCGAGCCCCATGGCACCGAACTCGCCAGTGGGCCAGGCCACGGTGAACACGGGGGCATGGAAGCCACCGGCCGTCATGCCCATGGCGCCCAGGCCGTAGCCCTTGCGCAGCACCACGCTGAAGCAGGGCACGCGCAGGCTCGCGGCGGTGACGAACAGGCGACTCACGTGCCGCACCTGCGCCGTGGCCTCCACCTCGGGGCCGACCATGAAGCCGGGCGTGTCCACCAGGCTGACCAGGGGCAGGCCATGGGCGTTGCACAGCTGCATGAAGCGCGCGCCCTTGTCGGCGGCATCGGCATCGATGGCACCGCCCAGGTGCAGCGGGTTGCTGGCCAGCAGGCCCACAGGGCGCCCCTCGATGCGCGCCAGCGCGGTGTGGATGCCGGCGCCGAAGCCCGTGCGCAGCAGGAGCAGACTGCCCTCGTCCACCAGCCCGGCCAGAGCGGCGCGCGTGTCGTACACGCGCAGCCGGTTCTCGGGCACCACGGCGCGCAGCAGGCACTGGTCTGGCGCCGTCCACTGCGGCACCCGGCCCTGGAAGAACGACAGGTAGTGCCGGGCCGCCTGCACCGCTGCAGCTTCGTCCTCGACCAGTACGTCGATCACGCCATTGGCGTGCTGCACGCGGCTCGGGCCGATCTGCTCGGGCTTGAAGACACCGAGCCCCCCGCCCTCGATCATGGCGGGCCCGCCCATGCCGATGTTGCTGCCGCGCGTGGCAATGATCACGTCGCTGCAACCCAGCAACGCCGCATTGCCCGCAAAGCAGCGCCCCGCGGCGACGCCCACCACGGGCACCTGGCCCGACAGCGCGGCATAGCTGGCAAAAGTGTGCACGTGCAGGCCGGCTACCACGGGCATGTCGGTGTCGCCGGGCCGCCCGCCCCCGCCTTCGGCGAACAGCACCACGGGCAGCTTCTGCGCCAGGGCAATGCCGAGCATGCGGTCCGTCTTGGCATGGTTGCGCGCGCCCTGCGTGCCGGCCAGCACCGTGGCGTCATAGGACATGACCACCGCGCGCGATTTCTCGGGCCCGAAAGCGGCACCGTTGATGCCGCCGATGCCCGTGACCATGCCGTCGGCCGGGGTGTTGGCGATCAGGTCTTCCAGGCTGCGCCGGCGCGTCTGTGCGGCGATGGCCAGCGCGCCGTATTCGATGAAGCTGCCCTCGTCGCACAGGTCGGCGATGTTCTCGCGCGCCGAACGCCCGCCCTGGGCACGGCGCTTGGCCATGGCTTCGGGGCGCGCGGCGTCGAGCGTGAAGGCATGGCGGTCCAGCAGGCGTTGCAGGTCGGGACGGATGTGCCCGGGATCCTGCGCCGCATTGCCCTCTTCGCTGGCAGCCTGTTCCCCTTCATGGTCCCCGAGCACCAGCAACGCCTGCCCCTGGGCCAGGAAGTTGCCAGCCGTGGCCAGCAGCGCCAGCACACGGCCTGCGCGCGGTGCCAGCAGCACATGCTCCATCTTCATCGCTTCAAGCACGGCGAGTTCGGCGCCGGCAGCCACCACGTCGCCCTCGGCCACGCTCAGTTGCACCAGCCGCGCGGGCATGGGCGCCCGCACTGCGCCTTCGGGTGCGGATGCTGGCTGGTCGGCCTCGTGATCGGGGGCCACCGCCAGGGGTTCATCCACCAGGTGGTCCGCCGCCACCAGCAGCTCGGGCAGCACGGTCTCCAGCCAGCGCGTGTGCACTTGCTGGCTCTCCATCTCGGGCCGCGCGGCCAGCGCGCGCAGCAGCGCCAGATTGGTAGCAACGCCGCCGATGCGGCACTCGGCCAGAGCCCGCCGCGAGCGCCGCAGCACATCGGCAAACCGAGTGCTTCGCGTGTGCACGATGAGCTTGGCCAGCAGCGTGTCGTAGTGCGGCGACGGGGCGGCACCCGCCACGCCATGCGTGTCCACGCGGATGCCCGGGCCCGCCGGCAGGTCGAAGCGCGTGAGCGGGCCGCTGCCCGGCACGGCACCGCTCTGCGCGTCCAGGGTTTCGGCGTTGACGCGCCACTGCAGCGCAAAACCCTGCACTGCGGGCGGTGCATCGGGGTCAAGCCCCAGCTCGCGCAGGCTTTTTCCCGCGGCCAGCGCGATCTGGGTCTGCACCAGGTCCACGCCCGTGACCTCCTCGGTGATGGTGTGCTCCACCTGCAGGCGCGGGTTGGCCTCGATGAACACAAAAGGCAGCGTTGCGGACGACAGGTCCACCAGGAACTCGAAGGTGCCCAGGCCCTCGTAGGCCACCTCACTCGCCATGGAAAGCGCTGCCGCCACGATACGTTCGCGCAGCGGTGCGGACAGCGAGGGGCTGGGCGCCACCTCCACCACCTTCTGGAAGCGCCGCTGCAGCGTGCATTCGCGCTCGCCCAGGGCCATCACCTCGCGGCCATCGCCCAGCACCTGCACCTCGATGTGCCGGGCACCGGTCATCAGCCGCTCGACGTAAACGCCTTCGACGCCGAAAGCGGCCAGCGCCTCGCTGCGGCAGCGCTCGTAGGCGGCCGGCAGCTCGCCCTCCGACTGCACCGCGCGCATGCCGCGCCCGCCGCCACCGCCAATCGCCTTGATCACGATGCCCGCGCCGCCCTGCTCCGCCCAGAACTGCCCTGCCTCCTGCAGCGTGACGGCGGCCTGCGTGCCCGGCATCAGCGGCACGCCGCAGCGCAGCGCCAGCGCGCGCGCCTGCGCCTTGTCGCCGAACAGGGCCAGTTGCTCGGGCGTGGGGCCGATGAAGCGCAGCCCGGCCTCGGCGCAGGCGCGCGCGAAGTCGGCGCGCTCGCTCAGGAAGCCATAGCCCGGATGCACGGCATCGCAGCCCCGAGCGCGCGCGATGGCGATCAGGTTCGCGCCATCCAGGTAGGCCGCCGGGCCCGTGGCCCCAAGGGCCACCGCCGTATCGGCAGCGCGCACATGGGGCGCCTGCGCATCGTCCTGCGCGTACACGGCCACGCTGGCGATGGACAGGTCCTGCAGTGCACGCACGGTGCGCAGGGCGATCTCGCCGCGGTTGGCGACCAGGACTTTGTGGAACATCGGGGAATGGGCTAGCGACATGGGTGCTTTCCGGTCTGGCAAGTGGCCCGGCATTCTGGCGCGCGCTGCGCGCCGCAGGTGGTACGCAGGGGACAACGGCCCATGCGCATTAACCCCCAAGGATCCACCCGCCATCGGCGCCCGCTACCATGCCTTGCATTTCCACAGCCTCCGAGACGCCCCATGCCCGACTTTCGCAGCGACACCGTCACCCAGCCCACGCCCGCCATGCGCGCGGCCATGTTCGATGCCCCGCTGGGCGACGATGTGTTTGGCGACGATCCTTCCGTGAACGCCCTGCAGGAATACGCTGCGCAGTTGCTGGGCTTCGAGGCCGCGCTGTTCGCCCCGTCGGGCACGCAGACCAACCTGATCGCCCTGTGGGGCCACTGCCAGCGCGGCGATGAGGCCATCGTCGGCCAGAGCTGGCACACCTACCGCTGGGAGGCCGGCGGCATGGCGGTGCTGGGCTCCATCCAGCCCCAGCCCGTGGAGACCCAGCCCGATGGCACCTTGCGCGTGGTCGACATCGTGGCCGCCATCAAGCCCGACGACCCGCATTTCGCGCGCACACGCCTGGTGGTGCTGGAGAACACCACCGGCGGCCAGGTGCTGCCCCCGGCCTATGTGGCCGAGGTCTCTGCCCTGGCGCGCCAGCGCGGCCTGGCCATGCACCTGGACGGCGCACGCATGTTCAACGCCGCAACGGCCAATGCCGCCCGCGCCGGCACCGACGTGTACGACGAGGCCCGCACCCTGTGCAGCCACTTCGACTCCGCCTCGCTGTGCCTGAGCAAGGGCCTTGGCGCGCCCATCGGTTCGCTGGTGCTGGGCAGCCACGACTTCATCCGCCAGGCGCGGCGCACGCGCAAGATCCTGGGCGGCGGCATGCGCCAGGCCGGCGTGCTGGCCGCAGCCGGCCGCTATGCGCTGGAACACCACGTGCGCCGCATGGCCGACGACCATGCGCGCCTGGCCCGCCTGGCCGAGGGCCTGGCCGAGGCCAACCGCAGCCACCTGGTGCTGCGCGGCAAGATCACCGTGCACCCCTGGCAGACCAATATTCTGTTCACCGACCTGCACACGGACGTGGCCCCGGCCTTTACCGCCTGGCTGGCCCAGCACGGTGTGCGCGTGACCAGCGGCCTCTACGCCGGCCAGACCCGCCTGCGCTGGGTGTCCCACCTGGACGTGAGCGATGCCGACATCAAGGCCGCGCTGGACTGCGTGGCCATCTTCACCGGGGCCTGAGCCCCCGGTTTCAGGCGGTGGGGTGCACCCTCCCGCCGAAGATGCCCGTGCCCACCCGAACCAGGGTGCTGCCGGCATGGATGGCGGCTTCGAGGTCGGCCGTCATGCCCATTGAGAGCGTGTCGAAACTCGCCAGGCCCGACACGCCACTGGCCTTGATCTGCGCGAAAAGACGCTGGGCGCGCAAGTGGAGTTCTTTTTGCGCCTCGAAATCGGGGGCGTGGTCAGGGATGCTCATGAGCCCGCGTACCGTGAGCCGTGGCAGTTTCGCCACAGCCACGGCCAGGGCCAGCGCCTCCTCAGGGGGCACGCCGGACTTGGTATCGGCCCCATCCACGTTGACCTGGATGCACACTTGTAACGGCGCCAGGTGCTCCGGTCGCTGGGCCGACAGGCGCTCGGCGATCTTCAACCGGTCCACCGTGTGCACCCAGTCGAAATGCTCGGCCACCAGGCGCGTCTTGTTGCTCTGTATGGGCCCGATGCAGTGCCATTGCAGGCTGGCGGGTGACAGCTGGCGCAGGGCGGCCACCTTTTCCACCCCCTCCTGGATGTAGTTCTCGCCAAAGGCGCGCTGACCCGCCGCAGCCGCCTCAGCCACCGCATCGGGGCCGAAGGTCTTGGAAACCGCCAGCAACGACACCCCTGCCGGTTCCCGCCCCGCGGCGGCGCACGCCTGTGCGATCCGGCTCAGAACCTGTTGGATGTTGTTATCAATCGTGGTCATAATGATTGGCAAGCGTACCAAACGATAGAGGGGATCCCGTGGACATTACCCAACTGCTGGCATTCAGCGTCAAGAACAAGGCTTCCGACCTGCACCTCTCCGCAGGCCTGCCGCCCATGATCCGGGTCCACGGGGACGTGCGCCGCATCAACGTGGACGCGCTGGACCACAAGACCGTCCACGGCATGGTGTACGACATCATGAGCGACTCCCAGCGAAAGACCTATGAGGAATTCCTGGAAGTCGACTTTTCGTTCGAAATCGAAGGCTTGGCCCGTTTCCGCGTCAACGCCTTCAACCAGAACCGGGGCGCTGCCGCCGTGTTCCGGACCATTCCGAGCAAGATCCTGACGCTGGAGCAGCTCAACGCCCCCAAGATCTTCGGCGACCTGGCCCTGAAGCCGCGTGGCCTGGTGCTGGTGACCGGCCCTACCGGCTCGGGCAAGTCCACCACGCTGGCCGCCATGGTGAACTACCTCAACGAAACCGAGTACGGCCACATCCTCACGGTGGAGGACCCGATCGAGTTCGTGCACGAATCCAAGAAGTGCCTGATCAACCAGCGCGAAGTCGGCCCGATGACGCTGTCCTTCGCCGCCGCGCTGAAATCCGCACTGCGCGAAGACCCGGACGCCATCCTGGTGGGTGAAATGCGCGACCTGGAAACCATCCGCCTGGCCATGACGGCGGCGGAAACCGGCCACCTGGTCTTCGGCACGCTGCACACCTCGAGCGCCGCCAAGACCATCGACCGGATCATCGACGTTTTCCCCGCCGAAGAAAAGGAAATGGTCCGCGCGATGCTCTCCGAATCGCTGCAGGCCGTGATCTCGCAGACGCTGTGCAAGACCAAGGACGGTTCGGGCCGGGTGGCCGCGCACGAGATCATGCTGGGCACCAGCGCCATCCGCAACCTGATCCGCGAGGCCAAGGTGGCGCAGATGTACTCCACCATCCAGACCAGCAACAGCGTGGGCATGCAGACGCTGGACCAGAACCTCACGGACATGGTGCGCCGCAACGTCATCAGCCCGGCCGAAGCGCGCGGCAAGGCCAAGATTCCCGAAAACTTCCCAGGGTGAAATGCAACACCCCCTGAGTCGCTTCGCGCCTTACCCCTCTCTCGCATTGCGGCGCAATGCGGGACGGGGACGCCCCCAGTGCGGCGGTGCGGCCCCTGCACGGGGACGCT
Source organism: Pseudomonadota bacterium (assembly GCA_040387235.1). GTDB lineage: Bacteria > Pseudomonadota > Gammaproteobacteria > Burkholderiales > Burkholderiaceae_C > Acidovorax. The sequence continues at coordinate 11,409 of JAZKEE010000267.1, forward strand.
GGCCCAGGTCGCGCCAGCTTCGCGTGCTGTGCCTGAAACGAAACGCCATGGGGGCGATGGTTGCATTGGCCCACGGTACTTTGACAGACGACACGGCGGCGCAGGGCGCCGCACTACGGAGCAAACTATGAAAGGCATTCTCGGCCTTCTGCGCATGAAGTCGATCGGCAACAAACCGGCGGAGGACAACACCGATTCGGTGCTGTTCTCGACGGCCTTTGCCGGCCAGGGCGTGGACGATTCCATGCTGGTGCCCTGGGAGGCGCGCGCCGTGGAAGTCGGGGCCAAGCGCCTGCCCACGAGCCGTGGCGGCAAGCTGCTGCAGGGGCTGTGGGCCAAGGACAAGTACATGGCCCACCTGGACAAGGACGCCGTGGAGCGCATGGAGCGCTTTTTCGAGTTCGCGGCCATCCCGTCGAACCGCGACGTGATCCGCCAGGACGAGTATGGCAACTTCATGGTGGTGCTGCTCACCGGCACCATCGCCGTGGACCGCGTGCAGCCCTGGGGCGAGCACCTGCGCCTGGCAGAAACGCGCCCCGGTGACATCCTGGGTGAAATGTCGCTGCTGGACAGCGGTATCCGCTTTTCGGCCTGCACCACGCTCACCGACTGCGAGATCGCCGTGCTGAGCGCAGAGGCCATGGACGACATGATGACCAAGGACCCGCAGCTCGCCGCCAGCCTGATTGCCCTGCTGGCCCGCAAACTGTCGTTGCGCCTGCGCGTGGTGAGTGCCCGCCTGAGCGACGGCAACCAGAAATGACAATGACCGTCCGGCAGGCAAGGACCCCAAGGGAGAAATTCTGATGGAACGCGATCAGGCCAGTAAATTCATCAACGACCTGCTCAAGCTGATGGTCAGCCGCAACGGCAGCGACTTGTTCATCACGGCAGAGTTTCCGCCGGCCATCAAGGTCGACGGCAAGGTGACCAAGGTGTCGCCGCAGCCGCTCACCCCCACCCACACGCTCACGCTGGCACGCGCCGTCATGAGCGACAAGCAGGTGGCGGACTTCGAGCGCACCAAGGAGTGCAACTTCGCCATCTCGCCCGCAGGCATCGGCCGCTTCCGGGTGAATGCCTTCATCCAGCAGGGCAAGGTCGGCATGGTGATGCGGACCATTCCGCTGACTCTGCCCACCATCGATGGCCTGGGCGTACCGCAGGTGCTCAAGGAAGTCACGATGACCAAGCGTGGCCTGTGCATCCTGGTGGGTGCCACGGGCTCGGGCAAGTCGACCACGCTGGCGGCCATGGTGGACTGGCGCAACGAGCACACTTTCGGCCACATCATCACCGTGGAGGATCCCGTCGAGTTCGTGCACCCGCACAAGAACTGCGTGGTCACGCAACGCGAAGTGGGCCTGGATACCGACAGCTGGGAGGCCGCGCTCAAGAATACGCTGCGCCAGGCACCCGACGTGATCCTGATGGGCGAAATCCGTGACCGCGAAACCATGGAGCACGCCGTGGCGTTTGCCGAAACCGGCCACTTGTGCCTGGCCACGTTGCACGCCAACAGTGCCAACCAGGCGCTGGACCGCATCATCAACTTCTTCCCCGAAGAGCGCCGCGCCCAGTTGCTGATGGACCTGTCGCTCAACCTGCGTGCGCTGGTCTCCCAGCGCCTGATCCCCAAGCAGGACGGCAAGGGCCGTGCCGCGGCGGTAGAGATCATGCTCAACACCCCGCTGATCTCGGACCTGATCTTCAAGGGCGACGTCCATGAGATCAAGGAGATCATGAAGAAGAGCCGCAACCTGGGCATGCAGACCTTCGACCAGGCGCTGTTCGATGCCTACGAGGCCAACGTGATCAGCTACGAAGATGCGCTGCGCAACGCCGACTCGCTCAACGACCTGCGCCTGCAGATCAAGCTCAACAGCCAGCGCGCCAAGTCGCCCGACCTGGCCCAGGGCACCGAGCATTTCGCGATCGTCTGAGTTCCCACCCTACAAGAAGTACCGAGCAGACCCGCACACACTCTCGCCCGCCCATGAGGGCGGGCTTTTTTTTGACCCGATCGACGGACTGAACACATGCCAAGCACCAATCCCCGCAGCTACGACGCCACCCCTTCGCGCAAGGTCGCCTTTCTGGGCCTCGGTGTCATGGGCTACCCCATGGCCGGCCACTTGGCGCTGGCCGGGCACGAGGTCACCGTGTTCAACCGCACGGCCGCCAAATCCGCTGCCTGGTGCGAGGAATATGCGGGCAGCAAGGCTCCGCGCCACGCGCCCACGCCGCGCGAAGCCGCAGCGGGCGCCGACATCGTGTTCTGCTGCGTGGGCAACGATGATGACCTGCGCTCCGTCACCCTGGGCGTGGACGGCGCCTTTGCCGGCATGCAGGCCGGGGCGATCTTCGTGGACCACACCACGGCGTCGGCCGAAGTGGCGCGCGAGCTGTACGCTGCGGCGCAGGCCGCTGGCCTGCAGTTCGTCGATGCACCGGTCTCCGGCGGCCAGGCGGGCGCCCAGAACGGCCTCCTCACGGTGATGTGCGGCGGTGATGCCGCCGCCTTCGAAGCGGTCCAGCCCGTGGCCATGGCCTTTGCGCGGGCGTTCACGCTGCTGGGCGCCAGCGGTTCGGGGCAACTGGCCAAGATGGTCAACCAGATCTGCATCGCCGGGCTGGTACAGGGCCTGTCGGAGGCCGTGGCTTTCGGCCAGAACGCGGGCCTGGACATGAAGCAGGTGCTGGACGTGATCGGCAAGGGCGCCGCACAGAGCTGGCAGATGGACAACCGCGGCAAGACCATGGTCGACGGCAAGTTCGATTTCGGCTTTGCCGTGGACTGGATGCGCAAGGATCTGGGCCTGGTGCTCGACGAGGCAAGGCGCAACGGTTCGCGCGTGCCCGTGACCGCACTCGTGGACCAGTTCTATGCCGACGTGCAGGGCATGGGCGGCAACCGCTGGGACACCTCCAGCCTGATCAAGCGGCTGAAATAGGCTCCCCCCTGAGGCGCTTCGCGCCTTCCCCCCGGAGGGGGGACGCCCCCGGTGCGGCGGGGCGGCCCTTGCACGGGGGCGCTGGTGTTGGCCGCGCCAGTTTCAAAGGCTCCGGGAACAAACGGCCCAAGCAGCCGGGGTCAGAGCGAACGAGCGGGCGCCGTGTCGGTGGTGACCGGCGCTGGCGTGGGCGCGTTGCGGCGCAGTTCTTCTTCGGTGACGATCTCGAACACGCGCACGACCTTGCTCACGCCGCTCACGCCACGGGAGATCTCGGTGGCGCGGCCGGCTTCGCGCTGGGTGACGCGGCCCATCAGGTAGACGATGTTGCGCTCCGTCACCACCTTGAATGCGTTGGCCGAGATGTCGGCGGCATCCACGAAGCTGGCGCGCACCTTGCCGGTGATCACGGTGTCGTTGGAGCGCTGTCCTAACGACGTGTTGGGCAGCACGGCCAGGTCGTTGACCACCGAGCGTACGTTCTCCACGCCGGTCACGATGCGCTCGACCGCCTCGCGGTCCTGGGCGCTGGCGACTTCGCCGGTCAGCAGGGCCTGGCGGTTGTAGCTGGTCACGTTCACGTGGGCACGGTCACCCAGTGCCTCGCGGATGCGGTTGGCGGCGCGCAATTCGATGCCTTCGTCCTCGACCTGGGTGCCTGTCGTGCGGCGGTCCACTGCCATCATGCTGCCCACCACCGCGCCCCCCACGATCAGCGGGGCGCAGGCCGACAGGCCGGCTGCCAGAGCGGCAGCGGCCAGGGCCGTGCAGAGGGTGCGGTTCACGGTTTGCTTCATAGCGGTATCTCCTGTTCACCAAGTAACTGGGCGTCCACGCCATCGCACAGGCAATGCAGCACCAGGGCGTGGACTTCGCGCACGCGGGCGGCGCGGTCATGCGGTACGCTGATCAGCACATCGGTCTCGCGCAGCACGGCCGCCAATTGCCCACCGGTGCGGCCAGCAAGAACCACCACCGTCATGTCGCGCTCGTGCGCGGCCTCGGTTGCTGCCAGCAGGTTGGCATCATTGCCGCTGACCGACAGGGCCAATAGCAGGTCGCCCGCCTGGCCCAGTGCCCGCACCTGGCGGGCAAACTGCTGGGAACCCGGCTCCTGGGCGCCGGCCAGCCCGGCAGTGAGCAGCGTGCTGTCGGCAGTGAGCGCCAGGGCGGCCAGTTCGGGGCGCTCGCGCTCGAAGCCGGCCACGCAGAAGGCAGCGAACTGCTGCGCTTCGGCGGCCGAAGGGCCATTGCCGCAGGCCAGCACCTTGCCGCCGCTGGTCACGCAGGCCAATATGGCCTGCACTGCCGCAGCGATGGGTGTGCTCAGGGTCTGGGCCGACTGGTATTTCAGATCGGCGCTGTCGATGAAGTGCTGTTGGATGCGTTGCTCAAGCATGGAGCCCGATGATACCCGCCGGCTGTTACCGCTTTTGCCGCAAATTTTGTAGCAAAGGGTTTAGGCTGCGCAGGGCATTGCGAGCGGGCAGGCCGTGGTGGAACCTGGCGCCCTACCCCGCATCGAAAGCCGCCTTGAGCCACTGCACCTGCTGCTCCTGCACCAGCACCACATCGAATCGGCAGGGCGGCGGCGAGGCCAGGCGCATCAGGTAGTGGCGCGCCGCCAGCACGATGCGCTGCTGCTTGACGGCGCCAATGCTGCCCCCCGCGCCGCCAAAGGCCTGGCTTGCGCGGCTGCGCACCTCCACGAACACGGTGGTGCCATCGCGATCGCGCATCACCAAGTCGATCTCGCCCCCGCCGCGCCCGGGCGTCCGATAATTGCGCTCGAGCAGTTGCAGCCCGGCAGACTTCAGGTGCGCCAGGGCGCGGTCTTCCGCCGCGTTGCCTTGCGCCCGCGTGGTGCCGCCGCCGGTGGCGGTCGCTGGTTCCGCAACGGCCCGCTTTCTTCCCCATCCAAGGAATTTCATTGAGCGCCTCTTTCGCTTCCGCCCTTGATGCCGCACGCGATGCGGCGGCTGCGCAGCATTATCCCCAGGGGGCCCTGTACGTGGTGGCCACGCCCATCGGCAACCTGGCCGACATCACGCTGCGCGCGCTGCACGTGCTGCAGTTGGCCGACACCGTGGCCTGCGAGGACACGCGCCACACGCAGTCCCTGCTGCGCGCCTACGGCATCGACAAGAACGCCTCGCAACTGCTGGCCGTGCACCAGCACAACGAGGCAGAGGCCGCGCAGAACGTGGTGCAGCGCCTGCAGCAGGGCCAGCGCGTGGCCTATGTGAGCGATGCCGGCACGCCGGGCGTGAGCGACCCGGGTGCCCGCCTGGTGGCTGCCGTGCAGGCCGCGGGCCTGCGCGCCCTGCCCCTGCCGGGTGCCAGCAGCATCACCACCGCGCTGAGTGTGGCGGGCGCCGTGGCGCACAGTGCCGAGCACGGCGGCTTCGTGTTCGCGGGCTTTCTGCCCGTGAAGAGCGCCGAGCGCGCGAGCACCATCGCCCAACTGGCCAGTGAGCCGCGCTGCGTAGTGTTGCTGGAGGCGCCCCACCGCATCGGCGAGCTGGCACAGGCGCTGGCCGTGCTGGGTGAACGTCCGGTCACCCTGGCGCGGGAGTTGACCAAGCAGTTCGAAGAGGTGGCCACCCAGCCGGCCCAGGCACTGAGCGCCTGGCTCGACGGCGCGCCCCAGCGCTCGCGCGGCGAGTTCGTGGTGCTGCTGCACCCGGTGCCCGTGGCGGCCGACGATGGCGAAAGCCTGCGCGTGCTGCGCCTGCTGGTGGCCGAGCTGCCGCTCAAGACGGCGGTGCGGCTGGCAGCGGAGATCACCGGCGCCCCGCGCAACGTGCTTTACGACACCGCCCTGGGCTGGAAGAAGAACGAAGAAAAAGAAGAACACGACGACGGGGGCTGAAGCGCCCGGCTCGTCAGCGCCCCGACACGGCCAGCCCTGCGGCCACCCCGCCGAAGAGGTCGCCCTCGACCTGCGGTGTCTCGGGAAAGGCCCTGCGCAGCGCCTCTCGCAAAGGCCGCAGCGCCGACGAGCCGCCGGTGAGGTAGATCGCGTCCGGTCCGCGTAGCGCCAGACCGGCCAACTGCACGCATTCCTGCGCGCAGGCCACCACCTGCTCCAGTGGCGAAGCCAGATGCTGCGACAACCCGTCGGGCGTGACGGCCGAGGCCAGCGCGGGCTCGATCCAGTCCAGCGCCATGGGCGCCGATGCGTCCGCCAGCGAAGCGGCGATCTTGGCCTGCTCCACGGTATTGGCCATGCGATGCCCCAAACGCTCGTTGAGCACCGTCATCAGCCGTGCATGCAGGCGTTGATCGGCATAGTCGGTGCGCAGGTTCTGCGCGTCGCGCAGCGCCTTGGGCGCGTACAGCCACTGGATCAGGTGCCAGGTCGAGAGGTCGAAGAACACGCGGTTGGGCACTTCGCGCCCGCTCGGTCCGGTGTGGCGAAAGCCCAGCATGGGCATCAGCAGTTCCAGGCTCAGGCGCCGGTCGAAGTCGGTTCCGCCCACATGCACGCCCGTAGTGGCCAGTACGTCGGCGGAGCGGTCGGCGCCCAGCGCCAGACGCTCGGGCCCCAGACGCACCACGGTGAAGTCCGACGTGCCGCCGCCGATGTCCACCACCAGCACCAGCGATTCGTGGCTGATGCGCTGCTCGTAGTCGAGCGCTGCGGCAATCGGTTCGAACTGGAAGGACACGTTCTCGAAGCCGGCATCGAGCGCCGCCTTGCGCAGCGAATCCTCGGCCTGCTGGTCGCGCTCCGGGTCGTCATCGACGAAGTGCACGGGCCGCCCCATGATCACCTGGCCGGGCATGGCGCCCAGGGTCTCGGTGGCCTTTTTGGCCAGCATGCGCAGGAACAGGCCGATGATGTCCTGGTAGCTCATGAGCTGGTTGTGCACGGCCGTCTTGTCCTGCAGCAGCGCGCTGCCCAGCAGGCTCTTGAGCGAGCGCATCAACCGCCCCTCGGTGCCCGCAAGGTACTGGCCCACGGCGTCGCGGCCAAAGTGCGTGCGGTGGTCCTCGGCGTTGAAGAACAGCGCCGTAGGCAAGGTGACGCCCTCTCCTTCCAGCGCGATCATGCGCGCGAGCGAGCGCCCCTGGCGCACCGCCATGGCCGAGTTGGAGGTGCCAAAGTCAATGCCAAGGGTGGTGTCCTTCAGGAGGGGCATGGGAGAGTCTGAAAAGAGAAAGGGAAAGCAGGGGGTAAGCCAGGGCTGCCGCAGGAGTGCACCGGTAGGGACCGAAGCTACGGGGCTCCTTGAGGCCCACCACGGCAGAGGGAAGCGCCCTCGACCGTCCAGCCCGCGCAACGGCGCTGCAGCCGCAGGAGTCTGCGCCAGCGCAAGGGGAGCGGGATTGTGCCATGGCCCGGGCGGCCTCACGGAACGGAGCGCATTCTTCCCCGCCAGGCGCGGCGCTCACGCCGCCGGCGGTGGGGCGATCATGGCCGGTACGGCCGCGCGCATCGTGGCGACGAAGCGCAGCAACCGCGACGGATAGAAGCTTGCGTGCGGATAGGTCAGGTACACCGGTAGCGGCGCCGGTTGCCACTGGGGTGCCAGATGCACCAGCCGCCCCTCGGCCACGTCCTGCGCGAGCAGCCAGGCCGAACCGGCACACGCGCCGAGCCCCAATTTGGCCGCGCTGCGCAGGGCGTACAGGCTGTCCGTGGTCACGCGCGGACGGATGGCGATGCGGCGCGTCTCCCCGGTGGCGACGTGGGTGAGCGCCAGTTCGTTGCGGTAGTAGACCTGCAAGGCCAGCCAGGGCAGCGCGGCCAGGCCTTCTGGATCCATGGGCGCTGCAGTGCCTGCGCCCAACAGCGATGGAGCCCCGACAACGATGCGGGGCACCTCGGCCAGGCGGATGGCCACCACTGCGGGGTCGGCGGGCTCACCGACCTGGATGGCACAGTCGATGCCCGCACCGATGAAGTCGCGTACGTCGTCCTGCAGCAGCCACTCCACCGACACGCGCGGATGTGCGTGCATGAATTGCGCCAGCGGTCCGACGAACATTTCCTGCCCAAAGGCATGCGGCATGGCCACCCGCAGCGTGCCCTCGGGCTCCTCCTGCGCGCCGCGCAGGTCGGCCTCGAAGGACGCCCAGCTTGCCAGCAGCTCCTTGGCCCGTTGGTAGCAGCGCTCCCCATCCACCGTGAGGCGCATGGTGTGCGTGGAGCGCTGCAGCAGGCGCACTCCGAGTGACTTCTCCAGGGTCTGCAGGCGCCTGCTCACCGTGGGCTGGGTGGTGTTCATCTGCGCGGCGGCCGCCGACAGGCTGCCGGCCTCAACGATGCGCACGAAGGTCTCCATCCACTGAAGACGGGCGCCGAGTGCCCCACCAGACCCCGATTCGGCATCGTCTGGTCGAAGGTCGGGTGCGTCAATAGCGGGGAAATTGGTCATGCATTCAGCGTATATCCAATGTGCAAGCCATCCTACTACCAAGCTGAACTAGCGCAAGTCACACTCGCCTCAAGTTATTCAATCAGGGTTTACACCATGTTTTCCATGCATAAAACGGATTTCACTGCAAGCGCAGTATCCGAGCGCCCCGGCGTCCCCGGGCCACTGGTGCTGCTGCTCGCAGCGGGGGCTGGCCTGGGCGTGGCCTCGATCTACTACAGCCAGCCCATGCTGGGCGTGCTGGGGGCGGACATCGGTGCATCCGACCGCAGCGTGGGTTTCGTGCCCACGCTCACGCAACTGGGTTATGCACTGGGCATTCTGCTGCTGGCACCGCTGGGCGACCGGTTCGACCGGCGCAGCATCATCCTGGGCAAGGCAGCCGCGCTGGTCGCGGCCCTCCTGGTGGCCGCCGCAGCCCCTTCCATCGGCGTGCTGCTGGCGGCCAGCCTGGCCATCGGCATCACGGCCACCCTGGCGCAGGACATCGTACCCGCCGCCGCCACGCTGGCGCCCGCTGCGCACCGCGGCAAGGTGGTGGGCACGGTGATGACCGGGCTGTTGCTGGGCATCCTGCTGTCGCGCGTGGTCAGCGGCTTCGTGGCCGAACATTTCAGCTGGCGCACCATGTTCGTGGCTGCCGCCGCGAGCGTGGCCGCCATCGGCATCGCTGCATCGCGCGGCCTGCCGCGTTTCAGCCCCACCACCCAACTGCCGTATGGGCAACTGCTGGCCTCCCTGGGCACCCTGTGGCAGCGCCACGCCCCGTTGCGGCGCGCGGCGCTGGCGCAGGGCCTGCTGTCGGTGGCGTTCAGCGCCTTCTGGTCCACCCTGGCCGTGATGCTGCACGGAGCGCCCTTCCACCTGGGCAGCACCGCGGCCGGCGCCTTCGGCCTGGCCGGCGCTGCCGGTGCGCTGGCCGCGCCGATCGCCGGCCGGCTGGCAGACCGCAAGGGGCCCGAGTTGGTCACCCGCCTGGGCGCGGGTCTGGCCGCGCTGTCCTTCGCCGCCATGGCGACGGCGCCATGGCTGAGCCCCACCACCCAGCTGTGCCTGTTGGTGGCCTGCTCCATCGGCTTCGACCTGGGTGTGCAGGCGGCGCTGATTGCGCACCAGACCATCGTCTACAGCATCGACCAAGGCGCGCGCAGCCGGCTCAATGCGGTGCTCATGGTGGGCATGTTCATCGGCATGGCCACCGGCGCGGCGCTGGGCAGCCTGCTGCTGGCGCAATGGGGCTGGATGGGCGTAACCCTGCTCGCCGTGGGCGCCAGCCTGGCGGCACTGGCCGTGCGCATGGGGGGCCCGGCCAGGGCCGCCACAGGCATCTCGGCCTGAAGCCGGGAACGGGTCTGGCGGCTTACGGCACAGCGCCCATGCCTGGCGGCGTCCATTCGCGCACGAAGTCGCGGGCGCCCACGCGCTCGGGCGGTGGCAGCCGATCCTTGGGCGTGCCCATGTACAGAAAGCCCAGCATGCGGTCGGCAGCGCCCAGCCCGAGCGCAGCCTTCACGCTGTCGTCATGGGAGTTGACGCCGGTGGCCCAGAAGCCGCCAAAGCCCAGGATATGCAGGGCATTGAGCATGTTCATCACGGCCGCCCCGGTGGCCAGCACCTGCTCACCCTCGGGCACCTTGTGCGGCACCTTCACATGCGCGACCAGCGCCACGAGCAGCGGGGCCGCCAGGGCCTTGCCGCGAAAGCGCTCGCCATCGTCGTAAGGATCGCGCGCCCGGGCGGCCCGAGCGAATACCTGGCCCAGCGCCGTGCGCGCATCACCGCGCACGACAACGAAGCGCCAGGGTCGCAACTGCCCATGGTCGGGCGCACGCATGGCCGCCGCGAACACCAGGTCCAGTGCGGAGGCATCGGACGCCGGCTCCACCAGCGGCCAGGGCGAATGCCGGGTGAGCAGCAGTTCCATGGCATGGCGCTGCGCGGGGGACAGATGCGGGTGGGACAAGGCCAAGTGGGCCGGGTCGGAGACAGACATGGTGTCCTTTGCAATCGGGCGAAGAGAGCACCCCGGTGCCGGTCGGCATCGCGAGCGATGGCAAGGAGGGACATGTTGGCGGGCGGCTTGGCGGCGACGGCCTTGCGCAAAACGGGCGTTGTGCGCAGGCGGCGCCCAGGGGCTGGCTGGCGCAGGGGTGGAAAACCCACCCCATTGCGCGGCATGGAAGCCATCGTTCACCGGGGAGCTGGCGAACGGGGACCATGTTAGACCAGGGTCGATGGACACTGCCCGGGCACGCGGCTTTCACCGGACTTGCGACAGGGTGTCTCACCGGTGCATGCTGGCGCTGGCCTCTCCCATCCGATTCGAACGGACATGCCCGAGGGCTGTAGTCCACTGAAACCGAGAAATCGGCTGTGCGCGAGGGTCTTGCAGCGGGCGCATCGCGGCGTTGCGGGTTTTGCCAAGACCTTGGCAAAGCCCGCGCCTTGCGCTGCATCCCCCCGCCACCCCGGCGCACAGCCGATTCCTATGTTTCAGTGGACTAAGGTTTGAGGCTGGTGCGTCTGCCAGTTGCACCATGGAGAGAGGCAAGGGGAATGAATGGGGTGCACGAACGGAATCGAACCGTCGTCGGCGGGATCACAACCCGCAGCTCTGCCATTGAGCTACGCGCACCACGAAAGAAAGGGAACACAAAAATGATGGAGGTGCGGACCGGATTCAAACCGGTGTCTGCGGATTTGCAATCCGCGGCATGGTCGCTTTGCTACCGCACCTTAAAAATGGCCCCACGTGCACGACTCGAACGTGCAACCCCCTGCTTCGTAGGCAGGTGCTCTGATCCATTGAGCTAACGCGGGAAAAAA
>JAZKEE010000268.1:0-11931 GCA_040387235.1 Pseudomonadota bacterium
CCGTGGACGGCAAGCAGTACCTGCGCGTGCTGGAGTTCGACGTGAAGGCCGAGCAATGGACCGGCCGCCATTGGAAGTACGTGCTGGAAGCCAACCACCACGCCATCGGCGACTTCAACATGATCGACGGCACCACCGGCCTCATCATTGAGCGCGACAACGGCGAAGGCACGGCCGACAAGGCCTGCCCCGAAGGCGCCAAGCGCGCCGACTGCTTCCACGACCTGGCCAAGTTCAAGCGCGTCTACAAGATCGAGCTGACCGACGCCAACGTGGGCGGCCCGCTGCGCAAGGTGGGCTACATCGACCTGATGTCCATCCAGGACCCGCAGCGCCTGGCGAAGAAGCCGCTGAACAACGGCGTGCTGACCTTCCCGTTCTTCACCATCGAGAACGTGGACGTGGTGGACGGCACGCACATCGTGGTCGGCAACGACAACAACCTGCCCTTCAGCTCCAGCCGCGAGCCGAACAAGGCCGACGACAATGAGCTCGTGTTGTTGGAAGTGGGCGAACTGCTGCGCGCGAAGTAAGCAGCATTTCATCCGACGGGCGCCGCGCGGGCGTTTGCGCTAATCCACCTAATGCAAGTAATTTGTTAAAGCAGAGGTCCCGACGATGTCGAAGGGGCCTCTTTCGCTTTTTTGGACGTCGAATCTTTGAGAAAGCTTATCCTTCATGCCGCAATACTTCTCGTGGCGCTGACAAAGGTGGCATCCTTTCGGCGCTCGGATTGGACTCACTTGGGGCGATACTTAAGCATTACGGTGGTGTCGCGGCATAAGGAAAGTACGTGCTTATTACAAGACTTAAACTGCAGAACTGGCGCAACTTCAAGAAAATTGAAGTGGGTTTGCGCGATAGAGTGTTCGTCATTGGGCCCAATGCGTCGGGCAAATCGAATCTGCTGGATGTTTTTCGGTTTCTGCGGGACATCGCCAAGCCCAAGGGAGGAGGCCTTCAGCGTGCGGTCGAAGCACGGGGTGGCATGACCAAGCTTCGCTGCCTCTTGGCGCGGCGTGACCCAGAGGTGCTGATCGAAGTCGAGCTGGCAGAAAAAATCGATACACCGGCCACTTGGCGCTACAGCCTTGCTTTTCGCAGCGAAGGGAAAGGCAAGCAGCGGGTGGTAGTAAGCAAGGAGCGTGTCGAAGATCTGCGTGTGGGTGCCGTATTGCTGGATAGGCCACACAATCCGGAAGACCAGGCGGACCCGGAGCGTTTGACCGAAACCAGCCTCGAGCAAGTCAACGCCAATAAGGAATTCCGCGAGATCGCGCAGTTCTTTGGTGCATTGACCTATCTGCACCTGGTGCCGCAACTGCTCAAACATACTGAGTTGGGCGCGGCGGCTTTGCTCGAAGGTGACCCATTCGGGCAGTCGTTTCTTGAACGTATTGCGAAAACTCCAGATAGAACCCGCGATACCCGACTAAAGAAAATCGAATCTGCTCTGAAGGCATGTGTGCCCAACATGCGCGATCTGAAGTTCAGCCGCGACCCTGCCACTGGCACTCCGCACCTGGAAGCGCTTTACGAGCACTGGAGGCCTGATGCGGGCTGGCAGCGGGAAGATCAATTTTCTGATGGAACGCTGCGCTTACTGGGCATCATGTGGAGCCTGCTGGAAGGGGATTCTTTGCTCCTGTTGGAGGAGCCCGAGTTGTCGCTCAATGAGTCCATTGTTCGACAGATTCCGCCCCTTCTTTGGCAAATGCAGCGCAAGGCCAAGCACCGCCGCCAGGTGTTTGTGACAACGCACAGCGAGGCATTGTTAGAACACAGTAGCGTGGATCCGCGCGACGTTCTGCGTCTGGAGCCGTCGCCAGAAGGAACTCGGGTGGCACCCGCAACGCCACAAGAAATTGCGTTGGTTGAGGCGGGCTACAACGTGGCGGAAGCCATGGTTCGCAAAGCGCCGCAAGGGGAACTGGGACAGCTTTCCATTTTTTAGCCATGGCCAAACCACTGGAAATTGCCCTGGTCGTAGAAGATGCGCTGAGTCTGGTCTTGATGGAGAAAGTGTTGGCTCAGACAGGGCGTGGCTACACGGTGCTGCGCCCACTGGTGGAGCGGGGCATTGGGAACATCCGAAAATCCGTACCCAAGTACCTGAGTGCCAGCCGAGCTCTGCCCCATGTTGTGTTGGCGGATCTGGACCAGACGAGGTGTGCGCCGCTACTGCGCCAGCAATGGGGCGTCGCAGAGTTGCCCGACAGCATGCTGTTTCGTGTGGCCGTCCGCGAGTCGGAAGCCTGGGTACTTGCCGATCGTGCCAGCTTTGCCGATTTTGCAGGGATACCCGTCATCAAAGTTCCCGTTGCGCCCGAGGCTTTGGTCGACCCCAAACAGGAATTGGTCAACTTGGTGCGGCGTAGCCGGAACAAGCGGCTCGCGGCGGAATTGGTGCCTGTGCAAGGAAGTGCTGTGTCAATCGGGCCTCTCTACAACGAACGGCTAGGCCAGTTTGTTCGTGAAAGTTGGGACGTTGGAGCCGCAATGGCAAATTCCCCAAGTCTTGAGCGCACTTTCGCGCGCTTGCAGAGCTTTATGACTTGAACCCGTCTGACGTCCGAAGTCACACTATGGGGCCCATCGCTGCAAGGATGCAGGCCGGACGTGAAGTATGGTTTTTGCGCAGGCGCTACAAGCGGAGCACACGACAGGCAAAATAGAACCATCCCATCAAGTTTTTGGTTCTGCGACGGAACCGTCATACCAAAGTCTGCGCTTATGTTCACAGGCATCGTTCAAGCCACGGCAGGCATTGCCGCCATCCATGACCGCGCAGGCCTGCGCACCTTCACGCTCGATTTTCCCGAGGGCTTCTGCCAGGACCTGGCCATTGGTGCCAGTGTTTCCACCGATGGCGTGTGCCTCACGGTGACCGAGATCCTCTCGCCGACACAGGCCAATTTCGACGTGATGCAACAGAGCCTGAACATCACCACGCTGGGCAGCTACGGCCAGGGCGACCGCGTGAACGTGGAGCGGGCGGCCAAGGACGGCGCCGAGATCGGCGGCCATCCGCTGTCGGGCCACATCGATTTTTCGGGCACGCTGGCCAGCGTGCGCGAGTTCGACAACAACCTGGTGTGGCGCGTGGCCGTGCCGCCCGAGTTCCGCAGGTACGTGTTCGCCAAGGGCTACATCGCCATCCATGGCGCCAGCCTCACCGTGTCGGAAGTGAACCGCTCCGAAGGCTGGTTCGAGGTCTGGCTGATCCCCGAGACGCGCCGCGCCACGGTGTTCGAGGGCAAGAAGACCGGCGACCGCCTGAACATCGAGATCGAGCGCAGCACCCAGGTGGTGGTGGACACGGTGCGCGAAGCGGTGCAGGAAAGCCTGGGCCGGCTGCAGCCCGTGCTCGAAGCCCTGCTCAAGGAAAAAGGCCTGTCCCTGGAAGACTTCGTGCAACCCCCAGTGCTTCCGCACTGACAGTCAGCCCGCGACATAGTCCAGAAAGCCGGTGACGCGGCGCAGGCGCCCGTCATCGTCCAGCTCGGCCACATCGGTGCCGCGCGCCACGGGGTCGGCCCCCTGGGCTGCCAGCGCCCATGAAAAGCGCACCACGCCGTGGTGTCCCTCGGGTGTGCCCAGCAGCGTGAAGCGGTGGCCGGCAAAGCGCTGCTGTGCCCCGGCGATCAGTGTGGCCAAGCCTCCGTGGCCGTGGCCTTCCATCATCGGGTCGAGGTAGTGCACATCGTGGCTGAAGGTCTCGCGCACCAGGCACTCGCGTTCGGTGGCATCGGTGGCGTTCCACGCGCTCAGGTAGCGCGCGGCGATGTCGGGTGCGGCGGTAGTGGTGTTCAGGGCAGGGGATTCAACGGTGTTCATGGCAACTCCTGGGCGGTGGCAAAGACATTGAAGGGCGACGGGTGCGGGAAGGCACCCGGCGCAGCCCATTCTTCGCGGCCCCTGCGCCGGCGTCGATGACATGGCAGGTCATGCGCCATGCGCAGCCCCGGGATAATGCGGGCCCTGTATGCCGAACTCTGGCCCCTCCATCCCCGCCGTGCCCCGCGCGTTGCAACGGCACGACCTGCCCGGCCTGCTGCAGGTGCAGCTAGCCTGCTACGGCGCGGGCTTCGTCGAAAGCGCCGAGGTCTTCGCACGCCGGCTCGCCAGCCCGGTGAACTGCTCGCTGGTACTTGAGCGCGGTGGCCAGGTGTGTGCCTACCTCGCGGCCTACCGCTCGGTGCGGGGCAAGGTCACGCCGCTGCACGGCGATTTCGAGAGCCCGGCGGCCGCGCCCGACACCCTGTACCTGCACGACATGGCGGTGCTGCCGTCCTGCGCAGGCCAGGGCCTGGCGCGTGCATTGCTGAAGCCCCTGTGGGCGCAGGGCACTGCCTGGGGGCTGCGGTACACGGCACTGGTTTCGGTGCAGGGTTCGCAAGGCTATTGGGAGCGCCATGGATACGCCGTGCAGCCGCTGGCCGATGCGCTCCAGCGCGAGCGGCTGGCAAGCTATGGCGAGGGCGCGGTCTACATGGTGCGAACGCTGGCGCCCTGGCCTGCGCCTTGCCGCGCCACAGTGCCCTAGCCGGCGTTGCGGCCCGCCCCTGGGTGCCAGCGTTCAGCACCAGGCCCGGCGCCGCGCGTACGCCGTTTGGCCTGTGTGAACGGCGCCACGGGCCCGGCATCCGTCGCAGGCCGTGGTCATAATGGCTGGCATGCCGAACCGCTGGAAACCCAATGTCACCGTGGCCGCCGTCATCGAGCGCGATGGCCGCTTCCTGCTGGTGGAGGAAGAAACCACCGATGGCCTCAAGCTGAACAACCCGGCCGGCCACCTGGACCCCGGTGAATCTCCCACGAGCGCCTGCGCGCGCGAGGTGCTCGAGGAAACTGCGTACGACTTCGAGCCCGCGCACCTCATCGGCGTGTACCTCAACCGCTTCACCAAGACGCGCACGGGCGACGACATCACCTACCTGCGCTTCGCCTTTGCCGGCACGCTGGGCACGCACCACGCCTGGCGCACGCTCGACGAAGGCATCGTGCGCACGGTGTGGATGACGGCCGACGAGATCCGCGCCTGCCCGGAGCGCCACCGCAGCCCGCTGGTGCTGGCCTGCCTGGCGGACTACCTGGCCGGCCAGCGCTACCCGGTGTCGCTGGTCCACACCGATATCTCGGTGACCCAGCCCACGGGCTGACGGGCGCCCGCAGCAGCGGCGCACCCCCCAAATTTTGTCGGACCGCATGTAACCCGCAGCGTGCGGGAGGCGAACTACAAGGCAGAGAGCATGGCCGCAGGCACACCGCCTGGCGATGCGATCTGAATCCCCTGTTCGTCCCCTTCACCTACGGAGCCATCCACCATGCTGTCCAACACGCAACCATCCGCCGCTTCCTTCGCCCTTGCAGCCGCCCTGCTGGCCCTGTCGTCCGGCGCCTTCGCCGCCGATGCGCCCAAGGGCTCCAAGGGCGGGGCCATTGCCGCCAACGACAAGGTGCACTGCTACAACGTGCACGACTGCAAGGGCAACAGCGATTGCTCCACCGCCGAGCACAGCTGCAAGGGCCAGAACGCCTGCAAGGGCCATGGCTTCAAGGCCAAGACCGCTGCCCAGTGCCTCAGCGAAAAAGGCACCATCGGCGATATCAAAGGTTGACGTCCCGAGGCCGCGCTGCAACGGCGCTGCCCCTTGCCCACCATGGCGCACGACCCCATCGCAGCGCGCGGCACCGGCTTCGGCCTGGGGCTGCGCACGACCCACTACGCGGATTTCCTCGCGCATCCCCAGCCGCTCGACTGGCTGGAGATCATCACCGACAACTACCTTGTCGACGGCGGCAAGCCGCTGGCGGTGCTCGATGCGCTGCGCTGCGACTACCCCATGGCCATGCACGGCGTGGCCATGTCCATCGGTGCGGCGCAGGGCGTGGACCTGGCCTACCTGCGCCAGGTCAAGGCGCTGGCCGACCGTATCGAGCCGCTGTGGGTGTCCGACCACCTGTGCTGGATCGGCCCCAGCGCTGATCAGCAACTGCATGACCTGTACCCCCTGCCCTACACCGATGCCTCGGCGCGCCACGTGATTGCGCAGATCCGCCGCGCGCAGGACGTGCTGGGCCGCAGGCTGGTGCTGGAGAACGTCTCCAGCTACATCCGCTATGCCGGCGACAGCGCGAGCGAATGGCAGTTCCTGGCCCACATCGCGCAGGAGGCCGACTGCCTGCTGCTGGTGGATGTGAACAACATCTACGTGAGCAGCGTGAACCACGGCTTCGACCCGATCACCTACCTTGATGCGCTGCCCGCGCACCGCGTGCAGCAGATCCACCTGGCCGGCCATTCGGAACAGGGCGACCACATCATCGACACGCACGACCACCCCGTGGCGCAGCCCGTGTGGGACCTGTATGCGCGGGCCTGCGAGCGCTTCGGCGCCGTGGCGACCATGGTCGAGCGCGACGACCGTATACCGCCGCTGGCCGAACTGCTGGCTGAAATGGCCGTGGCCCGCTCCGTGGCCGCGGTCCATGTGCCGCTGGCCGGGCCTGTGGCCGCAGCACTTGCCGCCGAGCCCTGGCCGCACACCCCGCTGTCCTTCGCGCCCCGCTTGCAGGCGCTGCAGCAGGACCTGGCCGGTCGCATCCTGGCCGAGCCGATGCAGGCGCTGGACACCGAGGCCCCGGTCACGGGCCGCCTGGGCATCTACCACCATGCCTACCGTGCGCGGCTGGCCGAGGTGCTGGCCGACACCTATGCCAAGACCTGGCTGTACCTGGGTTCGGACACCTTTGACGAACACGCACGCCAGCATGCCGTGGCGCACCCACCCACGGCGCGCAGCCTCAACCGCTATGGCGAAGGGTTCACGCGTACCTTGCGCTCGCTCTACCCAGACAACCCCGAGTTGCACGAACTGACCCAGCTCGACTGGGACCTGCGCACGCGCTTCGACGGGGCCGACGTGCCGGCGCTGGACGCGGCCACGGCCCCTGGCGCCGGCCCCTGGCTGGAACGCGCCGGGGTGCTGCACCCCAGCGCCTTGCTGCGCACGCTGACCACCAACGCCGTCGCGCTGTGGAATGCCATCCACGCCGACGAAGAGGTGCCCGAGGCGGTGGCGCTGCCAGCGCCTGCCACCTTGTTGGTGTGGCGCAAGGGCCACCAGCCGCACTTTCGCTCGCTGGGCGCCCAGGAGGCGGCATTCATCCATCTGCTGCAGGCGGGGGCTTCGGTGGAGCAGGCCTGCACCCGCCTGCAGGCGCTCGGAGCAATGCCGGGCACGGAACTGCTTGCACAGTGGTTGGCCGGCTTGCTGCGGGACGGCTTGGTGGGGCTGGATGCGGCCCATGGCAAGCATTGCGCCGCGGCGCCCGCTGCGCAGTGCGCGAACGCAGGCTGAGACACCCTGGCCCGGGCCGGGTCACACTCCGTTCGGCAGCAGCAGGGCCAGGGCCTCGCGCATCCAGCGCGCGATGAGCTGCTGGCGCTCGCGCGGCATGCGGTCCAGGGTCGAGGCGACGCTGATCGCGGCGACCGGTGCGCCCTCTGTGTTGCGCACGGCCATGCCCGCGGCCAGCACGCCCTGGGTGGCGTGGTTTCCCACCACCGACCAGCCGCGCTCGCGCGTGGCGCGCACCAGGATCGCCAGGCGCTCGGGCGTCATGCCGCCATAGTGCGGCAGGGCCTGTGCATTGGCCGCGATGCAGGTGGCCACCTCGTCGTTGGGCAGCGCCGCCAGCAGCGCCAGCCCGGCCGCGCCCACGCCCAGGGGTTGGCGCGTGCCGACCTGGATCACGAGGATCTGCACCGGGTGCGTGCCCACATGGCGTGCGATGCAGTGGGATGCGGCGCCCTCGCGCACGATGGCGAAGGCCGCATCGCCGCAGGCCCGGCTCACGCGTTCGAGCACGGGCGCCAGGCGCATGGCCATGTTGGGCAGCGCGGCGGGTGCGGCCATGGCCGCCATGCGGGGGCCGGCCACGTAGCGAAAGCGCCCGCGCTGGGCCACATGGCCGCCCTCCAGCAGCGTGGCCAGCAGGCGGTAGACGGTGGCGCGCTCCAGCCCCACAGCGCGGCACAGGTCGATCACGCGCAAGCCCTCGCGGCCGCTGGCGAGCACGGCGTCGAGCACCTGCAGGCCCCGGCGCAGCGTGCGGCTGCCGGGGTCCTCTGCAGCGCCTGGCGAGGGCAAGGTGGTGAATGAAACGTCCGGCAGGCGGACGTTTCGATTCGCAGGTAGGGAGGGCATGGGAAAGAATTTGTCCGTCGATGCAACCAGCGCGCAGTGTGCCGCAGAGCCACGCCGCCGGGGCGCAAGACGGGATTTTCACAGAACACCAGGAGACAAGACATGACCTCTCACACCACCACTGCGCCGCGCCGGCGCCTTCTGGCCCTGGCCGCAGCCATCGCCTGCACCGCAGCCCTGCCGCTGCACGCCCAGACCTCCACCCCCTGGCCGACCAAGCCCGTCAAGCTCGTCGTGGGCTATGCGGCCGGTGGCGCCACCGACGTGATCGCGCGCCTGGTCGCCATCAAGCTCGGCGACCAGCTCGGCCAGCCCGTGGTGGTGGACAACCGCGCAGGCGCCAACAGCAACGTGGGTGCCGAGAACGTGGCGCGCGCGCCGGCCGACGGTTACACGCTGTACGTGTACACCATCGCCAACACCATCAACGCCTCGCTGTACCCCAAGCTCGGCTACGACCCGGTCAAGGACTTCGAGCCCATCGGCATGATCGCCAAGATCCCCAACATCCTGGTGGTCAACCCCAAGCTGCCGGTGAAGAACCTGGCCGACTACGTGCGCTACGCCAAGGAGTCCAAGGACGGCATCACCTTCGCGTCCTCGGGCAGCGGCTCGTCCATCCATCTCTCGGGCGAGATGTTCAAGATGCAGTCCCAGCTCAAGATGTTGCACGTGCCCTACCGCGGTAGCGCCCCGGCCGTGACCGACCTGCTGGGTGGGCAGGTGGATTCGATGTTCGACAACACACCCTCGGCGCTGCCGCATGTGCAGGCCGGCAAGCTGCGCGCCATTGCCATCACCAGCGCGCAGCGCTCGCCCCTGCTGCCGGACGTGCCCACGCTGGCCGAGTCGGGCTACGCCGGCTTCGACGTGCAGTCGTGGTTCGCACTGGCCGCGCCTGTGGGCACCCCGCGCCCCGTGGTCGAGCAGCTGAACACCGCCCTGAACAAGGTGCTGGCCCTGCCCGAGGTGCGCAGCCGCCTGCAGGAGCTGGCCGCCACGCCCGACTCCGGCACGCCCGACAAGATGCGCAGCTTCGCCTCCGCCGAGATCAAGCGCTGGCGCGAAGTCGTCAAGGCCTCCGGCGCCACCGCGGAGTAGGCGACGGGAAAAGCCCTCCTGGCGTCGTTGTTCCGTCTTGTCGTACTGACCGTACTGCCTGCGACAGAACGACTGGCCAGGACCGCTTCGCTGGGCTTTGCCCGCCGCTTGTGACGCCTTTCATCGAATCGCAACCCAGGAATACCTGTCCCCCATGTTCCCCATCGACTTCTTCTGGCGCGCCGCCCAGCGCTGGCCCGACCGCATCGCCATCGACGCGCCCGAGGGCGCCATCCGCTACGACGCGCTGGCCGCGCGCGTGGCGGCCCTCGCGGCGGGCCTCACGGCGCTCGACCCGGCGCCGCAAAGCCGCGTGGGCATCTGCGCCGGCAACAGCGCCGACCACATCGCCGCGCTGCTGGCGGTGCTGGCCTGCGGCAAGGTCTGGGTGCCGCTCAACCCCAAGAGCACCCGGCCCGAAATCCGCCGCATCATCGACGCGACCGAGCCCTCCATCCTGGTGCTGGACGCGGCCTGTGCCGACTTGCTCGAAGGCGCCCCCGGTGTTCGCTTGCCGACCGCAGGTCTTGCAGACTTGGCCGCCGTGCACGCGGGCGCGCAGCGGCCGGTGCTGGACCTGCCGGACCACGCCACCCAGGCCATCAAGTTCACGGGCGGCACCACGGGTGCGCCCAAGGGCGTGATGCAGCCCTACCGCGCGTGGATGGCCAACATCACCAACCAGATCCACGCCTGGGGCTTCGATGAGCACGAGCGCTACATCGTCGCGGCGCCCATCACGCATGGCACCTCCACCTACCTGTTGCCCATCCTGGCGCAAGGCGGCTGCCACGTGGTGCTGGGCGGCGCGGGCGCCGAGGCGGTGCGCACGGCCTTCCGCGAGCGCGGGGGCACGGTGTGCTTCATGCCTCCCACGCTGGTCTACATGCTGATGGCGCTGCCAGGGGTATCGCGCGCCGACTTTCCTCGCCTGCGCCGGCTGATCTACGGCGGCGCGCCCATGCCGCCCGAGAAGATCCGCCAGGTGCGCGACTTCTTCGGCCCGGTGCTGGGCACGACCTACGGCCAGACCGAGGCGCCGCAGATCCTCACCGTCATGCAGCCCGGGGATTTCGAGGACCCCGCCAACTGGGCCGCCGTGGGCCGCACCACCTGGTTCAGCGACGTGGCCATCATGGCCCCCGACGGCCGCCTGCTGCCTAACGGAGAGGTGGGCGAGGTGGTGGCGCGCGGCGACCTGCTGATGACCGGCTACTGGCGCCTGCCCGAAAAAACCGCCGAAACCCTGGTGGACGGCTGGCTGCACACCGGCGACCGCGGGCTCATCGACGAACGCGGTTATCTCTACCTCAAGGACCGCCTCAAGGACATGGTGATCACCGGCGGCTTCAACGTCTACCCCGTGGACGTGGAGAACGCGCTAGGCCAGCACCCGGCCGTGCACGAATGCGCCGTGTTCGGCCTGCCCGACGACAAGTGGGGCGAGACCGTGCAGGCCGCCGTGCAGCTGCGCGCCGGCCAGCAGGCCAGCGAGGCCGAGCTGATCGCCTTCGTGCGCGAACGCCTGGGCCCGGTGCAGACGCCCAAGCACATCCATTTTCACGACAGCCTGCCCCGTTCGCCCGTGGGCAAGGTGCTCAAGTCCGCCGTGCGCGATGCGGCCCTGGCCCTTGCCCCTACCGCCTGAAGGAACCACCCCATGACCGCCTCCGCCAAGACCCCCGTCACCAGCCTGTGCACCCACACCCTCACCAGCCTGCATTACCGCGATGCGAACCTGGTGGAGGACCTGATGGGAAAGAAAACCTTCACCGAGGTGATGCTCATGCAGATCCTGGGCCGCGCGCCGCGCGGCGTGGACCTGCGCATCACCGATGTGGTGCTCATCGTGCTCATGGAGCACGGCCTCACGCCCAGCGCCATCGCCACGCGCCTGATCTACATGAGCGCGCCCGAGAACCTGCAGGGTGCCGTCTCGGCCGGCCTGCTGGCCGTGGGCAGCTCCTTCGTGGGCACCATGGAGAACTGCGCCGGCCTGCTCGACCGCATCGCCGCCGCAGCCGACCCCGCTGGCGAGGCCCTGGCCATCGCGCGGCACCACAAGGGCCTCAAGTCGCCGGTGCCTGGCTTCGGCCACCACCTGCACAAGCCGGTGGACCCGCGTGCCTACAAGCTGCTGGAGATGGGCCGCGCCGAGGCCGAACTGAAGGGCGACAAGATCCGCGCGCTGGAGACCCTTTCCCAGGCCGTCGACGAGGTGGCGGGCCGCGCCGTCACCATCAACGCCACCGGCGCGGTGGCTGCGCTGCTGGGCGAGATCGGCGTGCCCACGGCGGTGATGCGCGGCTTCGCCGTGATCTCGCGCGCGGCCGGCCTGGTGGCGCACATCGTGGAAGAGCAGAACAGCCCCTCGGGCCGCTTCATCTGGGACACCATCGAGCAGGCGATCCCCTTCGTCGGCGGCTCAGGCCAGGAAGGCCGGGCATGAGCGCCAATGAAGGCACCGTACTCGTCACCGGCGCCAGCCGCGGCATCGGCCGTGCGGTGGCCACGCGGCTGATGGCCGACGGCCTGCAGGTCGTGAACTTCGACATCGCGGCTGTCCGACCCATCACCCGCCTGGTGAACAACGCGGGCATCGTGCGCCCGGCCGGCA
>JAZKEE010000268.1:12031-18110 GCA_040387235.1 Pseudomonadota bacterium
GTCCGACCCATCACCCGCCTGGTGAACAACGCGGGCATCGTGCGCCCGGCCGGCATCGACACTGCCACCAGCGCCGACCTGCAGGCCGTGATGGCCGTCAACCTGGCGGCGTCCATGGCCTGCGTGCAGGCGCTGCTGCCGGCCATGCGCGCGGCGCGCTTCGGCCGCATCGTCAACATCTCCAGCCGCGCTGCACTGGGCAAGGGCGAACGCATCGCCTATGCGGCCAGCAAGGCAGCAGTGCACGGCTTCACGCGCACCCTGGCGCTGGAGCTGGGTGCCGACGGCATCACTGCCAACGCCATCGGCCCCGGGCCCATCGCCACCGAACTCTTCGAGCGCGTGAATCCGCCCGGCGCGCCGTCCACGCAGCGCATCCTGGACACCATCCCCGTGCGCCGCATGGGCCAGCCCGAGGAGGTGGCGCACGTGGTGGCCTCGCTGCTCGACGCGCGCGCCGGCTTCACCACCGGCCAGGTGGTGTACGTGTGCGGCGGCATGACCGTGGGTCTGGCACCATGAGCGCGCTGAAGACCATTCCACCTGCCCTGCCGCTGGACCTGTCGGGTCGCGTGGTCTTCGTGGCTGGTGGCGGATCGGCCGGCCCGGGCTGGAGCATCGGCCGCGCCGCCTGCGTGACCTATGCGCGCCTGGGCGCCAGCGTCTGCGTGGCCGACCGCGATGCAGCGTCGGCGGCGGAGACCACGGCGCTGATCGAGGCCGAGGGCGGCACGGCCGCCACCTTCGTGGGCGACGTGGCCGAGGCGGCGGACGTGAAGCGCCTGTTCGCCGAGGCGCGCGAGCGTTTCGGCGGCGCCATCGACGTGCTGCACCACAACGTGGGCATCGGCAAGACCGGCGGGCCGCTGGAGACCAGCGCGGAAGATTTCGACCGTATCCACGGCGTGAACGTGGGCAGCCTGCTGCTGGCCTGCCAGGAGGTGCTGCCCGGCATGGTGGAACGCGGGCGCGGCTCCATCATCACCATCTCGTCCATCGCGGGCATGCGCTACCTGGGCTACCCGCACCTGGCCTACGGTGTTACCAAGGCCGCGGTCACGCACTTCACGCGCATGATCGCGCAGCAGTACGCGGGCCAGGGCGTGCGCGCCAACACGGTGGTGCCGGGGTTGATCGACACGCCGCGCATCGCCAACACGGTGGCGAAGATGTTCTCGGACACCAGCCTCGACGAGGCGCGCGCCGCACGCGCCCGCCAGGTGCCCATGGGCCGCATGGGCACGGCCTGGGACGTGGCCCATGCCTGTGCCTTCCTGGCCAGCGACGCCTCGGTCTATGTGACCGGCACGGAGCTGGTGGTGGATGGCGGCATCACGGGCAAGTTCGTGTAGCCGCTTCAGAAACTGTGCATGACGCCGGCGGAGACGCCGGTGGCCGTGCGCTTGTTCACGGCGCCCTGGTAGCCATTGCGCCAGCGCGTGTGGTCCAGCTCGGCATACACCCGGGTGCGGCGCGAGAGCTTGTACTCGGCAAAGGCCACCATGCGGCCGTAGCCATCGTCGGCTGCGGCGGTGCGGGTGCGGTCGATCTGGTAGTAGGTGGCGGTCAGGTCCAGCAGCGGCAGCGCCGCCCAGGTGGCGCCTGTGGACAGCACCTGCTGCTCGGTGTGCGTGGCCGCGCCGGTCTGCGCCTTGCTGCGCCCGGCGTTCGCGGCCAGGCGCAGGCTGCCCCATTGGTACGCCGCACCCAGCGTGGCCGCATCGAGCGGCCGCAGGTTGCTGTCCTTGAAGGTCTGCCAGGCGCCGGACACGGTGAGGCCGCCATCGGCATAGGCCAGGCCCAGGCCGTGCGAGGACAAGGCGGACGATTGGGATGCGACTTCGCCCACCCCCAGCATGGCCCGCGCCGTGAGGCCGCCCCAGCGGCCCGTGAGCTTGACGGCATTGTCCAGCCGGTAGGAGCCGGTGTTGGCGCCCGCGCTGCCGTATTCGGTGCCCAGGCCGTGCTGGCTCAGCGCCGTGACGCCGATATTGGGGTTGAAGCTGGCAAAGCGCATGCCCAAGGGGTCGACGGGCGAGATGGCGTCGGCCAGCAGCGTGGTCTGCCGTCCCAATGCGATGCTGCCCCAGGCGTTCTGCAACCCGACCCAGGAGGCGCGGTCGAAGTACTTCGCACTGTTGGCCGGCGCACCGGTATCGGCATTGAGGCCGCTTTCCACGTTGAACAGTGCGCGGGCGCCGCCGCCCAGGTCTTCGCTGCCGCGCACGCCCCAGCGGCTGGTGGTGTGGATGCCGCTGCCCAGGCTGTGGTGCGAGCCGGGCGCGGGGGCGTTGGCGGCGGTGAGCCCGCTGGCGTGGCGCAGGCCCAGGTCCACCACGCCATACAGCGTGAGGTGGGTAGATGCGGTCTGGGCGAAAGCGGGTGCGCAGGCCAGCAGGGCGAATGAGGCGCACAGGGCGCCGGTCGTGTTCTTCATGCGGTCTCCTCGGTGGGTGTTCTTGTTCGACGGGGTCAATCGGCGGTCAGCTGGGCCTTCTGCACCACGCCGCGCCATTTCGCGAGTTCCTGGCGCACGGTCTGGGCCAGGGCCTCGGGCGTGCTGCTGTCCACCACGGCGCCCTGTTCCTCGATGCGCCGGGCCACGTCCTTGTCGGCCAGGGCGGTGTTGAGCACCTTGTTGAGCTGGTCCACCACCGCCTTCGGTGTCTTGCCCGGGGCGAACAGCGCGTACCACTGGGTGATCTCCACGCCCTTGATGCCGGCCTCTTCGAGCGTGGGCACGTCGGGCATCAGCGAAGAGCGCTTGGGCCCGGCCAGCGCCAGCGCGCGCAGCTTGCCGTTCTTCACGTGGGACGAGGCCGAGAACAGGCTGGGGAACATCACCTGCGTCTGGTTGGCCATGGTGTCGTTCATCGCCGGGGCCGAGCCGCGGTAGGGCACATGCGCCATCTGCGCACCGCTCTCGAGTTTGAACATCTCGGCCGAGAAATGCGGCGCCGTGCCGTTGCCGGCCGAGGCGTAGTTGTACGAGGTGGGCTGGGCCTTGGTGAGCGCCACGAACTCGGCCACCGTCTTCGCCGGCACCTTGGGGTTGATGACCATCAGCGTGGGCGAGTAGCAGACCATGCCGATGGGCTCGAACTGGGTGATGGGGTCGTAGCGCAGCTTTTGCAGCGCCGGGCTCATGCCGTGCGTGCCGATGTAGCCGAACAGGATGGTGTGACCGTCGGGCGTGGCGCGCGCCACGTACTCGGCGGCAATGGCGCCGTTGGCACCGGCCTTGTTCTCCACGATCACCGACTGGCCCAGGATCTGCGACATCTTCTGTGCCACCACGCGCGCCATGCCGTCGTTGCCGCCGCCGGCGGCCGTAGGCACAACCAGGGTGATGGAGCGCTCGGGAAAGGCGGCGTGCGCCACCAGTGGTATGCCGGCCAGCGTGGCGAGGGCCAGTGCGGCGGCCAGGGTGCGGCGGCGTGATGGGGATGGGTGTGTCATGGTCTTGTCTCCTGTCATGTCGTTGTGAGTGAATGAGAAAAAGGGAAGTCAGACCTGTTGTGCCGCGGCCTCTGCGACGAACAAGGTGCCTTCCAGGATCTTTCGGGCGGTGCGCACCAGGGCCGCCTGCACCAGCGTGCAATGGCCGTCCACCAGGGCGAGTTCGACATCCACGTGGATGCGGCCGGCCGGGTGCAGCACCTCCACGCGGCGCGTGCCAGCGCCTATCAGGGTGCGTGTGTCGCTGGCCACGGTGCCGGGCAGCACCAGGGCGGCGGCCACGCCGATGGCGCCGGTCACGGCATGCGAACGGTGGCAGCGCCGCGGCGTGAAGTAGCGCGAGAGGATGCTGCCGGGCGCCGTGCCGGGCGAGACGATCACCGGCTTGGGCAGTACGCTGCCCGAGACATCGCCCATGCCCATGCGCAACCCGGCCTCGCAGCGCAGGGCTTCGAGCCGTGCCAGCAAGGCCGTGTCGGCATCGAGCTCGGCAGGGCTTTCGTCGCCGCGCAGGCCCAGGTCGGCCGCACGCACCAGCACCATCACCTGGGCGGCGTCGATGCAGGTCACCGGCAGGCCGTGAATGGTGTCGATGCGCTGCCCGGTGGGGAAGATCTGCCCCGTGACGGCGCCCCAGGCATCGAGGAAGTTCATCAACACCGGGGCGGCCGTGCCCTGCACGCCGTCGATGTGCATGTCGCCCTCGTAGTGCACGCGTCCGCCGCGGGTCTGCACCTGCACGTCGATGCGCGAGCGCGTGTTGACGTTGTAGACGCGTACCCGCGTCACGTCGCCGGTGCGGCTGGCGGGCACCAGGCCTTGCTCGATCGCGAAGGGCCCCACCCCGGCCAGCATGTTGCCGCAGTTGGGCCGTGTGTCCACGCGGGCCTCGTCCACGCTGACCTGGGCGAAGAGGTAGTCCACGTCGCAGCCGGCCTGCGCCGAGCGCGAGACGATGGCGACCTTGCTGGTCAGCGAGTTGCCGCCGCCCAGGCCGTCGATCTGCAACTCGTGCGGCGAGCCGAGGGCCGCGATCAGCGTGCGGTCACGCTCTGCCGGGTCTTGCGGCAGCCAGTCGGCCAGGAAGAAGGGGCCCCGGGAGGTGCCGCCGCGCATCAGGACGCAAGGTAGGTGGTAGCTCATGGGAACGCATGGTGCGGCGCCGCCGATTGTTTGTGAATTGCATTGTTGGCAACGATTGATGCATACGGCGCAACAGATGCCCGGCGCTTGTACGTGATGAAATGGCGCCTGTGAAGTGCAAGGTTGCGAAGCATTGATGCACCGCACGCAATCCACGCCACCCACGTCCCTTGGTCCCTTTCACCGGGCTTGCGCCATGCACACCAAATTCGATCTGGCCGACATCCAGGCCTTCGCTGCCGTGGCCGAGCTGCAGAGCTTTCGCGCCGCGGCCGAATCCATCCACCTGTCGCAGCCGGCCTTCAGCCGCCGCATCGACAAGCTCGAAGAGGCCCTGGGTGTGCGCCTGCTCGACCGCACCACGCGCCGCGTGACGCTCACGGCCGTGGGCCGCGACTTCGCGCGCAAGACGCGGCTGTGGCTCGACGACCTGGACGGCATGCTCATGGGCCTGGGCGACGTGGCGGCGCGGCGCATGGGCGAGGTGACGATCGCCTGCGTGCCCTCGGCCGTGTATTACTTTTTGCCGCAGGTGGTCAAGCGCTACCACGAGCGCTTTCCGAAGATCCGCGTCAAGGTGCACGACGCCAGCGCCAACGAGGTGCTGGTGGCCGTAGCCCAGGGCGATGCGGATTTCGGCCTCAATTTCATCGGCAGCCAGGAGGCCGAGATCGAGTTCAAGCCCGTGCTGGCCGAGCGCTTCGTCGCCGCCTGCCGGCGCGACCACGTGCTGGCGCGGCGCAAGAAGGTCACCTGGGCAGAGCTGGGCCAGCACGATTTCATGTCGGTGGGCAAGACCTCGGGCAACCGCCTGCTGATGGACCTGGCGCTGGCCAATGTGCCCGACCGCCCGCAGTGCCTTTACGAGGCCAAGCACGTGACCACCCTGCTCGGCCTGGTCGAGGCGGGGCTGGGCGTGGCGGCCGTGCCGCGCCTGGCCATGCCGGGCAAGGACCACCCCACGCTGGTCAGCATTCCACTGGTGGACCCGGTGGTCACGCGGCAGATGGGGCTCATCAAGCGCCGCGGGCGCTCCCTGTCGCCCGCGGCCCAGCAGCTGTATGACCTGCTGGTGGCTACGCGTACTGCGCGCCCGCGCAGCGTGCGCGGCGCATAAAAAATACAATGGGCGCAATGACAGCACCAACCAAGCACCGCGTCGTCGTCGGCCTATCGGGCGGCGTGGACTCGGCCGTCACCGCCCACCTGCTCAAAGAGCAGGGCCATGAGGTGGTCGGCATCTTCATGAAGAACTGGGAAGACGACGACGACAGCGAGTACTGCTCGTCCAACATCGACTTCGTGGACGCGGCCGCCGTGGCCGACGTGATCGGCATCGAGATCGAGCACGTGAACTTCGCGGCCGACTACAAGGACCGGGTGTTCGCCGAGTTCCTGCGCGAGTACCAGGCCGGCCGCACGCCCAACCCCGACGTGCTGTGCAACGCCGAGATCAAGTTCAAGGCCTTCCTCGACC
>JAZKEE010000269.1:0-33858 GCA_040387235.1 Pseudomonadota bacterium
ACTCGGGGTCGGCCACCACGCTGGCGCGCAGGGTGTTGTCGGGGTGGTTGTAGCCACGGCGCACGCCTTCGTTGATGGCGTCTTCCAGACCGCCGGGGAAGCCTTCCCAGCGCACGTCCATGCCGACCTTCAAAAACACGTTGACGATGCCGGTGTCCTGGCAGATGGGGCGCTGGCCGGTGGCGCTCATCTTGCTGTTGGTCAGGATCTGGGCGATGGCGTCCTTGGCCGCGGCGCTCTGCTCGCGCTCGTAGGCGCGCGCGAGGTGGGCGATGTAGTCGGTGGGGTGGTAGTAGGAGATGTACTGCAGCGCAGCAGCAACGGACTCGACGAGATCGTCGTACTTGATCGTGGTGGTCATCGTGTTTCTGTCGTGGGCGGAACGGGTGCGTGTCTGTGCACGCTGTGGCTGCTGCCTGAGGCGGCGCCGGGCACAATTATCCCATCCGCGTGCTGACAGGGGGCTGGCGTTGGGAATGGGCGCTCTGTTCTCGGCCCTGCACGGGTCTGCGAGGACACGCATGCGTCGATGCGATCCTCCATGAGCTACCTGCATGTCACGCCAACGGCAGCAACAGAGAAAGATGCTGTGCCTTGAAAAAGCCAAGCTCAGGCGCGACAAAAACCGCGAGGCGTCAGATGCAAAGGTGGGTAGGATGCTCAGCCACACCAACAATTCGGAGGGCAGATTTTGAAATTCATTCTTCTTTCAGCGCTTCTGTTGCTGGGCCAAACGGCGTCAGCGGAAACGGTGCAAGTCAAATACAACGGTGCGGTCTCCCTGGATGCGTTTGCCTGTTCGGATGTGAAAGAGGGCAGCGACGTGAAGCGCATTTGCTACGACAAGGCAGAGCGCTACATGCTCATCCAGTTGAAGTCCACCTATTACCAATATTGCTCGATTGACGCCACGACGGTCCAGAACCTGCAGAGCGCAAGCTCAAAGCGCGAGTTCTTCGAGACCCGCATTCGCGGCTCGGGGTCAGACGGTCCTTTCGGCTGCCGAACCCACCCAGTGCCGAAAAAGTACAAGGGCTAGGAGCCTGCCGGACTTGGAGCGTCTAAAGCGAAAATCGGCCCCAGCGAGGAAATTTTTGCCGGATTTGCAGCCCCATAGCCAGCTATGGGGCAAAAAGGCGGTGAAAATGGACTGCTACTGCCGATTTGCAGCCGACGATTTCCAAGTCCCTCAGGGTTCTAGGGGAAATTAAGAAAATCCGCATTCGGGCGGTTTTTTTTTGCCCTTAATAATAAGGAAACCCCGGGGGGCACCTCTCCGAGGACCCATGCGCGATTACTAAGCGCTAGCTGCGAGGTATTTGGCCAATCTGTCCTTCGTTACAGTGAACTTGTAGCGTGCCTCCTTGCAGGACCCGTTCGGCGGTCTCAGCGAAGCCACTGAAGAAAATAAACTGAGCGAGCATTTCGTCGAACTTCTGGACCTTCTCCATGTGGAAGTTGCCGTGGAACCCGTCTACGAACTCTTGCACGAAGATGTTCGCGTCCTTGTTGGTGGGTGAAGATCTGCGAATCGCCGCGCGATGTGCTGGCGATGTGCGTGAGTCAGTAGGGGATGTGGTGGCCGTGTCGCGTTCGATAACCAGGGCGAGGGGTAAGGATGTGCCCGGCGAGACATGGCAGTAGTAGTCCTTTGGCACTCGCTGACTTGGCTGTAGATCATTGCCGTTCTTGTCGCAGCCTGAGACCGCCAGAGCCTCAGGAAGGGTCAGGGATTGGTGGCGGACGCACTTACCGCCGAAGTCGTCGTAGTGGTAGTCGCGACGGGACCTTGAGGCGCATGTGCGCGAGCTCCTGCACTGAGAACTCCATTCACGACGCTCGGGATGATGCTCGGCTCGCGGGCCACAGCAATGCCGATGCAGAGAGCCAGGATGGTGAAGGGAAGCATGAGAAGTGCCAGGCCGCCCAGGGACCACCCTGGGTGATGCTTGCTGCTGCCGATAGCCTTCAAACAAGCGGAAACTTTGTCTTGGGTAGGCGGCTGAGTCGGCAGTGTGTTCGTTGGGAGCATGGTGTGAACCTCCATGCTCGAATTTTATGTGGAGCGGGACAATCGGCCAGAGTTGTGTACCGCCGAAACGGTTGCAACCCGCCAAGGTTGGCAGAGTTTTGGGCGTCTTTCTTCTAGGTGTTCCTCCAGGAAGCATTCCCGTAGGTCTCGCAGTGGTGGTCCTTGAGCAGGTCATTGCCAAATAAAGATGTCTGAATTTGCCATCGGGGGTATGTTTTCCGCCGCTTTCCTCTATTTGGCGGTTCTTGACCGCAACTTCGCGGCTTTCGTGATGGGGGTTGGCCGTTACCCAGTCGTACCCCCCCCCCCCCCCACTTCATTTGTCCTTGCTGGTATTTCTACTTGGAAGTCGTTAGCAAAAAAATCTTGATATCAATGCGGTAACGTTGGATGTCTTTCCAGTGCCATGTGGTCGAACGTGCTATTTGATGGGATGCGCCATTCCTCTGCTTTGCCGCCCGCAAATAGTGTGTAGAAAACTTTTCTGCGGGTTTTGCGTTTTACTACGATGTCTAGAGTTATCGCCATTTTATTTCTCCTGGGGCGGTGTTATTTTGCCGCTCCAGGTATTTGCGGCAAAAGTCAAATAATATGCAGATATGAGCGGAAAACAGTCATTTTCCCCGGCCTCTTCAAGGAAGAATCGCACTGCTCGCGGGCTGGCCGGGCACATTCCTGTGGGCATGGATGCGACCACGACCTTCATGGAGTTCCACCGGGCAGGCAAGATCCGCGTGCTGGCCGTGTCGGGCAGCCGCCGAGCCGCCAGCCAGCCCGACGTGCGCACGTTTGCGGAGCCGGGTTTTCAGACCTAGTGGCCACCTCGGGCTACGTGGTCTACGCGCGTGCGGACACACCGCCTGCCGCCATCGCCCAGTGGAACCAGGCGCTGCGCAAGGTTCTGGCCCTCGAAGAAGTCCGGACCAAGCTGCTCCATGCGGGCTACGACACGGTGCCAGGGTCCGAGCTGGCGCAAGTGGTCGCTGCCACGGAGCGGGCGGCTGCGCGCTGGCTGCCGGTCATCCGCAAATCAGGGTTCAAGGGCGATTGAGTGGGTTGGGCCACTTGGTGGCGGCGGCCGGTTCCCGGTGACACTACCGGACATGAACTTCCCCGCCACCGAACTCGCGTTTCTGGGCCGCGTGCTGGCCGAGGCCGCTCGCACCGAAATCATGCCCCGCTTCGCGCGCCTGTCTGCGGTGGACCGCCGGCAGAAGACCTCGGCCTTCGATATCGTGACGGATGCCGATGAAGCCGCAGAGGCCGCCATCCTGTCGGCCCTGAGGGCACGGCACGGCAGCGGTGCTGTCTTCATCGGCGAGGAATCCGCCGGGCGCGATCCCTCGCTGCTCCCCACCATCGCCACGGCCGATCTGGCCTTCATCATCGACCCGCTGGACGGCACGAAGAACTTCGCCTCCGGGCTGCCATTGTTCGGCGTGATGGCAGCCGTGACCTTGGCGGGCGAGGTGGTCGCCGCGGCCATCCACGACCCCGTGCGCGCGGATACGGCCTTTGCCATCAAGGGCGGCGGCGCGTGGATGGAGTTGGCAGACGGCGAGCGCACGGTGCTGCAGGTGGCGCCGCCCGTGCCGGTGGGCGAGATGGAATGCGTGGTGGGCACCAACTTTTTGCCGGAGCCGCTGCGCACAGAGGTCAACTCCCGGCTGTCGCGCCTGGGCATGAGCACCTGGTTGCGCTGCGCGGCGCACGAGTACCGGCTCGCCGCTGCCGGCCATGTGCATGCCGTGTTCTACAACAGGCTCATGCCCTGGGACCATGCGGCCGGGTGGCTGCTGCACCGCGAGGCGGGCGGGTATTCGGGCCACTTCGATGGCAGTGGCTACCTGGCGTCCCACACGACCGGCGGGCTGGTCTGTGCGCCCGACCGGCGCAGCTTCGACGCCCTGCGCGCGGCCTTGCTGGCATAGCCTCCTGGCGGGGCGGGATCAGGCGGGCTCGTCCTCGGTACCGGGCTCTTCGCTGTCTTCTTCGGGGTACATGTCCGCATCCACGTCCACCAGGGGATCTGCGGGCAGGTCGCCGTCCGTGTCGTCGCCGGATGCGAGGGATTCCATGTGGTCGGGCAGGATGTCCCGCGCCTCGCGGTGCAGGCCGGGCTCCACGCTGGCGCGCTCGCCGGTGCCGTAGCGGTCGGTGTCCATCTCGGGGTCGGCGCTGTAGACGCCAGCGCTGTCGCTGCCCGAGTCGGACGCATCGCTGGGGCCCATGCTGTCGTTGCCGGTGGCGCTGTGGGTGGGCGGGAGGTTGTCGGCGTCGATGCCGAGCAGGCTGCTGTTGGCCATGGAAGTCTCCGATCTGGCTGGGTGCGCACCGGTCAACGGGAGTCGGCACGGCAATGGCGGTGCGGCCACTGTGGTGCCATGGTGCGCGCGCCCTGCGCTGCGCGGTGTAAGAACATGCCGACGATTGCTACCGATGGTCACGGGGACCTATCCGCTGCGCGGAGCGTTGGTGGAGGCCGCGCTCTTACAAACTTCCGATGACGGAGGGCGTGAAGTCCACAGCGCCCACCGGTTTTTCTCCTTGCGACCAGGCCAGGAGCGAATCCGCCGGCATGGGGCGGGCAAAGAAGAAGCCTTGCAGTTCGTCACAGTCCATGGCCAGCAGGATGTCGCGCTGGCCCATGGTTTCCACGCCCTCGGCCACCACGCGCAGGCCCAGCGCGTGCGCCAGGCTCACCACGGCGCTGACCACGGCGCGGGCGTCCTCGCTGTCTTCCAGGTCGTTGACGAAGCTGCGGTCGATCTTGAGTTGCTGCGCGGGCAACTGGCGCAGGTAGTTGAGGCTGGAGTAGCCGGTGCCGAAGTCGTCGATGGACAAAAACACGCCAATGCGCGCCAGCCCCTCGAAGGTGCGCTGCGTGGCCTTGATGTCTTCCATGGCCACCGATTCGGTGATCTCGCACAGCAGCTGCGAGGCATCCAGGCCGTGGAACTGGAGCGCATGCTCGATGCGCTCGGCCAGGCCGCTTTCGCGCAACTGGTGCACCGACAGGTTGATGGCCACACGCATGCGCATGCCACTGCGGCCCCACTCGGCGGTCTGGCGGCAGGCCTCGTTGATGACCCAGGCGCCCAGGCGGCCGATCAGGCCAAAACGCTCGGCCAGGGCGATGAACACCATGGGGGGCACCATGCCGTGCTTGGGGTGGTTCCAGCGCAGCAGGGCCTCCACGCCGCTGATCTGGCCGCGCGTGCCGTCGATCTTGGGTTGGTAGTGCAGGGCCAGCTCGCCCCGGTCCAGCGCCTGGCGCAGGTCGTTCAGCAGCTCCAGCTGCTCAGAGGCGTCCGAGCCCATGTGGGGCTCGAACAGGGCGTAGCAGCCACCGCCAGCGCGCTTGGCGGCGTACATGGCCGCATCGGCGTTGGCCACCAGCTTGGTGCGGTCACCATGGTCGGGGTGCACGACGATGCCGATGGAGCAGGCGATCTGCACCTTCTTGCCCGAGACCTCGAAAGGCTGCGACAGCGACTCCAGCACCCGGTTGGCGATGCTGACGCAGGCGGCCACGTCGGTCACGTCTTCCAGCAGGATCAGGAATTCGTCACCGCCCACGCGCGCCACCGTGTCGCTCTCGCGCGCCTCCTGGCGCAGGCGGTCCGCTGCGCTGCGCAGGATCACGTCGCCGGCCGCATGGCCGAAGGAGTCGTTGATGGGCTTGAAGCCGTCTAGGTCCACGAACAGCACGGCCAGCCGGTCTTCCACGCGCAGGTGGTTGGTGCGATCGAGGCGCAGCAGGGCGTGGATGAGCCGGTCCTCGAACAGCAGGCGGTTGGGCAGGCCGGTGAGTGCGTCGGCAAAGGCGCGTTTTTGCAGTTCGTCGTTGGCGGCCTGCAGGCGGGCGTTGCTCTCTTGCAGCGACTGGGTGAGCTGCTGTGCCGTACTCTGCAGCCGTGCGTCCAGGATGGAGGTGAACAGTGTGCTCACCAGCAGGATGCCGGTGGCGATGAGCACCATCGCCGTGAGCCCCGAGCCACCCAGCTCGCCGGCGCTCAGGCACACGGCGCCCACCGCGAAACGGGCCGCTGCCATGCCGGTGTAGTGCATGCCGCAGATGGCCACCGCCATCACGAACGAGGCGGCCAACTGGTAGCCCACGCGCTGGCCGGGCCGCACGCGGCGCAGCAGCTTGAAGATGAGCAGCGCCGAGGCAGAGGCCAGCACAGCGATCAACACCGACAGGACGACCACCCGGTAGTCCCAGACGATGCCGGGGTTCATGTCCATGGCCGCCATGCCGATGTAGTGCATGCCGCTGATGCCTGCGCCCATCACCAGGGCACCCAGTGCAAGCTGGGTGTTGCCGAAGTTCTCGCGGCTGGCCAGCTCCAGCGCCACGCCCGATGCCGCCACGGCCGCCAGCCAGGACAGCAGGGTGGCCCCGCCGGAAAAACCGATCTCGATGGGCAGCCTGAACGCCTGCATGCCCAGGAAGTGCATGGACCAGATGCCCGTGCCCATGACGATGGAGCCGGCCGCCCACCAGGCCAGACCCACGCGGCGCTGCGCCGTGCGCACCCGCCGCGCCAGGTCCAGCGTGACGTAGGAGGCCAGCATGGCAATGGCAAAGGACGCTGCCACCACGAACAGGTTGTAGCTGAAGGGCATGAACGTGTTCATGGATTGGACAAAGAGAAAAAAGGCATCGGTTCTGGATAGCAGGTTGCGCCCGCACAGGCGCGCCGTCAAGAGGTCGCGCCTGTGCTGGCGGCAGAGCCTGTTCATGGTCTCTCAGATCGGACGTCTGCGTGCCGCAAGCAGCGCGGCGCAGGCCATGCGGCTGCAAACCCTGCTGTGGGCTCCCAAGGTCAACCAGGGCACATGCGCCCGGCAAGAGGGGTATGGGGATGGAACTGCTCCGCAGTATTGCCGGGGGCATCTGCAGTGCGGCCTGGGATCCATGAGGCGGCATCCCGTCACAGGCGGCGTGCCCAGGGGGAAAAGACCGTGAACAGGTTCTTTCTGGTTCAAAGTGTACCAATTTGTAGCGAAATTTGCTGGAGTGGGGGCTCTAGGGTTGCAGCTTGCGGGCGGGCATGGCTGCACAATCCATGGAGGCTGTTCATCCATCGGCGGCGGCATTCCCCCGGAATCTGTCCATGCTTTTGGGGTGGTAAATGAGAATTGTTTTGTTTTGCCTTATGCTCCGGGCGCGCCGGGCTCCCCTCGGCCACCCCTTTTCTGCGGCCCGCCACTGCCGCACCGGGCCGTGCTGGCCCATCTGACAGTTGTTTATCCTGGAGTACCGTTTTCCATGACCTCCCGTACCGAACGCGATACCTTTGGCCCCATCGAGGTGCCGGCAGACAAGCTGTGGGGCGCGCAGACGCAGCGCTCGCTGCAGAACTTCGACATCTCGGGCGAGCAGCAGCCGCGCGAGATCATCAAGGCGCTGGCCCAGGTCAAGCGCGCCTCGGCCGTGGTCAACCAGGCCCTGGGCCTGCAGGATGCCAAGAAGACCGATGCCATCGTGGCCGCCGCCGACGAGGTGATTGCCGGCAAGCATCCCGGCGAGTTCCCGCTGGTGGTGTGGCAGACGGGCTCGGGCACGCAGACCAACATGAACGTGAATGAAGTGCTGGCCAACCGCGCCAGCGAGATCCTGGGCGGCGAGCGCGGCGAAGGCCGCCTGGTGCACCCCAACGACGACGTGAACCGCAGCCAGTCGAGCAACGACGTGTTCCCCACCGCCATGCACGTGGCCGCCGTGGAGGCCCTCACGCACAAGCTGCTGCCCGCCATTGCCAAGCTGCGAGCCACGCTGGACAAGAAGGCCAAAGACTTTGACGGCATCGTCAAGATCGGCCGCACCCACCTGCAGGACGCTACCCCGCTCACGCTGGGCCAGGAGTTCTCGGGCTACGTGGCCCAGCTCGACCATGGCGAGCGCCACGTGCGTGCCGCGCTGCCCCACCTGTACGAGCTGGCCCTGGGTGGCACGGCCGTGGGCACCGGCCTGAATGCGCCCAAGGGCTACGCCGAGCAGTCCGCCGCCGAGCTGGCGCGCCTGACGGGCCTGCCGTTCATCACCGCACCCAACAAGTTCGAGGCCCTGGCCTCGGTCGATGGCCTGGTGCACGCCCACGGTGCGCTCAAGACCCTGGCCGCCAGCATGATGAAGATCGCCAACGACGTGCGCTGGCTGGCCAGCGGCCCGCGCAGCGGCATCGGCGAACTGAGCATCCCCGAGAACGAGCCCGGCTCGTCCATCATGCCCGGCAAGGTCAACCCCACGCAGAGCGAGGCCGTGACCATGCTGGCCGCCCAGGTGTTCGGCAACGACGTGGCCATCAACTTCGGCGGTGCCTCGGGCAACTTCGAGCTCAACGTGTTCCGCCCCATGGTGGCGCACAACTTCCTGCAGAGCGTGCGCCTGCTGGCCGATGGCATGGTCAGCTTCAACGACCAGTGCGCCGTGGGCATCGAGCCCAACCGCGAGCGCATCACCGAGCTGGTGGACCGCTCGCTGATGCTGGTGACCGCGCTCAACACCCACATCGGCTACGACAAGGCCGCCTATATCGCCAAGAAGGCGCACAAGGAAGGCACCAGCCTGCGCGAGGCCGCCGTGGGCTCGGGCCACGTGACGGGCGAGCAGTTCGACCAGTGGGTGGTGCCGGGCAACATGGTCGGGCGTTGAGAGGCTGACAATCTTTCGCCCATGCCCGCCTTGCACGCCAAAACACCCCGGCTCGTCGTTGCAAATGCTCGCCATAGCCCGCGCTATGGCTGTGCTTTGCGCCTAGATCCGGTGCGTTCTGGCGCGCCCCTCGGACACGCTCAAAAAATTCCCAGCCTCTGAGTCCGTTCGCTCAGCGGTTCGCGCGCATCACCTTGACCACGGCGGCCGCCTCCTCGTCGGCGTAGCCCGCTTCCTCGGCCTGGCGGAACAGCGTTTCTGCCAGCTCCGGCACGGCGGCGTGGATGCCGCTGTCGCGCGCATGCTGCGCAATGCGGCGCGTGGCGTCGATGGAGATGCGCAGCGGGCTTTGCGTGATGGCGAAGTCGCCGCTGTGGATGACCTTGCCCTCGTGCTGCAGGAAGGCGCCGAACGAGGGCGCGATCTGGTTGACGAGCGCGCCGTAGCGCTCGACGTCCAGGCCCTCCGTCTCGGCGATGCGCGCGCCGTGGAAGAACCCGATCGTCGCGCCGTAGACATACGACAGCGTGGCGAAATCCATTGCCGAGGCCAGCGAGGGGCGCTCGCCCAGGAAGGAGATGCCGCCGCCGAAGACCTGCAGCACGGCCAGCGCGCTGTCGAAGGCCTGCTGGGCGCCCGAGACGAAGACCGGCGTCGTCGGCAGGCCCATCTGCTCCGGTGCGGCCTGGATGGCGCCGTCCAGGTACAGGCCGCCGTGGCTGCGCACCCAGGCGTCCATGTCCAGCGCCTCCTGGGGGCTGCCGGTGGTCAGGTGGACCACTGTGCGGCCCTGGAGCGCCGCACCCACGCCAGGCGACAGCAGGATGGCGTTGGCGGCCTCGTAGTCCTTCACGCAGACCACGATCACCTCGCTGGCGGCGATCGCCTGGGCCACGTCCTGGTGCTGGGTGGCCCCCTGGGCCACCACCTCGGCGGCGTTGGCCGGCGAGCGGTTCCATACGCTGACCCGGTGGTCTGCCTGCAGCAGCAGCGCGGCCAGCTTCTTGCCCATGGTTCCCATTCCGATCACGGTCGTTTTCATGCAAATCCCTTTCATGGAGTAGCGCCAAACCGCGGGCGACAAGTGCCTTCGCGGCGACAGGCCAATAATCTGCAGAATCGCTTGGCCGGTCGCGCACGAACGGCTGTTTGGAGAGCACGGATGGACGAATCAGCATTCGCAGTGGTGCCAGGCCGGGCCGGCCTGCAGGTGGACCTGGTGGAAACGCCGGGCGGAGTGGTCGAGCTCAGGCCGATGGCAGACCTGCGCATCCGCGTGCATTCGGGGGAGCCGGTGCAGGGCTTTTGCGGCGCGCAGCGCTTTGTCTACACGCGCGGCGACGTGGACATCGTTGCCGCCGGGCAGGCCGACATCTGGCACGAAGACGGGCCGGGCC
Organism: Pseudomonadota bacterium; assembly: GCA_040387235.1. GTDB lineage: Bacteria > Pseudomonadota > Gammaproteobacteria > Burkholderiales > Burkholderiaceae_C > Acidovorax. The sequence continues at coordinate 10,094 of JAZKEE010000269.1, forward strand.
GCTCGGTGGTGCTGCGCTTTTCGCCGGCGCTGCTCGAGCGCACGGCCCTCGAAGCCGGCCTGCCCGCCGGCCGCGCCGCCCTGGCGCCACGCCACCAGTTCCAGGATGCGCACCTGGCCCACATCGCCTGGGCGCTGGAGGCCGAGCGCCAGGCCGGCTCGCCCAACGGCCGCCTGTATGCCGAGAGCCTGGGCACGGCCCTGGCCGTGCACCTGCTGGGCCGCTACACGCTGGCCAGGAAGGCGCCGCCCAGCCTGTCTGCGGCGCAGTTGCGCCGGGTGGTGGACTACATCGAGAACCGGCTGGACGAAGACCTGTCGCTGCCGGTGCTGGCCGGCGTGGCGCACAGCAGCGTGTCGCACTTCAAGACGCTGTTCAAGCGCTCGCTGGGTGTGCCGGTGCACGAGTACGTGGTGCTGCGCCGGGTGGAGCGCGCCCGCGCGCTGCTGCGCCAGGGCCGGCTGCCGGCCAGCGAGGTGGCCCTGGCGGCGGGCTTTTCACACCAGAGCCACATGGCGCGCAGCATGCGGCGGGTGCTGGGGGTGTCGCCGAGCGCGCTGCGCGCGGCTTAGCGGGAAACCTGCAGCCTGAGCAACGCGCCGTCGTGCGCCGTGGGCTCCCAGCCGGGCCGCACCAGGCTCGTGACCCACAGGTCGCCCGCCGGGCCGAAGGCGCACATGGTGGGCGCGCGGCAGGGCAGGGCGATGCGGTCCTGCCGTTCACCGCTGGCCGCGAGGATGTTGATGGCGCCTGCAGACACGCCAGCGGACCAGTAGCGCCCTGCGCCATCGACCTGCGCCCCATCGGGGCGGCCTTCGGCCTCGCCCAGGTCCGCGAAGGGGCGGGGCTCGCCCATCGTGCCTTCGGCCTCGTTCCACGCCGCCTGCCAGACCTGGCCGCGAAAGCTGTCCGAAAAGTACAGCGTGTGGGCGTCGGGGCTCCAGGCGATGCCGTTGGCCACCACCAGGCCCGCATGGAGTTGGCGCACGGCGCCACCGTTGCTCACGCAATAGAGGCCACCGCTGGCCTGCTTGTCCTGCCGGTCGTCCATGGAGCCCACGATGAACCAGCGCCCACTGGGTGAACGCTTGCCATCGTTGAGCCGGTTGCCTGGCGGCTCGTGTGGCGCCAGCGAGCACACCGTGCGGAGCAGGCCCGTCTGCAGGTCCAGGTCCACAATGTGCTTCCGCAATGCCAGGCGCACGGTGCCGTCACCCCACAGCGCCAGCGCGCCCACCACCTCCGGCAGTTGCCAGCGCGTGAGCCGCTGGCGAGCGGGTTCGAGCCGCAGCACCTGCTGGCCGCGCACGTCGATCCAGTACAGCGCCTGCTCGCCTGCGTGCCATGCGGGGGATTCGCCCACGCGGTTGCCCACGGGCCAGACCTCGATGGGGCCGCTGCCGGGGTGCTCCTGCACGCTGGGGGCGATGGGCTCAGAGGAATGGGGTGCGTGCATTGTCGAAACCCGCTGCGGCAAAGCTGCCGCCCTGGAAGTGTTCGGCGACAGGGTCATCCGACTGCACGGATTCGAGCGCTGCGATGTGCGGATCGGCCGAATGGACGGGCCGGTAGCCCAGCGCCCGGGCCCGTTCATCGGCCCACCATGAACGGCTGTTGGCCGATGCGCCGTAGACCATCTCGTGCGTGTAATCGGCCGTGAGCCCCACCTGCACCAGCTGAGCCAGGTCCTCCGGGTGGATCCAGTGGCTCAGCGCGCGGGCATCCGCGGGCGCGGGGCTGCAGTGGCCGATGCGCAGGCCGAAGCCGCGCACTCCACGCTTGATGGCATACATGGCGGCCAGCGCTTCCATGAAGGCCTTGCTCACGCCGTAGCGGCTGTCGGGCAGCGGCGGGGCCGCGCCGTCGATCTTCTGGCTGCGGGGATACAGGCCCACCGCATGGTTGGAGCTCGCGTAAACGATGCGTTGCACGCCGGCCGCGTGGGCCGCCTCCCAGAGGTTGACCACGCCCACGACGTTGGCTGCCAGCAGTGTGTCCCACCCCGCCTCGCGCGGGTGCCCTGCGAAATGCACCACGGCGTCGCAGCCCTGCAGGGCGCGCTGCAGGGCCTCGCGGTCCGCCAGGTCCAGCTGCAGCGCGGTTTCGCGCGGGTCCTCGGACTGCACTGCGGCCACGTCCAGCAGGCGCAGCTCGCTGCACAGGGGCAGCAGGTAGGGGCGGATGGCGCGTCCAATGCGGCCGGCTGCCCCGGTCAGGGCGATGGTGCGGGTGGCCATGTCAGTCATGCGCCAGCGGCCAGCGGTCTGCATGCGTGGCCTTCCACTCTTCGTACGCCTGGCGGCGCACGGGGTCGGTCAGCGGGTAGGTGCCGATCAGGCCGTCGCCAGCGCCGATGCGCTCTTCCACCCAGGTCTCGTAGATGGTCTGTACGTAGGCCTCGCGCGCCACGACGTCGGCGATGTGGCGGGGGATGCACACCACGCCTTCGGCATCGCCCACCAGCACGTCGCCCGGGTACACCGATACGCCGCCGCAGGCTATCGGCAGGCCGATGTCGATGGCGTGGTGGCGGATCAGGTTGGTGGGTGCGGAGGGGCGCTGGTGGAAGGCGGGGAAGGGCATCGCCGCGATTTCCGGCGAATCGCGGAAGCCGCCGTCGGTCACCACACCGGCCACGCCACGGCGCATCAGGCGGGTGATGAGGATGTTGCCCGACGAGGCGGCCGTGGCATCGCCCCGGCTGTCCATCACCAGCACGTGTCCCGGCGGGCAGGTTTCCACCGCCACGCGCTGGGGATGGGCCGGGTCGTCGAAGGCATCGAGGCCGTCGAGGTCCTCGCGCGCCGGGATGTAGCGCAGCGTGAAGGCCAGGCCCACCATGCGTGCCGTGGCCGGGTTCACGGGCCGCACCTCCTGCAGGAAGACGTTGCGCAGGCCGCGCTTGAACAGCACCGTGGTCAGGGTGGCGGTGGATACGAGCCCCAGGCGGGGCAGGGTGTTGAGAAGCAGGGGTGTGGTCATGGTTTGTCGTCTCGTCCGATGCGTGCCCGGGGGCGACGCGCTTGCATGTAAACAGATTCGTGGTCGGTGCCGGCATTCCAGCCGCCGGTGGCCAGGCCGACGTTGCAGTGGCTCGGGTGCGCTGCGATGAAGTCCTCGCGCAGCCGCACATCCAGGCCCGGTTCGGTGCCCGCCTGCAGGAAACCGGGCTCCACCAGGAGGCCGCTGTCCATGACCTGCGCGCGCCCTTCCCAGTCCGGCGCCATCCGCTCGAGGATCAACGCGTTGGGGATCGCGCTGAGCAGGTGCACCATGGCCACCTCCGCCACCGGCCCGAGCGAGCCCGAGTGGGGCGCCACGGTGACCGAAAACGCCTCGGCCATGCCGGCGAGCTTTTTCATCTGCGTGATGCCGCCAAAGCGGCCGCCATCGGGCTGCACCACGTCGAGCAGCCCCTCGACGAGGAAGGGCTGCATGTCCTGCAGGGTGGCCAGGCGTTCGCCCCCGGCCAGCGGCAGCGCCACCTTGTCGCGCACCAGCCGCCAGCCGCGCATGTCGTCGGGGGCCACCGGCTCCTCCAGGAAGAGCAGGTGCAAAGGCTCCAGCTCCCGGCCGATGGCCACCGCGTCGGCCGGTGCCAGCCAGGGCGGCCCGTGCAGGTCGCACATCAGGTCGATGTCGGGCCCGATGGCGGCGCGCACGGCGTGGGCACGCTCCACCACCTGGGCGATGCCGCCCACCTTGATGCCCGTTGCGCCGGCCTTCACGGCTGCGAGCGCCGCCTCGGGCGTGGCGGCATGCACATAGAACGGTACCTTGCTGCGTGTGGCGCCGCCCAGCAGCTCGTACAGCGGCACGCCGAGCGCCTGGGCCTTGATGTCCCACAGCGCCATGTCGATGGCGTTGATGGCGCCCATGCCCACCACGCCGGTCTGGCCATGGCCCATGCAGGCCACGCGCATGCGCTGCCACAGGCGTTCGATGCCGCGGGCATCTTCACCGACCAGCACGTGCGCCAGGTCCTGCACGGCCTCTGCCACGGCCCGGGGCCAGCCCGAGCCTTCGCCCGTGCCCACCAGGCCGTCGTCGGTCAGCACGGTCACGAACAGCCAGTTGCGCGAGGTCGCCAGCGCCGACTTGCCGGTGCCCGTCCATCCCGTCTGCGGCGGTGCGCCCGCCTGCATGAGGTGGCAGCGTATTTCCTTGATCTTCATGGATTTCCTTCCTTCCTTCCTTCCTTCCTTCCTCTCACTCGGCCTTGATGCCTGCGTCCTTGACCACCGCTTGCCAGCGGGACAGTTCGCGCAGGTAGAAGGCCTGGAAGTCCTCGGGCTTGCCACTGGTCACGACCTCGGAGCCCAGTTGCGCCACGCGGGCACGGAAGGACTCGCTGGTCGCGGCCGCCACCACTGCTTCGTGCAGGCGCTTGACCACGGGGGCGTGCGTGCCACCCTTGACGGCAATGCCCTGCCAGCTGCGGATGTGGGTGCCGCGCGGCAGCTTCAATTCCTCTGCGCTCGGCACGTTGGGCAGGGCGGCGATGCGGCTGCCCTGCATCACGGCGATGGGGGTGGCGCGGCCGGAGTCGAGGGTGGCCTTGAGCGAGCCGGACATGAGGTCGAACATCAGGTCCACCTGGCCGGCCATCAGGTCCTGGTTGGCGGGTGCGCCGCCCTTGTAGGGGATGTGCAGCATGTCGATCTTCATCTCGCGCTTGAAGAGTTCCATGGCCAGGTGCGAGGAGGTCGCCACCCCGCCCGATGCGGCCTTGGCGCCGCCCGGGGTGCGCTTGGCCAGGGCCACGGCGTCGGCGGGCGTCTTGATGCCGCTCTCGCTGGAGGCGACCATGAGCACCGGCACGCTCGTGATCTGGGAGACCATCTGCAGGTCCTTCGCCGGGTCGTACTTCACGCCGCCGATCCAGGGATTGGTGGCGAAGTGGATGGCCGCGAAGACCAGCGAATAGCCGTCGGCCGGGTTGTTGAGCAGCGCCTGCGTGGCGATGTTGCCCGAGGCGCCGCCCTTGTTGTCCACGATGACGCGCTGGCCGAGGTTCTTGCCCATCTCTTCGGCCAGGGCCCTGGCCACCGTGTCGGCTCCGCCGCCCGGAGCGAAGCCGAGGTACAGCGTGATGGGCTTGTCGGGGAATTTCTGCGCTTGGGCAGGGCCGGCACCTGCCAGCGCGCTCAGTGCGGCAAGAGCGGTCAGGGCCAGTCGGCGGGAATATCGGTGTTGCATGGTGTTGTCTCCTTCAAGTTTTTTTGGGCGCAGGCAATCTCGCTCCCCGCCTGGCAGGGAGTGCAGATTGCCGTCAGGGAAAAAAGCGGAGGCTAGGTGCTGGGCAGCATGGCGAGCAGATCCAGTCGGGACATCTCTGCGTGCTCCAGCGCGATGGCCGCCGCACGCTGGCCATCGTTGGCGCGCAGGGCCGCGATCATCTGGCCGTGCTGCACCGTGACCATCTCCAGGCGTTCGTTGCCGTAGCCCTTGCTGCGCCGCACGGCGTCGACCAGGGCTGAGCGGCCTTCCAGCATCTCCACCGCCATGCGGTTGCCCGAGATGCCGTCCATATAGCGGTGGAAATCGCGGTTGGCGATCACGCAGGCGGCGATGTCCGAACGCTCGGCCGCGCCCTGGCGCGCTTCTTCCAGTTCCACCAGCCGGTCGATGTCGGCGGGTCTGGCAGCGGCCGCTGCATCGGCGGCCAGCATGGACTGGATCGCCCCGCGGATCTTGTAGAGCTGGTTGATGTAGAGAGCGTCGACGGTGGGAATGACGGCGCCGCGGTTCATGCGCATGGCCACCACGCCCTCGCCTTGCAACTGCAGCAGCGCTTCGCGCACCGGGTTCTGGCTCACCTGGTAGTGCTTGGCCAGCTCCGTCAGGGTGATGTGGGCGCCAAGCGTCCATACGCCTTCGACGATGTCGTTGCGCAACTGATCACGCAAACGAATGTAGGTGGGGGTGTTGAGTGCGTCCATGTTGCCAGTATATACTCCATTTCAGATTTTATAAAATCCAAAATCTACAATCCAGAACATGGGCGAAAAGCCTGGTTCTCAACCCTGAGGAGACTTGAGACATGAAACGAAGCCTTATTCGTCCCTGCGTGTTGGCCTGCGCAGCCCTTGCCTGCCTGCCTTCCTGGGCCCAGTCGTCCGTGACCATCTATGGCCGCGTTGACCTGGGCGTGTTCCACCAGAACGGCGGAACCACCCCCACCAATGGGGGCATCAGTCCCTCCGGGCCTGCCGCCAACATGTGGCAGGTGCGCCAGGGCTCGGCCGGGCGCATCGGCTTTCGCGGTGTGGAGGACCTGGGTGGCGGCCTGGAAGCCGGCTTCCAGATGGAGCACCGCTTCGATGCCGACACGGGCCTGGCCCACAACCCCTACTTCGAGGCGCGCTCTTTCGTCTATGCCGGAGCGCCCAAGCTGTGGGGCACGGTGTATGCGGGGCGTGAGTACATTCCGGCGTTCTGGGTGGCGCTCAAGGCCGATCCCTGGGGCTTCGACACGGTGGCCACGCCGGGGCCGCGGCATCTGCTGGCCAACTACGGCGTGCCCGTGAGCGGCATCCGCAGCGACAACACCATCGGCCTGCGCAGCGCCACCTGGGGAGGTTTTTCGACCAACGTGGCCTGGAGCGCGGGCGAGGGCACACGCTCGAACACGGCAGGCGCCAATGTCGAATACACCTCGGGCCCGCTCTACGTGGGCGCTGCCTACGACAGCACCACGGCCCAGCAGAAGATGTGGATGGCCGCCGCGTCCTACGACTTCGGCATCGTGCGCCCGGCCCTGCTGTACGCACGCTCCAGGGTGAACAACGTGGACAGCAGCAATGTCTCGCTGACGGCACGGGTACCGGTGTCCACCCACCTGGTGAAGCTGGCCGTCTCGCGCCTGGACCCGCAAGGCCCCGGCAATGCGAACACCAAGCTGTCGGTGGGCTACGAGCACTTCTTGAGCAAGCGCACCTCCATCCTGGCCAACGTCGGCAGCGCCAAGCAAGACCGGCTCACGCGCACCACGCTGTTCGACATGAGCGTCAAGCACAACTTCTGACCCAGCGGCGCCGCTGCGCGCTTGCCAAGACCTTGCGCGCGCACCTTTGGGGGTGCGCGTGCTGCCCGTTGCCGACCGTTCCATTCCACACCGCCCCCGCCATGCACTGCGAATCGCCCACTTCCTCCCATGATCCTGCCGCCGACGCGGCGCTGGCTGCCCCACTCTGGGCTGCCAGCGACCCATCGACCCGGGCCGCGCTCCTGCAGGCGCTGGCCCTGGCGCTCGAACAGCACCGCGAGCCCCTGGTGGCGCTGGCGCATGAGGAAACCTATCTGGGCGCCACACGGCTGAACGGGGAGCTGGACCGCACCTGCTTTCAGCTGCGCGCCTTTGCGGACCTGGTGCTCGCGGGGCGCCTGCACGCGGTGGAGCACGACGCTGCGCTGGACGGGGCGCCTCCGCGCGGCAGGCCGGACATGGCCCGCGTCCTCGTCCCCCTGGGGCCGGTGGCCATGTTCGCGGCCAGTAACTTTCCCTTCGCGTTCTCGGTGCTGGGGGGCGACACCGCGTCGGCGCTCGCCGCCGGTTGCCCGGTGGTGGTGCGTGCCCACCCAGCCCACCCGCGCCTGTCGCGCGCCGTGTTCCAGCGGGTGCAGCAAGTGCTGCAGGCGCAACGTCTGCCCTGCGGCCTGGTGGGGCTGGTGGACGGTGTTTCGGTGGAGCACGGCGCCGCGCTGGTTCGCCACCCTGCGATCCAGGCCGTGGCGTTCACGGGCTCCCAGCGCGGTGGACTGGCGCTGCAGGCCCTGGCCTCGCAGCGGGCCGTGCCGATTCCCTTCTTTGGCGAGCTGGGTTCGGTCAATCCCCTGGCGGTATTGCCTGCGGCCTTTGCCGCGCAGGCGCCCGAGGCGCTGGCGGCCCAGCTGGCCGCGTCGGTGGCGCTGGGCATGGGCCAGTTCTGCACACGCCCCGGCGTGGTGGTGCTGGTCGATGGCGAGGCGCCGCGCCGTTTCATCGGTGAACTTGCCCGGCAACTGGCCGCGGCGCCCACGCACCCCATGCTCACCCCGGCCATCGCCCAGGCCTACCTGGCTGCAGCGCAGGCCCTGCGCCGCAACGCCGCCGTGCATCTGCTGGTGGAACCCGCACCCGAGCACATGGGCCCGCTGCTCGCCACCGTGCAGGCAGAACACTTCATGCGCCAGGCGGACCAGGCAGCGCTGCGCCACGAAGTCTTCGGGCCTGCGGTGCTGGTCGTCGTCTGCGAGGACGAAAACGCGCTGGCCCCCGTGCTCGCGTCCATGGAGGGCGCCTTGGTCGCCACCCTTTGGGGGGCCGAGGCAGATTCCGCGCTGGCCCGGCAACTCGTTGCCGTGGCAACGGCCCGCGCCGGCCGCGTGCTGTTCGGCGGCGTGCCGACCGGCGTCGCGGTCACGCGCGCCCAGCAGCACGGCGGCCCCTGGCCTTCTTCCACGCAGCCAGCCTCCACCTCGGTGGGGCTGCACGCCTGCGAGCGTTTTCTGCGGCCCGTGGTCTACCAGAGCGCACCTGCGTGGGTTCTGTCCGGGCTTGCCATCGGAAAGGAGTTGACCCACCCCTGAGCACTTCGCGCAACCACCCCTGGCCTCGCACACCCGCGGGCCGCCCCAGAACGACTACAGGAGACAACAATGACTTGGAATCTGAAAACCACCGCCCAGGCACTCGCCCTCGCCGCCTGCGCCAGCACCGCCTTCGCCCAGCCGGGGCCCGGCTTCGGCCTCATCGGCGAGATCAAGCCGCGCAGCACGGCCGACATGGTGGCCGCCGGCATCACCAGCCCCTTCGGCATCGGCGGCGAAACCACCGACCGGGGATTCAGCACCTTCGACAACTGGAAGGACTACCTGGGCCCGCTGGGCGCCTCCAAGGTGCGCATCCAGTCGGGCTGGCACTTCATCGAGCCGGTGATCACCAGCCCGGCCACCTACGACTTCGCCAAGCTCGACGCCATCGTCAACGGTGCGCGCGCGCAGGGGGTCAAGCCCTTCGTCTTTCTGGGCTACGGCAACGAGCAGGCGGGTTGCACCAACTGTGGCACCAAGGGGCTCGGCGGTGCGCTGCCCACGGGCACCGGGCGGCAGAAGTGGCTGGACTTCGTGCGCGCCACCGTCACGCGCTACAACCAGCCCACCGTGAAGGTGAGCGACTGGGAGATCTGGAACGAGCCCGACGGCCATGTGCCCGCAGCCGACTACGCCCAGCTGGCAGTGCAGACCGCGCAGCTGATCAAGAGCATCCAGCCGGGTGCCAAGATCACCATCGGCTCCTTTACCACCGGCGTGCTGGGCGGGGCCACGTCCGATGGCTACCTGTACGCCCAATCGGTGGTGAACTACTTCGCCGACAACAAGGGTGCGACCGTGCCCAATGCCGATGTTTCGGTGGGCTTCCACCCCTATTGGGGGCTGCCGGACTATGACTCCTATCCGTCGCAACTGACCAAGTTCGATGCGTTCAGGACGCTGGTCGAAGGCCGGGGCTTCAAGGTCCGCCAGGGCGAGAACGGTGCGCCATCGACGCCCTGCCAGTACTTCGCGCTGTGCGACGGTGCGGCCTTCGACGAGGTGAACCAGGCCAAGTACGTGCTGCGGCGCATGCTGGGGGACTTCTCGCGCGGCATCGAGACCAACATCTTCACCATCGTCGACCTGCACTACGACTCGACCAAGAACACCAAGGGGCTGCTGCGCACGGGCACCTGGCAGTACAACCCCAACCCGGCCTCAGGGCCCAGGAACGGGGACCAGACCGTGCAGGGCCGCAAGATCGCCTATGGCTCCTACCAGAACGTGACGGCGATCTTCGACAACCGCCTGCAGCGCATCGCCAACCATGGCTGCACCGCGCCCTACGGCCACACGGTGCATGCGTACTCGCGCAACGATGCGGGCGTGGTGCGCAACATGCTGGTGGTGTGGAAGAAGACCACCGAGCTGCCGACCGCCACGGCGGGCACCGCGCCCATCACCATCAGCTGCACGGGCTTTCACTTCCCGCGCTATGCGCAAAGCAGCACGCTGCGCCCGCGCTTCGCGGACCTGCTCGACGGCAGTGTGTACGAGCTCACGGACACCAGCACTGTGGTGAACAACAACGCGGGCGCGAACAGCGTGCAGGTGAAGAATCTGCCCGTGGGTGACTACCCGGTGGTGATCGCGGACCAGGGGCTGGTGATCTTCCAGTAGCCGAGAGCCTCAATCCTGGGCCAGCGATTCCTGCTGCGCCAGCGCTTCGAGCTGCGCCAGGTTGTGCACCACGATGTCGCGCTGGTGGATGCCGATGATGCCCTCGCGCTCCATCCACTTGAGCTCCATGTTGATGCGCTGGCGCGAGCCGCCCAAGAGCTGCGCCAGCTCGTCCTGCACCAGCGACAGGCCGATGGCGCCGCGCGTGCCGGGCACGGCGGCGCGCTCGCCGAAGCGGCGCAGCATGTGCAGGAGCTGCTTGGCCAGCCGTGCGCGCAGGGGCAGGGTGGCCATGTCCTCCATCATCCAGTACAGGTAGCGCATGCGCCGCGCCTGCAGGGTGAGCAGGGCTTCGCCGAACTGCGGGTGCTCGCGCAGCAGCTGGCGGAACACCGCCTCGGCCACGCTCAGCACCGTGGTGGGGCCGTGGGCGTGGGCGTCGTAGGTGTTGGCGCCCTGGTGCAGCACCTCGGCCTCGCCGACCCAGATACCAGGCTCCACATAGGCCAGCGTGACCTGCTTGCCCGAGGGCGTGGTGCGCCGAAAGCGGATGGCGCCACTGGCGCAGGTGAACCAGTCCGTTGCGGGCTTGCCCTGCTCGACGATCATCTTGCCGTGGGCGTAGCGCGTGACGCGGCCCAGGCGCAGGATGTCGTGCCTGAGCGAGGGGGTGAGCGCCGCGAACCAGCGGCCGCGGTTGATGGCGTCGCGCTCTTCCAGGCTCAGGAAGGGGCGCTGCTGTGCGTTGCGGTCAGCGCCGTTGCTCAGTGATTCCAGCATGGTGATGGGCTGCTCGTGGGGCGATGTCGATGAAGTGCCGATGGCGGCAGGGGGAACCGCTGTTTTGCCGCGCTGCAGCAATTTTAGCCACCCACCACCCCAACCGAGGCCGGGCGCGGCACCTTGGCGACACGGCCTCAGGCTTTTGTCGCTGCCTTGCCGCGCGGCTTGTGCAGGAACGCCAGCAGCCGGCGCTCCGCCGCGCTCAGGCCCCGGGGCGATGCCGCGCCACCGATGCGCTCCCAGACGGCCTGCATGCCCGGCCCCGCATCGGACGCCAGGCGCGAGCCGAGCTCCAGCACGGCCGGGTGTACGTACGATTTCTTGCACACCGCCGGTGTGTTGCCGAGCTGGCGCGCCACCTCGGCCAGGACATGCTTGGCGCTGTAGGCGGGCTCGCCAGCCTGGCCGGTGCAGGCCAGGCGCGTCAGCTCCAGCGCCTGCACCGTGCCGTGCCAGGTGCGAAAGTCCTTGGCGGTGAAGCGCATGGCCTCGCTGTCGGCCGCGTCGGCGCCGGTGATGCTGGCCAGGTAGTCGTTCACGTCGCCCGAGCCTACGGCATGGGGCTGGCCGTCCTCGCCCTCGTACTGGAACAGCTCCTGCCCCGGCAATTGCTGGCAACGGCGCACGACGCGTGCCACGCGCGGGTCGTCCAGCGCCGCTTCCTGCGGCACGCCGCTCTTGCCGCGAAAGCGCAGCGTGAGCCGGCTGCCGTGGAGTTTGGCATGGCGCGTGCGCAGGGTGGTCAGGCCGAAGGAGTTGTTGCTGCTGGCGTACTCTTCGTTGCCCACGCGCACGAAGGTGGTGTCCAGCAGTCGCACCAGCGTGGCCAGCACCAGGGTGCGCGAGAGGGACTTGCCGCGCGCGCCCTCCTTCAGGTCGCGTGCCACGCGCGCGCGGATGCGCGGCAGCGCGTGGCCAAAAGCCTGCATGCGACCGAACTTGCTCTCGTCGCGCTGCAGCCGCCAGTCCGGGTGGTAGCGGTATTGCAGCCGACCCCGTGCATCGAGCCCAGTGGCCTGCAGATGGCCGTTGGGCAGCGGGCATATCCACACGCTGGTGTAGGCCGGGGGGATCGCCAGTTGGTTGATGCGCGCCACCTCGTCGGCGTCCACCACCCACTGCCCGTCGGGGCTGCGGTAGCGAAATGCCTTGCCGCGCCTCACGCGCGTCAGGCCCGGCATGGTGGTGCTGACGTAGCGCAGGCCGCCCGGCAGGCGAGGGCGGGATGGGGAGGGCTTGCGTGGGAGCGGGGCGGGCGATGGCATGCCCTGATCACACCGCGGCCTGTCGTGGGCCGCCGTAGGAGCCCGCTCGACTCGGGCGTGGGACAGCGCCGCACCAAGCTTGGGCGGCGTGCCCGTGATTTACTTCGCCGCACCCGCCACGGCGTGGCGGCAGCCGAAGGACAGGTTCTCGCGCGCGATGTCGTCGCTGCCGCACTGCCATTTGCCGATGTCGCTTTGGCCCTTGCGCTTCTTCATCGTGGGCATGTAGACCAGGTGCTTGCCGCTGAGCAGCTCGCCTGCGCCATCGGCAATGGTCAGCCGCACCACGCCATTGGCCGGCTCGATGGCCAGCGCCTTGAAGCCTGCGGGCAATTGCCCGGCCTGCGTGACACCGATGGCCGCTGCATCGGCAGGGAAGTCGCCTGTCTTTCGGTAGTGGTTCTCCACCAGTTGCAGCACGGGGCGTGCAGCCTTGTCCAGCTGGCGCACCTGCTCGCGCTGCGGGTTGGCGGGCTCGTCCCCCTGGTTCCACAGGGCCACGGCCACCATGATCGCGAAACTGAAGGCTGACAGCGCTCCCAGAACCACCATTGCCTTGAGGAACCAGCCCGGCCCGCGCTCCAGAGCCACGGCCTTCTGGATGGCGGTGTCGCTGGCGCGGTTGGAAACGACGAAGGTGCCCGTCATCGAACTGTGCAGGCCGCGTTCGCCGAACAGCGCCGTGAGCACGCGGTGCAGCAGGAAGGGCACGGCCAGCGTGAGCCCGAGGGTCAGCGTGTACTTGAGAAAATGCCGCAGCATGGAGCGCGCCACGCCGGGCCGCTCGCCCGTGCGCGTGGCCACGCGCATGCCCAGCAGGCGCTTGCCCGGTGAGCCCCGACCCAGGGCGTCCATCAGCGCGGGCGAGAACAGGCCCAGCACGGCCACGGCCCATGCGGCCGGGTAGGCGGCGCTCGGCGCCCCGTCGAAGGCGGGGCGGGCGAAGACCCAGGCCAGCAGCATCGCGATGGGCAGGACGAGCATGAGCATACCGTCCACCAGCGTGGCGCCCAGCCGCGCCAGGGTGCCGGGAAACACCTCGACCAGTTCCGCCTGGTGTGCCTGTTTTTGCGCGGGCTTGGGGGCCGGGGCTTTGGCGTCAGGGAATGGGGCCGGGGCTGCACCTGCCTGCGCGCCAGCCACCGGCAGCGGCGCCTGGCAGCTGAAGCATTGGGTGTAGGAGGCGTGGTTCTGCCAATTGCAGCGCGGGCATTGCATGGTGTTGCGGCAGGCCACAAGTCGATGGCCGGTGAAGGTGGAGGCGGCCGGATTATGCGGCGCGCACCCTGCCAACTGGAGCACTCCGCGGCCGCTTGTGGCCTGCACAACACACACCCACCCGAAAGAGTGAGACATTCCGCACACTTGCCGCGCCGAGGGCGCCTACCTTGTCGCCAGTGCCTGTGCGATCCAGCCGTCGAAGGTCGCCTGGTGCGCGCGGATCCAGCCGTCCGCATGGCGCGCGAGGTCGGCGGGCCGGTTTTGCCCGTCGCGCATGGCCAGGTTCTGGGCATTGATGTCGCCCACGGGCAGTTGCATCACCTCGAAGAGCTTCGCTGCCGCCGGATTGGCGTCGATGAACTGCCGGTTGGCCACGATGCGCTGGCGGTTGGGTATGAAGCCGTAGTTCTTGCCGTTGGGCAACTGCGTGTCCACCCCGGCCTGCTCGCCGGGCAGGGCCGAGCGTGGCACCTGCAGCCACACGACTTCCTGGCCGGGACGCAGCACGCCGCTGACCCAATAGGGCGTCCAGGTGTAGTACAGGATGGGCTGGCCCTGCCTGAACCGGGCAATGGTGTCGGCGATCAGCGCCGAGTAGCTGCCCTGCACGTGGGTCACCGTGCCGGTGAGGCCGTAGGCCGTGAGCTGGTGCTCGATCACGCCCTCGCAGCCCCAGCCGGGCGTGCAGCCGGTGAGGTCGGCCAGGCCATCACCGTTGGTATCGAACAGTTGGGCGAGCTTGGGGTCCTTGAGCTGGTCGATGCGGGTGATGCCGTATTGGTCGGCTGTTTTCTTGTCGATCAGGTAGCCCTGCACGGCGTTCTGCGAGTAGCTGCCGGTGCGCGAGAGCCTGGCGTCGCCCCCGGCGTTCTTGTAGAAGTCGGCGTGCAGCGGATCCCAGTGGTTGGCCATGTAGGTGGCATCGCCCTGGGCGATGGCCACGTGCGCCGTGGGGTACTCCACTTCTTTGGTGGGCTGCACGGTGTAGCCCAGCTTTTCGAGCGCGCGGCCCACCAGCAGGGTCTGGAAGGTTTCTTCGGCAATGGAGCTTTGCAGCGGTTGCACGGTAACGCCCTTGCCGGGCAGGTCGCCTTGCGCGTGTGCCCCGCTGGCCAGGGCGAGGGCGGCCAGCACGGCGGCGATGCGGTGGTTCTTGAATGCCATGGATGGGTTCCTTGTCTGTCTGTGGGCGTTCAGTGCCCGGCACGTGCCAGGGCTGCCGGGGCGGGCAATGCATCGCCTTGCGGCGGGGCGCCGGCGGGCCGCGCCAGGCGTGCCACCAGGCGCAGCGCCAGTCCTACGGGGCCGGTGTGCCACCAGTGGCGTGCGCCACGGCGCGGCCGGCCCAGCGACTGGGTGATGCGGTCCAGCGTGATGGCCAGCAGCACGATGCCCAGGCCGCCCACGGTGGCCAGGCCCATGTCCAGCCGGCCGATGCCACGCAGCACCATCTGCCCCAGGCCGCCCACGGCGATCATCGAGGCGATGACCACCATCGACAGCGAGAGCATCAGCGCCTGGTTGATGCCGGCCATGATGGAGGGCATGGCCAGCGGCAGCTGCACCGTCACCAGCATCTGCAGCGGCGATGCACCGTAGGCACGCGAGGCCTCGATCAGGTCGGGCCGCACCTGGCGCAGGCCCAGGTTGGTCAGGCGCACCAGCGGCGGCAGCGCGAAGACGATGGTGACCACCACGCCCGGCACGTTGCCGATGCCGAACAGCATCACCACCGGCACCAGGTAGACGAAGGCCGGGGTGGTCTGCATGGCGTCGAGCAGCGGGCGCAGGAGGCGCTGTGCGCGGTCGCTGCTGGCCAGCACGATGCCCAGGGGCAGGCCGATCAGCACGCAGAAGGCCAGTGAGGTGAGCACCAGCGACAGCGTGACCATGGCCTCGGGCCAGATGCCCAGCAGCGCCACCAGGGCCAGCGACACCACCGTACCCAGTGCCAGCGCGCGGCCGGCGAACTGCCAGGCCAGCAGGCCGGCCAGCACGATCATGGCCGGGGCGGGCAGGCTGGTGAGCAGGCCTTCCACCCCGGCGAGCGTGCCGTCGATGGGCGCGCGCACGCTCTGAAAAAAGGGGCGAAAGTGTTCCACCACCCAGCCAAGACCCTGGTTGATCCAGGCCTCCACGGGCACGGAGCCGTCGAACCACTGGCCGGGGTTCAGGCTGCTGGCTGCAGTGAGGTCCACCGTGCCCGCCAGGTCCGCCGCTGGGGCAGGGGCGTTGAGCCAGTCGGTGGCAGCTGCACCTCCGTCGCCTGGCTGCATCGAGGCAGCCCAGGGATCGGCGTCGGCTGCCGGGGCTGCATGCGCGCCCGGCAAGGCCGGGTCCGTGTTCGCGGCCCAGGCTGTGGTGTCGGGCTGCAGGGGCAAGGGGGCCTCGGGCGCCATGGCCCGGGTGGTGGTCGTCTCGTTCATGCGCGGCTCCCTGCGGGTTCGGTGGAATGGGTTGCCGGCGTGGCGGCAATGGGCGGTGTGTCCCGGTCCAGAAAGCGCAGCAGCGTGGTCTTGCTGATGGCGCCGCGAAAGCGCCCGTCCGCGTCCACCACGGGCAGCGCGCATGGGGCCTGCGCCACCTGGCCGAACAGGTCGGCCACCGGCGCCTGGGCGGCGACGGGCTCCACCACGCCGATGTAGGCATGCTGCAGGCCCAGTGGCCCGGTGTGGCCCCGCAGGGCCGCGCGCAGCGAATCGGCCGACACGGTGCCCAGGTAGCGCCGGGTGGGGCTGACCACGTAGGCGAAGTCGTCGTCGTGGCCCTCGATGAGCTGCAGCGCCGCGCGGGCGCCCCGGTCACTGTGTTCGTTCACCACCGTGAGGCGCTTGCGCGCGATGTCGCCGGCCTTGAACACGGCGGCCGCGTCCACCCCGCGCACGAAGCTGCGCACGTAGCCGTTGGCGGGGTTGCGCAGGATCTCGTCGGGCGTGCCCACCTGCACCACCTGGCCGTCCTTCATGATGGCAATGCGGTCACCGATGCGCATGGCTTCGTCCAGGTCGTGCGAGACGAAGACGATGGTGCGCCGGCGCACCTGCTGCAGGCGCAGCAGTTCGCCCTGCATCTCCGAGCGGATGATCGGGTCCAGCGCCGAGAACGCCTCGTCCATCAGCAGGATGGACGGGTCGGATGCCAGCGCCCGGGCCAGGCCCACGCGCTGCTGCATGCCGCCCGACAGCTCATCGGGGTAGCTCGCGCCCCAGCCGGCCAGGCCTACCTGCTCCAGCGCGAGCGCGGCCTGGTGCTGGCGTTCGGCACGGGCCACGCCGGCCAGTTCGAGCCCGAAGGCGGCGTTGTCCAGCACCGTCATGTGCGGCATCAAAGCGAAGGACTGGAAGACCATGCTGATGTCCTTGCGGCGCAGGGCGCGCAGCGCGCGGTCGCTCAGGGCGTTGATGTCTTCGCCCTCCACCAGGATGCGGCCGGCCGTGGGTTCGATCAGGCGGTTGAGCATGCGCACCAGCGTCGATTTGCCGGAGCCCGACAGGCCCATGACGACGAAGATCTCGCCGGCCGCGATGGTGAAGCTGGCGTCGAAGACGCCGATGGAATGGCCTGTCTGCGCCAGGATGTCTTCCTTGCCCAGGCCCTGGCGGACCAGGTCCATGGCGTTCTGCGGCGAGTCGCCGAAAACCTTGAAAACATGCTCGATGGTGATTTGCTTGGCCACGTGGTGGGTCCTTCCTCGGTGGGTGACGGGTTGAACAACACGCCCGGCCATCCGCAGCTGGACGAGGCGTGATCAATGGCCGGAAAAGCGAAACCCTGATGCGGCAGCCGACCCGGCGCACAGGCGCAGGGCACAAAGGCAGGGATGGGCACGGCAGGTGCCCGGATCGGCCCGGATGGCACGCGAGGTGGTGCGCAAGGGCCTGGGAGTCGGCGCGGCACCGCAGGGGGCCGAACGCCGAAAGATGCATCAGGGCCGGAAATCCGGCCGTGGCGTCGGGGACTGTCCGTCAACGGGCTCAGCCGCCCCGACTGGGGGATTCACCCTGTGGAAGGGCAAATTACCTGCGTTGCAGGTTGTAAAACACCCGTGAATTATAAGTATTCAGTGCTT
This sequence comes from Pseudomonadota bacterium, assembly GCA_040387235.1. Classification (GTDB taxonomy): domain Bacteria; phylum Pseudomonadota; class Gammaproteobacteria; order Burkholderiales; family Burkholderiaceae_C; genus Acidovorax. The sequence goes on from JAZKEE010000269.1 coordinate 27,629, forward strand.
TTATGTCGGAGATGCGGGTTTTTTCGACGGTGGTATACGCGGGCGCCGTGCGCGCGCCGCCCATGAAAAAGCCCCGCCGGACCTGGCTGGCAGGCCCGTGCGGGGCTTCTTTGGAAAGGGCCGGTCAGTGCTTGGCAGGTGGTGCGCTGTGCGCCATCAGGCGGTCGGTCGCGGCGATGGCCAGTGCGCTCAGCAGGAAGACCACGTGGATGATGGTCTGCCACATCAGCACCTTGAGGTCGTAGTTGGCGGCGTTGATGAAGGTCTTGAGCAGGTGGATGGAGCTGATGCCGATGATGGCGGTGGCCAGCTTGACCTTGAGCACCGAGGCGTTCACGTGGCTCAGCCATTCGGGCTGGTCGGGGTGGTCCTCCAGGTGCAGGCGCGAGACGAAGGTCTCGTACCCGCCCACGATCACCATGATCAGCAGGTTGGAGATCATCACCACGTCGATCAGCGCCAGCACCACCAGCATGATGATGGTCTCGTTGAGCGACGTCACGTCCACGTCGCTCTTGTAGCCGATGCTGGAAACCAGCGATTTGAGCGCCGCCGTGTTGCCGAAGGCGGCCTCGATCAGGTGCACCAGCTCCACCCAGAAGTGGAACACATACACCGCCTGCGCCAGGATCAGGCCCAGGTACAGGGGCAGCTGCAGCCAGCGGCTGGCGAAGATCAGCGAGGGCAGGGGGCGCATGGGCGCAGGTGTCAGGGGCGGCTTGGGTGCGGACATAAAGTGGGTGGTGTTGGGAGGACGCGCGATTTTAGGGGCTCTGCCGTGACAGCTGCCGCGGGGATCCCTCTTCAACTGTAAGCTTCACGCCAGTCAGTGGCTTGTAAGTGCCACGCAGGACAGTACCGGCCAAACCAATTCCATCAGACCCAGGAGACAACAAGATGAGTGCAGCATCCACCTCTACATCCGCGATCGAGTCCGTGCTGGTCGAGAACCGCGTCTTCCCCCCATCGGATGCCATTGTGAAAGCGGCCCGCGTTTCCGGCATGGCCGGCTACGACGCGCTGTGCGCCGAGGCCGACAAGGACTTCGAAGGCTTCTGGGCCCGCCTGGCGCGCGAGAACGTGCAGTGGACCAAGCCCTTCACCCGCACGCTCGACGAATCCAAAGCCCCGTTCTTCCAATGGTTCGACGACGGCGAGCTCAACGCCAGCGCCAACTGCCTGGACCGCCACATCGGCACGCCCACCGAGAACAAGGACGCGATCATCTTCGAGGCCGACGACGGCAGCGTGACCCGTGTGACCTACAAGGAGCTGCTGGCCCGCGTGAGCCAGTTCGCCAACGCGCTCAAGGCCCACGGCGTGCAAAAGGGCGATCGCGTGCTGATCTACATGCCCATGACCGTCGAGGGCGTGATCGCCATGCAGGCCTGCGCGCGCATCGGCGCCACGCACAGCGTGGTGTTCGGCGGCTTCAGCGCCAAGGCGGTGCAGGAGCGCATCATCGACGCCGGCGCCGTGGCCGTGATCACCGCCAACTACCAGATGCGCGGCGGCAAGGAGCTGCCGCTCAAGGCCATCATCGACGAAGCCCTGGCCGCGGGCGGCTGCGACACCATCCGCAACGTCTTCGTCTACCAGCGCACCCCTTCCGCCTGCAACATGGTGGCCGGGCGCGACAAGACCTTCACTGAAGCCCTTGCGGGCCAGAGCACCGACTGCCCGCCCGTGGCCGTGGGCGCAGAGCACCCGCTGTTCATCCTGTACACCAGCGGCTCCACCGGCAAGCCCAAGGGTGTGCAGCACAGCACCGGCGGCTACCTGCTGTGGGCCAAGCTCACGATGGACTGGACTTTCGATCTGCGCCCGGACGACGTCTTCTGGTGCACGGCCGACATCGGCTGGATCACCGGCCACACCTACGTGGCCTACGGCCCGCTGGCCGCGGGCGCCACGCAGATCATCTTCGAGGGCATCCCGACCTTCCCCAACGCCGGGCGCTTCTGGCAGATGATCGAAAAGCACCAATGCACGATCTTCTACACCGCCCCCACCGCGATCCGCTCGCTCATCAAGGCCGCCGAGGGCGATGCCGCCGTGCACCCCGCGCGCTCGGACCTGTCGAGCCTGCGCATCCTGGGCAGCGTGGGCGAGCCCATCAACCCCGAGGCCTGGATGTGGTACCACAAGAACGTGGGCGGCGAGCGCTGCCCCATCGTGGACACCTTCTGGCAGACCGAGACTGGTGGCCACGTCATCACCCCGCTGCCTGGCGCCACGCCGCTGGTGCCCGGCAGCTGCACGCTGCCGCTGCCCGGCATCGCCGCCGCCATCGTCGATGAGGTGGGCAACGACATCGCCAACGGCACCGGCGGCATCCTGGTCATCAAGCGCCCCTGGCCGAGCATGATCCGCACCATCTGGAACGACCCCGAGCGCTTCAAGAAGGCCTACTTCCCCGAAGAGCTCAAGGGCTACTACCTGGCCGGCGACGGCGCCGTGCGCAGCAGTGACCGTGGTTACTTCCGCATCACCGGCCGCATCGACGACGTGCTCAACGTCTCTGGCCACCGCATGGGCACGATGGAGATCGAATCGGCCCTGGTTTCCAAGACCGACCTGGTGGCCGAAGCCGCCGTGGTAGGCCGCCCCGACGACGTGACCGGCGAGGCCATCTGCGCCTTTGTCGTGCTCAAGCGCTCGCGCCCCACCGGCGAAGAGGCCAAGCAGATCGCCAACGAACTGCGCGCCTGGGTCGCCAAGGAAATCGGCCCCATCGCCAAGCCCAAGGACATCCGCTTCGGCGACAACCTGCCCAAGACCCGCAGCGGCAAGATCATGCGCCGGCTGCTGCGCAGCATCGCCAAGGGGGAGGCGATCACGCAGGACACGAGCACGTTGGAGAATCCGGCAATTCTGGATCAGTTGGCTCAAACCAACTGATCCAGAAGGCGCCGTGCAATGGCGCCAGCGCGCAGCGCTTGCCGGATTCGGGGACACTCCTATCGCCGAAGGCGATGTGATGTGGCCACAGAATCTTCGTCGATCGTCCATCGCGCGTGATCAAGGCACCGTTTTGATGTTGCGAAGCCTTTCGGTCCCCTTGGGGTTCCGACTGCCCCTTCCGGAGCGCTTTCCTCCCTCCCTCTCTTTTTCGTTTCGGGACGCTTCGCAACTTTTTTATCCCGGCCACCGGTCGCCGCGCGGCGGCCTGGCAGCCGCCCCTGTAGGACAGCTTCGGCAAACCGCTGCAAGGTCGGTGTTTGCAGCCCCGCATGGGTTACAACCCGTTCAACGCGCCGCCGGCCATGAGGGCCGGTGGGCGATGCGTGCAACGAACGAACGGAGCTTTACCATGCAATTACGATCCATCGTGCTGCTGCTGACCATGCTGGCGATTGCTGTGCTGGCGGCTCTCAACTGGGCCGCGCTGTCTGCACCCGTGCCAGTGTCCCTGGGCCTGACCACGCTGGAGGCGCCCCTGGGCCTGCTCATGCTGGGGCTCACGGCCTTGCTGGCTGTCGTGGGCGTGGCCTATGTGCTGTCGCTGCAGGGCTCGGTGCTGCTGGAGACGCGCCGCCACACCAAGGAACTGCAGGCACAGCGCGAGTTGGCCGACAAGGCCGAGGCCTCGCGCTTCACCGAGCTGCGCGCCTTCCTGGAAACCCAGCAACAGCAGTCCCAGACCGCGTTGCTGGCACGCCTGGACCATCTGGAAACCCGCCTGGCCGCCCGTGCCCAGGAGTCCGACAACAGCACCGCCGCCTACGTGGGGCAGCTGGAGCAACAACTGCGCGTGCGCGGGGCCGACATGAACCTCGTGTAACACGGACTGGCGAGCCCCTCAAAAACACAACAGCCGCCCCACTGGCACAGTGGCGCGGCTGTTGTCGTTTTTTGCGGGGTGGGAGTGTAGGCCCCGGCGCGCGGCGGTTTACTTCACTGTCAGCACCCAGGCCGCCAGCTTCTTCGCGTCGGCTTCGTTCACCTGGGCGTTGGCAGGCATGGGCACGGGGCCCCAGACGCCGCCGCCGCCCTTCATGATCTTGCCGGCCAACTTGTCCACGGCGTCCTTCTGGCCTGCATACTTGGCCGCCACTTCCTTGTAGGAGGGGCCCACCACCTTCTTGTCCATCGCATGGCAGGCCATGCAGCTCTTGGCCGTGGCCAGCGCCAGATCGGCCATGGCGGGGCCCGCCACCGACAGCGTGAGGGCCAATGTGATCAGAGTGCGCTTCATGGTGGGGATTTTCCTGTGGGTTGGGTTACAGTTCTTTTAACGGAATTGTAGTGACTTGGGTTGACCTGGGCCCCTTTGGCCACCAAGCCCCTTGCGCACCCGTACTGATTGGAGATTGCCATGTACCTGCTCGTCATAGCCGTTATTCTGACGGCCCTCAAATACTTTGAAATCGGACCCGTGGCCAATATGGATTGGATGTGGATCCTGAGCGTCTATGGCCTGACCGTCGTGTGGTGGGCGTGGGCCGATAAAACGGGTTACACCAAGCGCAAGGCCATGGAAAAGATGGCGGCGCGCAAGCAGGACCGCATCAACAAGAACAAGGAAGCCATGGGCATCGCGCCGCGCAAGCCGCGCTGAGCGCCGGGCCCGCAAGATGAAAAAAGCCCGTATCGGTGTGATACGGGCTTTTTCATGTCCGCAGCAGCCCTGGAGCCGCTGCGGTGGCTGGGGCCGTGACTGTTTGGCCAGTCACGGTACCCGCGTTGCGATCAGTACGCGTCCAGTACCGCACCCTTGCTCGCGCTCGATGCGTTGAAGGCAAATTTTGCCTGCACGCCGCGGGTGTAGCGCGGTGCGGGCGCGGTCCAGCCCGCGCGGCGCTTGGCGATCTCTTCTTCGCTCACGTTCAATTCCAGCAGCAACTGGCGCGCGTCGATGGTGATGCTGTCGCCTTCATTGACGAAGGCAATCGTGCCACCAGCGGCGGCCTCGGGCGCCACGTGGCCGACCACCATGCCCCAGGTGCCGCCGGAGAAGCGGCCGTCGGTGATGAGGCCCACGCTTTCGCCCAGGCCGGCGCCGATCAGCGCGCCGGTGGGGGCCAGCATTTCGGGCATGCCGGGGCCGCCCTTGGGGCCCAGGTAGCGCAGCACCATCACGTCGCCGGCCTTGATCTTGCCGGCCAGGATGGCTTCCAGGGCGGACTGCTCGTCGTCGAACACGCGGGCCGGGCCGGTGATGACGGGGTTCTTCAGGCCGGTGATCTTGGCCACGGCACCTTCGGGGCTCAGGTTGCCCTTGAGGATGGCCAGGTGGCCCTGGGCGTACATGGGCTTGTCGATGCCGCGGATCACGTCCTGGTCGGCACGGGGCTGGTCGGGCACGTCCTTGAGCACTTCGGCAATGGTCTTGCCGCTGATGGTGATGCAGTCGCCGTGCAGCAGGCCGGCGTTGAGCAGCACCTTCATCACTTGCGGAATGCCGCCTGCGCGATGCAGGTCCACGGCCAGGTACTTGCCGCTGGGCTTCAGGTCGCACAGGACAGGGGTCTGCTTGCGGATGCGCTCGAAGTCGTCGATGCTCCACTCCACGCCCGCCGTGTGGGCGATGGCCAGGAAGTGCAGCACGGCGTTGGTGGAGCCGCCGGTGGCCATGATCACGGCCACGGCGTTCTCGATGGCCTTCTTGGTCACGATGTCGCGGGGCTTGAGGTCCATCTTGATGGCCTCGATCAGCACCTTGGCCGATTCCTTGGCCGAGTTCATCTTTTCGTCGTGCGGGTTGGCCATGGTCGACGAGTAGGGCAGGCTGATGCCCAGGGCCTCGAAGGCGCTGGACATGGTGTTGGCGGTGTACATGCCGCCGCACGAGCCGGTGCCGGGGATGGCGCGCATCTCGATCTCGCGCAGGTCTTCGTCGCTCATGTTGCCGGCGGCGTTCTGGCCCACGGCCTCGAACACGCTGACGATGTTCAGGTCCTGGCCCTTGTAGCGGCCCGGCAGGATGGTGCCGCCGTAGACGTAGATGGCGGGCACGTTGGCGCGCAGCATGCCCATCAGGCCGCCAGGCATGTTCTTGTCGCAGCCGCCGACCACCAGCACGCCGTCCATCCACTGGCCGCCCACGCAGGTCTCGATGCAGTCGCTGATGACCTCGCGGCTGACCAGGCTGTACTTCATGCCTTCGGTGCCCATGGCCATGCCGTCCGAGATGGTGGGCGTGCCGAACACCTGGGCGTTGCCGCCCGCTTCCTCGATGCCGGCGATGGCCGCGTCGGCCAGCTTCTGCAGGCCGCTGTTGCAGGGGG
>JAZKEE010000270.1:0-1809 GCA_040387235.1 Pseudomonadota bacterium
TTAGGTCCTGACGCCAGCAATGGTGTGGGGGTTCGAGTCCCCCCCCGCGCACCAGGTCTTGGCGCATTCCGGGTTGATTCCCTGCCCTCGTGGCAGGCCGCGCCAGCGGCGCAAACCCGATTCATTCGGCTAGTTTTTTGGGGCGTGCTGGCCCCGCTGCACACTTAGGAGCAACAAAATGGCGGTAACTGTGGAAACCCTGGAAAAGCTGGAGCGCAAGATCACCTTGACGCTGCCGGTGACAGTGATCAAGTCCGAGGTGGAGTCCCGCCTGAAGCGTCTGGCCCGCACCGTCAAGATGGACGGTTTCCGTCCTGGCAAGGTGCCGATGAATGTCGTGGCCCAGCGTTACGGTTATTCGGTGCAGTACGAGGTGATGAACGACAAGGTCGGCGAAGCCTTCTCGTCGGCCGCCAACGAAGCCAAGTTGCGTGTGGCCGGCCAGCCGCGTATCACCGAAAAGGAAGGCTCGCCCGAAGGCGAACTGGCCTTCGACGCGGTGTTCGAGGTCTATCCGGAAGTGAAGCTGGGCGACATCGCCCAGGCCGAGGTCGAGAAGGTGGCAGCCGAGGTGTCGGATGCAGCCATCGACAAGACCATGGACATCCTGCGCAAGCAGCGCCGCACCTTCGCACAGCGCCCCGCGGATGCTGCCGCGCAAACGGGTGACCGCGTGACCGTGGACTTCGAGGGCAAGATCGACGGTGAAGTCTTCGAGGGCGGCAAGGCCGAGGCCTTCCAGTTCATCCTGGGCGATGGCCAGATGCTCAAGGAATTCGAGGACGCCACCAACGGCATGAAGGCCGGCGAAAGCAAGACTTTCCAGTTGGCCTTCCCCGCTGATTACCACGGCAAGGACGTGGCTGGCAAGACGGCCGATTTCATGGTCTCGGTCAAGAAGATCGAAGCGGCCAACCTGCCCGAGGTGGATGGCGCACTCGCCAAGAGCCTGGGCATTGCCGACGCCACCGTCGACGGCCTGCGTGCAGACATCCGCAAGAACCTGGAACGCGAAGTGAAGTTCCGCGTGCTGGCCCGCAACAAGCAGGCCGCCCTGGACGCGCTGGCCGCACAGGCCGAGCTGGACCTGCCCAAGGCCAGCGTGCAGGCAGAACTGCAACGCATGGTCGAGAGCGCGCGTGCCGACCTCAAGCAGCGCGGCGTCAAGGATGCCGACAAGGCGCCTATCCCCGAAGAGTTGTTCCAGCCGCAGGCCGAGCGCCGCGTGCGCCTGGGCCTGGTCGTGGCAGAGCTGGTGCGTGCCAATGCACTGCAGGCCAAGCCTGAGCAGATCAAGGCCCATATCGACGAGCTGGCTGCCAGCTACGAGAAGCCGGCGGAAGTGGTGCGTTGGTACTACGGTGACAACCAGCGCATGGCCGAGGTCGAGGCTATCGTGATCGAGAACAATGTCACCAACTACGTTCTGTCGCAGGCCAAGATCGTGGAGAAGCAGGTCGAGTTCGACGAGCTGATGGGCCAGAACTGATTGCGCCAGGGCGGACGTGGCGGCGGACTGATTCCGCTTCCCGGTCCTTCTTGTGGATCGGCGGGTCGTCCCCAAGTGCGCCAGGAATGCGTGTCGAACCTTCTTATGTGCAGACTGGAGACCTTATGAATTACGGCAATGGCGGCAATGGCGGTAACGGCGGCTATGAGCTGCAAGGCCTGGGCATGGTGCCCATGGTTATCGAGCAATCGGGCCGCGGCGAGCGGTCCTACGACATCTACTCCCGGCTGCTCAAGGAGCGGATCATCTTCCTGGTGGGCGAGGTCAATGACCAGACCGCCAACCTGGTGGTGGCGCAG
>JAZKEE010000271.1:0-1867 GCA_040387235.1 Pseudomonadota bacterium
GCCGACCAGCAGGTGGGCCTGATGTTCGTGGTGGTGTTTGGCTGCCTGGTGCTGTTGACGGCCGGGGTTTTCCTGTGGTCGCTGCGCGAGCAGCCCGAGGGCGCGGGCGGCGATACCCGGCGCCTCGTGCTGCAGCGCGCTGGGGTGCTGGTGCGCAGCAGCTGGCTCATGGTGGTGGTGTTCTGGATCGGCTGGCTGGCGGGCGAGTCCACGGCCACCGTGTTGTTCGGCATGGTGTCCTTTCTGGCGCTGCGCGAGTTCATGAGCCTGTCGCCCACGCGCCGCGGTGACCACCGCAGCCTGGTGCTGGCCTTCTTCGTGATCCTGCCACTGCAGTATGTGCTGGTGGGCACCCGGCTGTTCAACCTGTTCACGGTGTTCATCCCGGTCTATGTGTTCCTGGCGCTGCCGGTGGTGAGTGCGCTGGCCAACGACCCGCTGCGTTTCCTGGAGCGCAATGCCAAGCTGCAGTGGGGCATCATGGTGTGTGTCTACGGCATGAGCCACGTGCCGGCGTTGCTGCTGCTGGAGTTCCCGAGCTTTGGCGGGCGCAGCGCCTTCCTGGTGTTCTTCCTGGTGCTGGTGGTGCAGGTGTGCATGGTGGTGCAGTACCTTGTGGCGCATCGGCTGGCGCGTGCGCCCGTGGCGCCAGCCATCAGCAGCAGTTTCGAATGGCGCAGCTTCGGCATCGGTGTGGCGGCGGGCAGCCTGGTGGGCGGTGTGCTCGCCGGCATCACGCCCTTCAAGCCCGGCCAGGCCGTGGCCATGGCCTGCGTGGCCTGCGTGGCGGGCGCCATGGGCCACCTGGTGATGAAGGCCATCAAGCGCGACCGGGGCATTCCCAACTGGGGCAGCCAGGGCGCGTCGGTGACCGGCGCCAACGGCCTGTTGGACCGGGTGGACGCGTTGTGTTTCGCCGCACCCGTGTTCTTCCATTCCGTGCGCTGGTACTTCGGGCTCCAGTGATGCGCATCCTCGGCATCGACCCGGGCCTGCGGACCACCGGCTTTGGCGTCATCGACGTTGATGGCCAAGTGCTGCATTACGTGGCCAGCGGCACGGTCAGCACCCAACACCTCGCCACCAAGGCCTTGCCCGCGCGGCTGAAGATATTGTTCGATGGTGTGCGCGAAGTGGCTGAGCGCTACCAGGCCGATGCCGCGGCGGTGGAGATCGTCTTCGTCAACGTCAACCCGCAGTCCACCTTGTTGCTGGGCCAGGCGCGGGGCGCCTGCATCACGGCGCTGGTGTCGGTGGACCTGCCCGTGGCGGAGTACACGGCATTGCAGATGAAGCAGGCCGTGGTGGGCTATGGCCGCGCGCAGAAGGCCCAGGTGCAGGAGATGGTGCGCCGCCTGTTGCAGTTGTCCGGCCTGCCCGGCACGGACGCGGCCGACGCACTGGGCCTGGCCATCACGCACGCGCATGCGGGGCGCGTGAACGCCTTGCGTGCGCAGGCCGACCAGCGCGCCGCGGCCCAGGCAGGCCGCCGCGTGCCGTAGCGACCCATCCCTGGCACCTGGCACTTGGCGCAGAGCGCTCAGTCCCGGCCAACGTTCAGGCGTTGCACCACCTGTGCCAGGCTGATGTCCGGCTGGTCCTTGAAACCCTCCAGGCGGCCGAACACCTCCGCAGCAGCGCGGTGGAATCCACCGGGCAGCCCGCTGGCCTCGAAAAGCTGGGCCACTTCGTGCATCTCACCCTCCCAGCGCCAGCTCTTGCCCGCGGAGCCCGGCAGTTGTGCAAACTTCTTCTGCAGATCGGGCTGCGAGCGTTGCCACTCGGCCAGCAGCGGCTCCAGCACGGCCTCCTGTTGCGCCACGGCGCAGATGGTCTGCAGCAGCGCGAGGCTGCCCTTGCTCCAGGC
>JAZKEE010000272.1:0-11431 GCA_040387235.1 Pseudomonadota bacterium
GCTGGGTGCTGCGGTGGTGGGTGCCAACAAGAAGGACTACTTCGGTCCCGTCAACAAGTCGCGCGTGATCGTCACGCTGACCAAAACCCTGTAAACCTTTCAGGGGCGCATGGTGCGCCCCTTCCCGGAGGAATCAAAAATGAAAATGGTGACAGCCATCATCAAACCCTTCAAGCTCGACGAGGTGCGTGAAGCCCTGTCGGACATCGGGGTTCAGGGGATCACGGTGACCGAGGTCAAGGGCTTCGGACGCCAGAAGGGCCACACGGAGCTGTACCGTGGTGCGGAGTACGTGGTTGACTTCCTGCCCAAGGTCAAGATCGAAGCCGCCGTGGCGGACGAGTTGGTGGACCGGGTCATCGAGGCCATCGAAGCTGCTGCACGCACCGGCAAGATCGGCGACGGCAAGATCTTCGTGACGCACCTTGAGCAGGTGGTGCGCATCCGCACCGGCGAAACCGGCAAGGAAGCCCTCTAAAGGCACGCCGCATCACACACAAGAGAAAAAAAGCCATGAAAAAATTGCTAGCTTCCTTCATCCTGGGGTTGAGCCTGCTGTCGGTCGGTGGACTGTCGCTGGCCCAGGCACCTGCGGCCGATGCCGCGGCATCGGCACCGGCAGAAGCCGCGCCCGCTGCTGCGGCTGCGGCCCCTGCAGCCGCACCAGCACCTGCAGCGGCTGCCTCCGAGGCTGCCCCTGCCGCTCCCGTACCCAAGGTCGACTCCGGCGACACCGCCTGGATGCTGACCTCCACGCTGCTGGTCATCCTGATGACCATCCCTGGCTTGGCGCTGTTCTACGGCGGCCTGGGTCGTTCCAAGAACATGCTGTCCGTGCTGATGCAGGTCTTCGTGGTCTTCTCCCTGATCTCCCTGCTGTGGGCCATCTACGGCTACAGCCTGGCGTTCTCGGGTGAAGGCAAGTTCTTCGGCGGCCTGGACAAGATCTTCCTCAAGGGCGTTAACCAGGAAACCTTCGGTGCCCTGATCACCATTCCCGAGTACGTGTTCATCGCCTTCCAGGGCACTTTCGCGGCCATCACCGTGGCGCTGGTCGTCGGCTCCTTCGCCGAGCGCATCAAGTTCTCGGCCGTGCTGATCTTCTCGGTGCTGTGGTTCACCTTCAGCTACGTGCCCATGGCCCACATCGTGTGGGGCGGCGGCCTGCTGGGTGCGGACGGCGCGCTGGACTTCGCTGGTGGTACCGTGGTGCACATCAACGCCGGTATCGCCGGTCTGGTGGGTGCCTACATGGTGGGCAAGCGCATCGGCTACGGCAAGGAGGCCCTGACGCCCCACAGCCTGACGCTGACGATGGTGGGTGCCTCGCTGCTGTGGGTGGGCTGGTTCGGCTTCAACGCCGGCTCCGCCGGTGCCGCCAACGCCAATGCAGGCCTGGCCTTCGTGAACACCGTTCTGGCCACTGCTGCTGCCACGCTGAGCTGGATCGCCGGTGAAGCGCTGCACAAGGGCAAGGCGTCCATGCTGGGTGCCGCCTCGGGTGCCGTGGCCGGTCTGGTGGCGGTGACGCCTGCTGCAGGCTTCGTGGGCCCCATGGGTTCCATCGTGCTGGGCCTGATCGCCGGCATCGTCTGCCTGTGGGGTGTGGGTGGCCTGAAGCGCATGCTCAACGTGGACGACGCATTCGACGTGTTCGGCGTGCACGGTGTCGGCGGCATCCTGGGTGCCATCCTGACCGGTGTGTTCGCCTCCAAGGGCCTGGGTGGTACGGGCGGTCTGACGCCTGACACCTTCGCCATGGGCGCACAGGTGTGGATCCAGGTCAAGAGCGTGCTGTTCACCATCGTGTGGTCCGGCGTCGTGGCCTTCATCTCCTACAAGATCGCTGACCTGCTGGTGGGTCTGCGTGTCTCGGAAGAAGCCGAGCGCGAAGGCCTGGACATCACGTCCCACGGCGAAACGGCTTACAACCGTTGATGGATGGGCCGGAGGCTGCGGTGTCTGGTGGTGCTGCAGCCCGGCCGGTCCTGATTTTCTGATTTTTGTTTTTCTGCGAGAGTCTCCTCGGAATCCTCCTCGGATCCCTTGGCCCGCCACCCGGCGGGCTTCTTTTTGAGCAACCCGCCCTTCGGCGGGTTTTTCATTGGGAGCGTACCGGCACGCATGGCCGCCATCGCAGCCCTCACGCCCGCCGTTCAAAAAATTCACGCCACCGCGCGGGGCCCGGGCAGGGTGCAGCCGCTACGATGCACAGCATGGATTTCGCCCTTGCCCAGATCACCGAACGCGTGCGCGCCGCCGCGGCCGACCAGACCCCCTTGCGCATCCGTGGCGGGGGCAGCAAGGACTTCCATGGCCTGGCCCTGCACGGCGAGGTGCTCGACACCCGGGTGTTCCACGGCATCGTGGACTATGAGCCCAGCGAGCTGGTCGTTACCGTGCGCGCCGGCACGCCGCTGGCCGAACTGGAGGCTGCCCTGGCCGCCCAGGGGCAGTGCCTGGCGTTCGAGCCCCCGCACTTCGGCGAGCAGCCGCAGGCCGCCACGGTCGGCGGCATGGTGGCAGCCGGCCTGTCGGGCCCGGCGCGTGCCAGCGTGGGCGCCGTGCGCGACTACCTGCTGGGCGTGGTGCTGCTCAACGGCCGGGCCGAGCTGCTGACCTTTGGTGGCCAGGTCATGAAGAACGTGGCGGGCTATGACGTATCGCGCCTCATGGCGGGTTCCTGGGGCACGCTGGGCCTGCTCACCGAAGTCAGCCTCAAGGTACTGCCCGTGGCCCCGGGCGAAGCCACGCTGCGCTTCGAATGCAGCCAGGCGGATGCGCTGCTCCGGCTGCACGCCTGGGGTGGGCAGCCCCTGCCGCTCAACGCCAGCCTCTGGAGAGGAGACGCCCACACAGGCACGCTGCAGGTGCGCCTGCGCGGTGCGGTGGCCGCCGTGGAGGCGGCTTGCCGCACCATGGGCGGCGAGCGCCTGGATGGCGCCGCCGTGGCCGCGGACTGGAACGCCTGCCGCGACCAGTCGCTTTCCTGGTTCGCCGCGCGCCTGCCTGGGCATGCCCTGTGGCGCCTGTCGCTGCCTGCCACGGCGCCCGCAATGGCCCTGCCCGGTGGCGCCCAGCCGCTGGTCGAGTGGCATGGCGCGCTGCGCTGGGTGCAGGCACCTGAATCCGCGGGCGATGCCTTGCGCGAGGCGGCGCGGGCCGCAGGCGGCAGCGCCGCCATGTTCCGGCCCCCCGCGGCACGCGAGCCGGGCGGGGCGGGGCATGCAGGCCTGCCCTCGCGGGCGCTTGAGCAGATCCATGCGCGCCTCAAGCACAGCTTCGATCCAGCCGGCATCTTCAACCCCGGCCGCATGGCCACGGGCTGGTAGGCAGCCTCGCATGCGCCGCCTGCGCCACCTCACGGGCCACCATCGCACGGTGGCCAGCAACCGCGTGCTGGGCCTGTTGCTGGCCTTCAATGCGGGAGCGGTGAATGCGGGTGGCTTCCTGGTGGTGCATCTGTACACCTCGCACATGACGGGATTCGTCTCCATGCTGGCCGACAACCTCGTGCTGGGCGACATGGCGCTGGTGCTCGGAGCGCTCGGGGCACTGCTGGCATTTACCAGCGGTGCAGCGATGACCGCCGTGCTGGTCAACTGGGGGCGCCAGCGCTCCCTGCGCAGCAGCTATGCGCTGCCCCTGCTGATCGTGGCGGCGCTGATGCTGGTCTTTGGCCTGCTGGGCGCCATCACCCTGCACTGGCGCACGCCGTTCGCCGTGCCGGCCACCGTGCTGCTGCTGTCCTTCATCATGGGGCTGCAGAACGCCACCGTGACCAAGATGTCCGCGTCCCAGATCCGCACCACCCACATGACGGGCGTGGTGACTGACCTGGGCATCGAGCTGGGCAGGATGCTCTATTGGAACCGCACCGGCACCCCGCCAGAGGCCATGGTGCGCGCCAACCAGGCACGCCTGCGCCTGTTCGCGGGTTTGCTGGCCATGTTCCTCGTGGGCGGGGTCGCAGGGGCCGCTGGCTTCAAGCACATGGGTTTCGTGTTCGTAGTCCCCCTGGCGCTGGTGCTGCTGGTGTTGTCGCTGCCGCCGCTGTGGGCCGACCGTTCACGCTTGCGCAATTCGCTGCACAGACCCGTGCCCGCTGCCGAGCCCCCCGCACCCTAGAAAAACACCCCTTCGCCCAGGCATGCACCATGCAAACCCAACTCTCCCCTGAATACCGCGCCCGCGCCGACGGCCTGGAGGCCGAGGCCATCCTGCGCAAGTGCGTGCACTGCGGTTTCTGCACCGCCACCTGCCCCACCTACCAGCTACTGGGCGATGAGCTCGATGGCCCGCGCGGTCGCATCTACCTGATCAAGCAGGTGCTCGAAGGCCAGGCGCCCACGCGTGCGACCCAGATGCACCTGGACCGCTGCCTGACCTGCCGCAACTGCGAGACCACCTGTCCGAGCGGCGTGCAGTACGGCCACCTGGTGGACATCGGCCGCAAGATCGTGGACGAGAAGGTACCGCGGCCGCTGGGCGAGAAAACCCTGCGCTGGGCGCTCAAGGAGGGGTTGCCATCGCCGCTGTTCGCCCCGGCGATGAAGGCCGGCCAGATGGTGCGCGGCCTGCTGCCTGCGGCCCTCAAGGCCAAGGTGCCTGCAGCCCAGAATCCGGGCGCCTGGCCCACGCGGGAGCATGCGCGCAAGGTGCTCATGCTGGCTGGCTGCGTGCAGCCTGCGATGATGCCCGCCATCAACACCGCCACGGCGCGCGTGCTCGATGCCGCCGGTATCCAGACCCTGGTGGCGCCCAAGGCGGGTTGCTGCGGCGCGGTCAAGTTCCACCTCAACGACCAGGACGGGGGCAAGGCCGAGATGCGCGCCAACATCGATGCCTGGTGGCCGCTGGTCGAGGCGGGCGGTGTCGAGTGCATCGTCATGAATGCCTCGGGCTGCGGCGTCACCGTCAAGGAGTACGGCCACATACTGAAGGACGACGCGCAGTACGCCGCCAAGGCCGCGCGCATCAGTGCGCTCACGCGCGACCTGTCCGAACTGCTGCCGGACCTGCTGCCCGAACTGGCCCGGCGCCTGGCAGGCCGCGTGCAGCCCCCGGGCGACATGCTGTTCGCCTACCACCCGCCCTGCACGCTGCAGCATGGGCAAAAGCTGCGCGGCGGGGTGGAGACGCACCTGGCCGCCCTGGGCTTCAAATTGCGCGTGGCGCGCAACGAATCGCACCTGTGCTGTGGCTCGGCGGGCACCTACTCGGTGCTCAACCCGGGCCTGTCGTACCAGTTGCGCGACCGCAAGCTCGGCGCGCTGGGCGAGGCCTTTGGCGAGCAGCCGCCCAATGCCATCGTGTCTGCCAACATCGGCTGCATCACGCACCTGCAGAGCGGCACGGCGACGCCCGTGCGCCACTGGATCGAGGTGCTCGACGAGGCTTTGGCCGCTGCGCGGTAGGTGCCCGTGCCCCATGCCGGCGGATGCTGCAGGCCGCCAGAGGGGTCTGCCGGAGGCCTTGAATTAGGCGCCCGGCGCCAAGGCTGGCATGATTGAGGGTTTTGTTGCCCCCTTCCTTCGCCAGCTACCACGCCATGACCGACAACGTGCCAGAACAAGAACAGACCGCCGCGCCCGCCGCTGCCCCCGTGGCCGCGAGCGCAGCACCGGCCTCCGCCGTGGCCCCAGAAGGGGACGCCGGGGAGGGCGGCGCAGCGGCTGCCGCTCCTGCGGCCGCTGCCCCCCGCCGTGAAGGCCGGGGCGGCCGCGGTGGCCGTAACAACAACAACGGCAACAACCGCCGCGACGGACGCCCGCGTGGCGAGGCCGGCGCGCCGGCCGCAGGCCAGCCCGGTGAGGGTGCGCCTGCGGGCGGGCGCGCGCCGCAGCGCATCCACCCGGCGCTGGAGCAACTGGCCAGCCTGTACCCGCAGCTGTTCGGTGCGGTGTTTCGCCCGCTCAAGCGCGGCATCTTCCAGGACATCCTGGCCGCACACCCCGAGCAGTTCGAGCGCGATGCACTCAAGGTGGCCCTGGGGCTGCACACCCGTTCCACCCGTTACCTGCAAAGCGTGGCCGCCGGCGAGAAGCGCCATGACCTGGCGGGCCAGCCCGTGGAGGCCATGGCCCCCGAGCATGTGCACCACGCCCTGCTGGAGGTCTACCGCCGCCGCAAGGCCCGCGCCAGTGAGGACCTGCTGCCCAAGCTGCGCAACCGCATGGTCCAGGCCTTCGAGGCCTCGGGCCTGACGCGCGAGGCCTATACCGAGCTCGTGGCGGGCCGTGATGAGGAGGCCAACGCCTTGCTCGAAGAGGCCTTTGCCGAATGGTCCGTGCGCAATGCCAAGGACGAGGCGCTGCTGCGCGCCTTCGACGCCAGTGGCCAGGCCCTGGAGGCCTTCGCCGACATGTACGGCATGGCACCACGCGCCGTGGGCCAGACGCTGGAGCGCGCGCGGCGCTACCGCGGCCTGGTGGCAGCCGCCGCAACAGCTGCGGCCATGGCGGTGGCGGCTCCTGCCGCCGACTGACACGGTCGCCGTCTGGGCATTGCCCGGCTGCTGCTGCTGACACAGCAATGGCAGCAGGGAGCAGGCGGCCCATTCGGCAGCTTCTCCTCTCACTCTGGTTGCAATTTGGGGGGTGCCAGGCCATCCTGCTGACACCAGGTTGTCAGTAGCAGGCCGGCACCATCACGGCTCCCGACAACCAACGAGAGAGAGTGAGAGATCCGCATGCCACCCGTTTCTGAAAAGATTCCCGCATTCCGCGTTGCCGGCATTGCCGTGCGCACCCGCAACAGCGACGAAATGAACCCCGAGACCTCCCGCATCGGCGGCCTGTGGGACCGCTTCTTCAGCGAAAGCTGGGAGCACAAACTGCCCCGCCCGGGCGCGGACGGGCGCATCTTCGGCGTCTACAGCGCTTATGAGTCCAACGAGCATGGCGCCTTCGATGTCACGGCCGGCGTGGCCGCTCCTGAAGGCTCGGATGTCGTGGGCGGCGCATCGACCATTGCCATCGAGGCCGGCGACTACCTGGTCTTCCATGGCCAGGGCAGCATGCCGCAGATGGTGATCGATGCCTGGGGCGAGGTCTGGCGCTACTTTGGCGAGAACCCGCAGATCAAGCGCCGCTTCGCCACCGACTTCGAAGCCTATGCGGGCCCTGATCGCGTGGCCATCCACATCGGCGTCTAGACCTTTTCCCCGTTGCCCCACCATGCGCCGTGCCGACCGCCTGTTCCAGATCGTCCAGCTCATCCGCGGCCGGCGCCTGTCCACCGCCGCTTTCCTGGCCGAGCGGCTGGAGGTATCGCAGCGCACCATCTACCGCGACGTGGCCGACCTGCAGCACCAGGGCGTGCCCATCGAGGGCGAGGCCGGAGTGGGCTATCGCTTGGGCGCGGGCTTCGACCTGCCGCCGCTGATGTTCAGCCAGGGCGAGGCAAATGCCCTGGTGGCCGCCGCGCGGCTGGCGCAGGCCTGGCTCGATGCAGGGCTGGCGCGCGAGGTGGAAGGGGCGCTGGGCAAGATCCTCTCGGTGCTGCCGCCCGAGGCGCGCGTGGCCGCCGAGTCGCAGGCGCTCTACGCCCCCTCGGTGGGCCTGGGCCCGCGTGCGCAGGCCACCCTGCAGACCCTGCGCGAGGCGGTGCACAGCCGCCACGTGGTGCAGATCGACTATGCGGACGTGCAGGGCCGGCCTAGCGTGCGCAGATTGCGGCCCCTGGGCTGCTTCTACTGGGGCAAGGTCTGGACGCTGTCGGCCTGGTGCGAATTGCGCGAAGACTTCCGGGGCTTTCGCATCGACCGCATCGCAGAGCTCACGGTGCTGCCCGAGCAGTTCCGCCAGGAGCCCGGCAAGACCCTGGCCGACATGCTGCGCCAGGTGGAGGCCGAGATGGCCTCGCGCCCTCCATCCCTGAATGACGAGGCCCCTTGCGCATGACGGAGGTCACCTACTATGTGGCCGCCACCCTGGACGGCTTCATCGCAGGCCCACGGGGCGAACTCGACTGGCTGCACCCTTTCGAGCACGCCGGCACCGACTATGGCCTGGCGGACTTCATGGCTGGAGTCGATGCCCTGGTCATGGGGCGCGCGACCTATGCCGTCGCCCGCTCTTTCGGCGACTGGCCCTACGGTGAGCGGCCGGCCTGGGTATTGAGCCACCAGGATGCCCCCGCCGATGCAAGCGTGCCGCCCGGCGTGCGCTGGGGGGCTGCGCAAGCGCACGAACTGGTGGCGCAATGGATCGTTCGCGACCTTCGGCAGGTCTGGCTGGTGGGCGGCGGCCAATTGGCAGGGCAGTTCCTGCGCGCGGGGTTGGTGGACCACCTGATGCTGGCCACCATTCCGGTGACGCTGGGGGCGGGCTTGCCGCTGTGGGGCGCGCCGCAGGCGATGGTGCAGCAGCATTGGACACTGCAGGCGCACCAGGCGTATCCGAATGGCGTTCTGACGCAGCACTTCAAGCGGGTGCGCAGCGTTCCTGCCGCCTGCTGATCAGGTCGCTGTGCCCGGCTGGGCCAGCGCACTGCGGTAGCGCCGGCTGCAGGGCACGGTGCTGCCATCCTTCATCCGCAGGCGGGCATCGCCGCTGTCCAGCGGCTCGATCTCGGCCACGGCGTCCAGGTTGACGGCATAGCTGCGGTGCACGCGCACGAAGCGCGCCGGGTCCAGCTGCGAGAGGAAATCCGACAGCGTGGAGCGCACCAGGTAGTCGTGCCCGTTCACATGCAGCCCCACGTAGTTGGCCTCGGCCTGCAGCCAGGCGATGTCGTTGGCGGCGATCAGGAATTCGCGGCGTAGCTTGCGCACCAGGAAGCGCTCGGGGCGTTGCGAGGGTTGGGGTGCTGGCCCGTCAAGCTCCGCCGGTCCGGTGGCGGTTTCTGGCTCTGCCCCGCCCGGGGGCTCGGGCGCATCCAGCACCCGGGCCTCGCCCTGCAGCCGCAGCAGCAGAAATCGGTAGCCCACCAGGCTGCTGACGATGAGCGCATAGGTGCGCACGTCCTTGAGGTACTCGTAGCCCCACTGCGCCCACCACGGGCCGCTCAACCGGTACTCGACCCCCATGGCCCCATAGGCCAGGTGCCGCAGGGCCATCATGCCGGCCAGGTGGATGCTGCAGTAGGCCACGCTGCCCACCAGGTGCCAGGGCAGGTGGCGGCGCAGTGTGTTCCAGTGCAGCGGAAAGCGCCGCTCGAAGGCCACGATGGCCGGGATCAGCAGCCCGACCACCAGCACGCTCGACACCTCCCACAGTGCCGGCTCCCAGGCGGCCACCGGTCGTCCCACGGAACGCAGGTCGATCAGCGTCACCACGCTGTTGAAGGCGGCCTGCACCAGCAGCAGCACCGTCCAGAACGCCACCTCGGCGCCGCGGCGCAGGGGGCGGTAGCGTTCGGGCCAGGGCAGGGTGGGCTGGGACATGCCGCCAGTGTAGGCAAGGCGAACGGCATTCCGGGAAATCTGCGCCCGGCTCCGTCCCCGCCGGCCGCCACTCGTCCCAAAGCGGGCGGCTCCCGTCCCTACCAGGCACACCGCACCGCCGACGCGCCCGAGCATGGGCCCATGACCCATCCATCCCACCCCCATTCCCGCCGCCACGACATCGATGCCCTGCGCGCCCTGGCCTTTGCGCTGGTCATCGTCTACCACGTGGCCATGTACTACGTGGCCGACTGGCATTGGCACATCAAGAGCCCGCACGCGGCAGAATGGCTGCAGGCCCCCATGCGGGCGCTGAACCTGTGGCGCATGGACCTGGTGTTCCTGGTCTCCGGCCTGGCGCTGGGCCTGGTGCGCCGGGGGCAGACTGTGGCAGGGTTGATCCGGCTGCGCAGCGGGCGCCTGTTGCTGCCCCTGGCCTTCGGCATGGCAGTGGTTGTGCCCTGGCAGCCCTACGCGCAGGGCGTGGCCAATGGCCTGATCGCGCCGGGGTTCGGCACCTTTCTGCTGCGCTATTACGGCGGTGGCCCCTGGCCGGCCGGTGCCTTCGATGGCTGGGAAGCCCGGGTGACCTGGAACCACCTGTGGTACCTGGCCTACCTGTGGGCCTACACCGTGGTGCTGGCCCTGCTGCTGCCCTGGTTGGAATCGGCCCGTGGCCAGCGGCTGCGCCAGGCCTTCACCGACCTGCGCGGCCTGGCGCTGTGGGCCGTGCCGGTGCTGCCCTTGGTGCTGTACTCGGTGCTGCTGTGGCGGCATTTCCCGCCCACCCACGACCTCATCCACGACGCCTGGCTGCATGCCGTGTACTTCACGCTGTTCCTGTACGGCTATTGGATCGGGCTCGACGCCGGCCTGTGGGCCGAGCTGGTGCGCCTGCGCTGGCGCTTGCTGGGCGCTGCACTGGCACTGCTGGTGCTGTTCACCGCGCTGCGCTGGCTGGCCGTAGAGCAGGGTGGTTGGCGGGCGCGCACCGCCGTGCGGGTGCTGGCCGACCTGTACCTTTGGAGCATGCTGCTGGCCATCCTGGGCTGGGCCCACCACCGGCTCAACCAGCCGTGGCCCTGGCTGCGCTGGACCCAGGAGGCGGTCTACCCCTGGTATGTGCTGCACCAGACGGCCATCATCGTGCTGGCAGTGGCGCTGGCGCCGTGGAAGCTCGGCCCTGTGCTGGAGCCGTTGCTGCTGTTGGCCGGTACGGCGCTGGCGTGCTGGGCCGTCACGGCCGTGGTTCGACGGGTGCGGTGGCTGCGGCCGCTGTTCGGGCTGCCTGTGAGAGGAAAGAGCGGAGCGCGGACAGGGGAGGCGGTGGTGCCTCAGGGTTCGCCGCAGATGCCGTGATGGCGCGATACTGGCTGCATGTTCCTCCAAAGACCCATGGAATCGACCACGCCAGTGTTGCGCCGCGCTACCGGGGCAGATGCACCAGCGCTGGCCGCCCTGTGGCGTGGGGCCTGGGCCTCGGCCAATCCGTCGGTGGCCGAGGTGGCGCCCCTGGCGCATTGGCTGGTGCGCGTCGATGCCGAGTTCGGCCCGCCCTGCCTCACGCTGGTGGGGGAGCGCGGCGGAACCGCCGTGGGCTTCATGGTGCTGGACGTGGAAGCGGCCCACCTGCACCAGCTGTTCGTAGATCCCGGCATGCAGGGAGGCGGCATAGGCGCTGCCCTGGTGGCGCGGGTGTGCATGCTCTGTCCTGCGGGCTGGTCGCTGCACGTGGCCAGCAGCAACCTGCGGGCGCGCCGCTTCTATGCGCGCTGCGGCCTGCAGGAGCACGGGCACGACCGCCACCCGGCCACAGGGCGCGAGCGCGTGCTGTGCCGCTGGCAGGCGTAGGGCCAGTGCGTCAGGCCAGCGCTGCCTCGATGTCGCCCGCCAGCTTCTTGGGCGCGTCCTGTGGCGCATAGCGGCGGAGCACCTTGCCATCCTTGCCCACGAGGAATTTGGTGAAGTTCCACTTGATGGCCTTGCTGCCCAGCAGCCCCGGGGCCTCTGCGCTGAGCCATTTGTACAGCGGCGATGCATTGG
>JAZKEE010000273.1:0-4607 GCA_040387235.1 Pseudomonadota bacterium
GTGGGGCGCATCTGCGTGGTGCCGGCGTCGAAGAACACCGTGTCCTCGGGGTTGGCCAGGGCCGCGTCGAGGTCCGTGCCCCAGCGTGCAATGCCATGCGCCTTGGCCAGCGCCTCCATCTTTTCGGCGTTGCGGCCGATCAGGATGGGGTCGGGCATCACGCGGTTGCCGTTGGAAAGCACCACGCCGCCTTGCGCGCGGATGGCGCAGATGGAGCGGATCAGATGCTGGTTCATGCCCATGCGGCCGGTGACGCCGTGCATGATGAGTCCGAGTCGTTGGGTTGCCATGGTGGTCGGTCCGTTTTCAGTTCAAAGGTTGCAATGGGTGGGCAAAGGCGCGGCCTGGCCACCCCCTGGCAGGGCTGGCGGCGCGGTACAGCGCGGATGGGGTTACTGGGTAGGCGACAGGCCCGCGGCCTTGACCAGCGCAGCGTTGCTCTTGATCTCGTCCTTGATGTAGGCGTCGAACTGCTCGGGCTTGAGCGTCCAAGCATCGGCGCCGAGCTTGAGGAAGCGTTCCTTCACCTCGGGGGTCGCCAGCGCCTTCACGACCTCGTCGTGCAGGCGGTTCACGATGTCGCGCGGCGTCTTGGCCGGAACCATCATGCCGATCCAGAAGTTGAACTCCGAGCCGGGCACGCCGGCCTCGGCCGTGGTGGGCACGTCGGGCAGGGCGGCGGCGCGCTTGGGCGAGCCCACGGCCAGCGCCAGCAACTGGCCGTCCTTGATCTGGCCGATGACGGGCGCGATCGGCGAGAAGTAGTAATCCACGCGGCCGGACAGCACCTCGGTCACGGCCTCGGCCGAGCCCTTGAAGGGGATGTTGGTGGCGTCGATCTTCGCGGCCAGCTTGAACTTCTCGGCGTTCAGGTGCGTGGCACTGCCCTGGCCGGCCGAGGCGAAGTTCACCGTGCCGGGCTTGGCCTTGGCCGAAGCCACCAGGTCCTGCAGCGTCTTGATGCCCTTGGCGGGCGAGATCACCAGTGCATTGGGCAGCGAGGAGATCGGCGTCACGCCCGCGAAGTCGCCCGTGGTGTCGAACGGCAGCTTGGCAAAGGTCAGGGGGCTCACGGTGTGCGAGGAGGAGTGGATCATCACCGTGTAGCCATCGGGCGCGGCGGTGGCCACCGCCTGCTGGCCGATGGTGCCGCTGGCGCCACCGCGGTTGTCCACCACCAGCGACTGGCCCATGCTCTGGCCCATCTTGTCGGCGATGGCGCGCGCAATGATGTCGGTGGTGCTGCCCGCGGCGAAGGGCACGATCACGCGCACCGGCTTGGTGGGGTAGCCGCCCTGCGCCAGCGCGGCGAAGGGCAGGGTGGAAAGAACCGCACCCGCGAGCGCGGCGTGGGCAGCGGTGCGGGCAAAACGGGCGAGGCGCGTAGTAGGCATGGTGGATTTGTCTCCGGGGTGGCAGGCTTGAACTTGCTCTTAATTCACTGAATGGTGAATAGAGTGCATTTTTCAGGATCAGCCACCGGACGTCAACGCGGTTGCGCGGGGTGTGATTAGGGGTTTACCCGGAAATACGCAACCTGAGCGCCCGCGCTGCGCCTTCTGCCCGGCAACCCGTGCATTCCAGAGGGGATCGATTGGACGGAGGCAAGCGCTGCTGCGCTGGCCCGGCTCAGCTCCTCAGCACATAGCCGAGCACCATGTCGCACATGTGCGAAAGCCGCTCGTTGCGGGCCTTGGGGGCCATCAGGTCGCGCGCGAAGATGGACGAGAGCGTGTGGTTGTTCGACAGGTAGAAGTACGACAGCCCGGCGATCGAGACATACAGCTGCAGCGGGTCCACCCCGCCGCGAAAGCTGCCCTCGCGCCGGCCACGCTCCAGCACCTCGCCCAGCGTGGCGATCAGCGGCGAGTTCATCTCGCGCGCGCGCTGCGACTCCTGCAGGTGGCGCGCCTTGTGCAGGTTGGCGCTGTTGAGCAGGGTCAGGAACTGCGGGTTCTCCAGGTAATACACCCAGGTGAACTCCACCAGCCGGCGGATGGCAGTGGCGGGCTCCAGCTCCAGCAGGTTGAGCTTGCGCTCCTCCTCGCGGATGTGCAGGTAGGCCTGCTCCAGCACGGCCTGGAAGAGCTTCTCCTTGTCCTCGAAGTAGTAGTAGATCAGCCGCTTGTTCAGACCGGCGCGCTCGGCGATGCGGTCCATGCGGGCACCGCCCAGGCCGTGTTCGGCAAACTCGTCGCGTGCTGCGCTGAAGATAGCGCCCTGCGAGCGGTCGGCGTCGCGCTGGCGCTCCTTGGCCGGAGTCGGCTCTGTGTCTTTGGTCATGCCCGAATAGTTCACTATCTGGTTAACAAAATCCAGCCCCCTGGAAGTTCAGGAGCGATTTTGTGGTGGCGATGCACGGCGCGGCAGGGGTCCACACAGGCACCGGGAACTATAGCCAGAGCGCAGGGAGGTCACCAGCTGGCGCATCTGCATACGCACAGCATATGGAGCTGCCCTGCGCCGGCTATTTGACGGGGCGCAGGGCGCTTTCTACGATGCGCCATGGGCCGCCCCGCTGCCCGCTTTTTTGCAGAACCACACAACATACCCGGAGACGAATCGCCCATGCATTCCCTTCCTGCACCCTTCGCGCGCGCGATGCGCCTGCCCCTGGCGGGACTGGCCGCTGGCCTGCTGGCCGCCTGCGCCCCGATGAAGATGCCGTCGGCCGCCAGTGTGGGCGCTTTGCCTGCCAGCAAGGAGGCGGCCCCGGTCGCCACCGCCTGCCCCAAGGACATCGCGGCCATCGCACGCTGCCTGTCGGGCCAGGATTCGGCAGGGGCCTACTACCTCATCGCCATGCCGAACCAGTGGAACCAGGTGCTGGTGATGCATTCGCACGGTGGCCCCACGCTGGGTGCGCCCAAGGCCGAGCGCGCGGTGGAGGACCTGGAGCGCTGGTCCATCATGGTCCGCGCCGGCTATGCCTGGGCGGGCAGCACCTTCCGCCAGGGCGGTGTGGCCGTGCGCGCCGCGGCCGAGGACACTGAGCGCCTGCGCCAGATCGTCGTGGCCCAGGTGGCCCAGCCGCGCCGCACCATCCTGCACGGCCAGTCCTGGGGCGCCGGCGTGGCCGCCATGGGCGCCGACATGTTCGGCAACGGTGCGGGCAAGCCCTATGATGCGGTGCTGCTCACCAGCGGCCTGCTGGCCGGGGGCAGCCGCTCGTACGACTTCCGCACCGACCTGCGCGTGGTCTACCAATCCCTGTGCAACAACCACCCGCTGCCCAGCGAAGTGCAGTACCCGCTGAACATCGGCCTGCCGGCCGCAGCGAAGATGACCGCGGCCGAGCTCACGGCCCGCGCCAACGAGTGCCTGGGCCTGGACAAGCCGGCTGCCCAGCGCACGCCCGAGCAGCAGCGCAAGGTCAAGACCATCGTCGATGTGATCCGCATCCCCGCCAGTTCCATCCACAGCCACCTGAACTGGGGCACCTTCCACTACCGCGACGTGGTGCACCTGCGCACGGGCGATGCCAGCCCCTTCGGCAACACGGGCGCCCGGTACACGGGCTCGGCCGACGATGCAGCGCTCAACGCTGCCGTGCTGCGCTACCAGGCCGATCCGCAGGCCCTGGCGCGCTTCGCGCAGGACACCGACCCCACGGGCCGCATCGCCGTGCCCGTGCTCACCGTCAAGGGGGTGGACGATCCGACGGCCTTCGTCGAGCTCGATGCCCACTTCAAGGGCACCATGGAGCGCGCCGGCAGCGGCGCGCGCCTGGTGCAGACCTTCACCCAGCACAGCACCCACAGCTACCTGAGCGACCCGACCTACCCCACGCTGATGACAGCGCTGCTGCGATGGGTGGACGAGGGCGCCAAGCCCACCCCCGACGGCATTGCCCAGCAGTGCCCGGCGTATGAAGCCCAGTTCGGCAAGGGCTGCGCCTTCCTGCCCGCCTATGTGCCCAAGCCCCTGAACAGCCGCGTGGTGGATCGCGACCGGCCGTAGCCCGCACCCGCCAGCTTGCGTGCTGGCAGGGCAACAGGCAAAGAAAAAGGGCCCCTATGGGGCCCTTGGCTATGGGAGTGTGGGGCTCCGGAGCAAAAATAATCAGGCAAAAGCCTTGAGTGCCTTGTTCAGCGTCTCGCTGGGGCGCATCACGGCGTCGAGCTTGGCGACGTCGGGCAGGAAGTAGCCACCGATGTCGGCAGGCTGGCCCTGCACGGCGGCCAGTTCGGCCACGATGGTGTCTTCCTTGGCCGTCAGTTCCTGGGCCAGCGGCGCGAAGTGCGCTGCCAGTTCCTTGTCGTCCGTCTGCGCTGCCAATTCCTGGGCCCAGTACAGGGCCAGGTAGAACTGGCTGCCGCGGTTGTCCAGCTGGCCGGTCTTGGGCGAGGGGTTCTTGTTGTTGTCCAGCAGCTTGCCCGTGGCGGCGTCCAGCGTCTTGGCCAGGATCTTGGCCTTGGCGTTGCCGGTCTTGATA
The DNA here is from genome assembly GCA_040387235.1 of Pseudomonadota bacterium. Taxonomy (GTDB): domain Bacteria; phylum Pseudomonadota; class Gammaproteobacteria; order Burkholderiales; family Burkholderiaceae_C; genus Acidovorax. The sequence goes on from JAZKEE010000273.1 coordinate 4,436, forward strand.
CCGAGGTCTTCGAACGACACGGCCAGCGCCAGGAACTCGCCCAGCGAATCCCAGCGCAGGTGGTTTTCTTCCACCAGCTGCTGCACGTGCTTGGGGGCCGAGCCGCCGGCACCCGTTTCGTACATGCCGCCACCGGCCATCAGCGGCACGATGGACAGCATCTTGGCCGAGG